>NZ_WYCT01000023.1 GCF_011008945.1 Streptomyces harenosi
CGGGCGGGCGGCATGCGGGGCTCCTCGGGGCGAACGGCTCGGTGACGACGGCGCACGATCGTATGCGAGCGGGAGGTGCCGGATCGCGGCGGGCGGTGAGCGGCCCCGCGGGCGGCGCTCCCCGGGCCGGGGCACGGCTTGGCCGTGCCGCGCGGGCGAGGCGGGCACCGTGTGTCCCGCCACAAGCGCCGCCCTCCCCCGCCGGGAGCACCGGGCGCCCGCCGGAGGCGCCCGGGTTCCCCGCCGGGGAGCGCCGAGTGCCATCCGGCCGGACCCTGAGGGTACGGAGTGCCTTTACGTGTGGCACTGAGTGCCATAACCTGTCGGCGTGCGCGGTGGCACGGTGACCGGGCACGTGGGATTTCCGGCCGAGTGCAGGGAGTTGACAGCGTGTACCACCCCTCAGGAACCGCCGTCCAGCAGGCAGCCGGCTCCGCGACGGACGTCCTGGAACCCGGGATCCCGGGCACCGAGGCCATCCTGTTCCAGCGCTGCACCTGGTGCGGCACCGCGATGTACCACCGGGTGCTGTGTCCGGTCTGCCGGGGCAGCGAGCTGCGGACCGAGCGCAGCGAGGGCACGGGCACCGTGCGCCACTCCACGGTGGTGCACCGCAACACCCCCGCCGCGCGCAACGTGTCCCTGATCGAGATGGCCGAGGGTTTCGTGGTGCGGGGCAGGGTGATGGGCCCGCCCATCGGGATCCACAGCGGGGACCGGGTACGGCTGTCCACGGCCAAGGACCCGGTACGGGGCGAGCCGGTGTTCCAGTTGGCCGACGAGCCCTACCGGGCCTGGACCTGACGAGCGGCCGGCCGCAGCCGGCACCGCCGGGGCACGCGGTGGCAGCCGGCCGGCGGCCGGGGCCTCGCGGGGCCGCCGGGCCCCTTCGTCACCGCAGTGCCGCCGCCATCCGCCGTACGCCCTCCGCGAGCACCTCCGGCGAGGTCGCCAGGTTGAGCCGCACATGGCCGGCCCCGCCCGTGCCGAAGGGGATCCCCGAACTGAGCGCCACCCGCCCGCGGTTCAGGAACGTCTCCGCCGGGTCGTCGCCGAGGCCGAGCGCGCGGCAGTCCAGCCAGGCCAGGTAGGTCGCCTCGCCGGGCAGGTGCGCGACGCCGGGCAGGTGCTCGGCCAGCAGGCCGGTGAGCAGCCGCCGGTTGCCGGCGAGACCGGCCAGCAGCGCGTCCAGCCAGGCGGTGCCCTCGCGCAGCGCGGCGGTGTGGGCGATGACGCCGAGGTGGCTCGGACCGTGCCCGACTTCTTCGGGCATCCGGGCCAGGTCGGCCCCGGCCCCGGGCCCGGCCAGGGCGAGCGCGGCCTTGAGCCCGGCGAGGTTCCAGCCCTTGGACGCCGACATCAGCGCCAGGCCCCGTTCCGCGCCGGGCACGCTCAGGTAGGGCACGAACGGCGTGCCGCCGGTGACGAGCGGCGCGTGGATCTCGTCGGCGACGACCCGGACGCCGTACCGCTCGGCGAGGGCGGCGACGGTGGCGAGTTCGGTCGCGGTGTGGACGGTTCCGGTCGGGTTGTGGGGGCTGCACAGCAGGTAGGCGGCGCGACCGCCGGCCCCGGCGGCGTGCCGGAAGGCCTCTTCGAGCACCTCCGTGTCGATGCGCAGGTCCGCGCCGAGCGGCGCCTCGACCACCCGCCGGTCCAGGTGCTCGACGAACTGGTAGAACGGCGGATACACCGGCGGGTTGACCACCACCGGGTCGCCGGGCCCGGTGACCAGCTTGAGCATCTCCACCACGCCCAGCATGACGTCGGGCACGACCGCGGTGCGCTCCACGGCGAGCCCGCCCCAGCCCCACCGCTCGGCGGCGAAGGCGGCCAGCGCCTCGGCGTAGGCGGTGCCGGCGGGGTAGCCGGTGTCGCCGAGACGGAGGGCGTCGGTGACGGCGCGTACGACCGGCTCGGCGAGCGGTACGTCCATCTCGGCCACCCACAGCGGCAGTACGTCCTCGGGGTAGGTGCGCCATTTCATGCTCGTGCGGCGCTTGAGCCGGTCGAGGGTGAGGACGCGCAGGGGATCGGGTTCGCCGCTCCGGTGCTGCGGGGTACGGGTCATGGGGCACAAGATAAGGGCTGTGCGGGACCGGGGAAACGGCACCGGCACCCCCGCGGGGGCGTCGTCTTCCGGTTCGGTGCGGCGCGGGGCGGCACGCTCCGCCGCGTACGGCCGCCCTGGTCAGCCCAGCGTCAGCAGCACCGTGGCGGCCCCCGCGCCCAGCAGGCCGGCCACCTGCCGCCCGGTGACCGGCTCGCGCAGGAGGGCCACCCCCAGCACGACCGGCAAGGCGGGATAGAGGGAGGCGAGCACCACGGCGACCGCCAGGAGCTGCCGCTGGGCGGCGAGCAGATAGAGGATCAGGCCCAGCGCGGCGCCCGCCCCGATCAGGAGGGCCTGGGCGGTCTGCCGGGGCGGCAGCCGCAGGCGCCCGGGGTGGCGCATCCCGCCGGGGAGCAGCAGCAGTACGGCGGCGACGCGTCCGGCGACCACGGGCCACAGCCCGCTGCCGGGTCCGGCCTGGCCGAGGGCGAGGTACTGGACGGCGACACCGGCGCTGGCGAGCAGGCCGTCGGCGACGGCGGGGCCCGGGCCACCGGGGCCGGGCCCGCAGACCAGCCAGAGCGCGGGGACGGTGACGGCGATGCCCGCCCAGGCCGTCAGGCCGGGACGGTCGCCGAGGACGAGCACGCCGCACAGCACGGACAGCGCGACACCGGTGACGGCGCTCACCGGGACGACGACGCTCATCGCGCCGCGGCTCAGTCCGCGGTTGAGGAAGTGCATGGCGGTGCCGCTGCCCACGCCGGACAGCGCGCCCCACAGCAGGTCCGGCGCGTGCGGGGCACCGGCGGGGACGGCGAGCGCGGCCACGAGGGCGAGCAGCAGCCCGCCGAGCTGGCCGAGCAAGGAGACGGCGGTGAAGTGGACGCGCCGGGACAGCAGGCCGCCGGCGAAGTCGACGAGGCCGTAGCAGACGGCCGAGGTCAGTGCGAGAAGGGCACCCATTCGATCTCTGGTGCCCCGGAGCGGGTTGCGAATGCGCCGGGCGGATACGGCGGAGTCAGGCGGCCTGCTCCGGGTCCGGGGCCGCGGCGGCCCACTCCATCACGAGCCGCTGGTACTCCTCGCGCTGCTCGACGCTCAGTGTCCCGCCCGACCGGAGCCACAGGGCCCGGATCTCCTCGTTGACCTCGGCAGCCGATCGCTCGGAGGAGGGTTCAACAGTGGTGGACATGCTGTGAAGCATACGGCGCCGAAAGTGAAGGCGCTGTGAGTAATCACGAGCTAATCGGGCATATCGGACCGTGTTGCTGATCACGTCCTTCGGCGCCACCGGTACGGCCGCGGGTGTGTGGTCGCGGCCCGTGAGCCGGACCGGTCAGCGCGGGGCACCGCGTGTGCAGGCGTCGGCGGTCCGGCGCAGGATCGCCTCCGCTTCCTCGACGATCCCCCGCACGATCCCGGCCGCCGGAAGGATGTCGTGGACGAGGGCGGCGGACTGCCCGGTGAAGGGGAGGAACTCGTGACCGCGTCCGCCGAGCACGGCCTCCACGATGCGGGGACCGGCCTCGGCGGGCCGCACCCGCTCGGGGTGCTCCTCCGCCTCCTCGAGGAAGGGCGTCCGCAGCGACCGGGGGAAGCCGTAGGCGTCGGGCCGGGAGAACGGTGGCATGAACCTGTCGCTGTGGGCCAGTTTGACGGTGTCGCGCGCATCGGCGGCGACGATCCGGTTCTTCCACTCCTCGGCGATGTTCATCTCCGCCGACGCCAGCAGCCGGGTGCCGAGGGCCACGCCCTGGGCGCCCAGGGCGAGCGCCGCCGCCAGCCCCCGGCCGTCGGCGATCCCGCCCGCGGCGACGACGGGGATGTCCCCCGCGATGTCCACGACCTGCGGGACCAGCACCATGGTGGCCACCTCACCGCCCTGGCCGCCCGCCTCGCCGCCCTGGGCGACGATGACGTCCGCACCCGCGCGGACGGCCTGCTCGGCCTGCCGGACGTCCATGACCTGCTGGATCCAGCGGATGCCCGCGTCATGGGCGCGCGCCACCAGGTCGCCGGGAACTCCGAGGTGGAAGGAGACGGCGGCCGGCCGGTCGTCCAGGGTCGCCTGGAACGCCTCCTCGTCCAGGGGGCGCAGGGTGTGGTTGACGGCGAAGGGCCGGTCGGTCAGCTCCCGCATCCGGGCCCACTGGCGCCGCAGGTCGGCGAGCGGGCGCACCGCCGTGCCCAGGCTGCCGAGGGCCCCCGCACGGCACACGGCCGCGGCGAGCCCGACCTGTTCATACGGCCCGTACGGAGCGCCGATCACGGGGAGTTCGACACCGAGCACGTCGCACAGCCGCGTCCGCAGCATCGTCGCCTCCTTCCGGCGCCGCGATCGGGCGGAGCGGAGCCGCTGACGCCATCCTCCCCCGCCCGCCGTGCCGGTGCACGGCGGGCGGGCCGGAGTGCCGGATGCGGGCGGAGCGCGCGGCCGGCCGGGGAGGCGCGTCCGGCACCCGCCGCCGTCAGCGGTAGCCGGTCACGTCCGCCGGCTTGCCGGCGTCCTGCACCTCGGTGATGTAGCGCCAGGCGTCCGGGCGGCTGCCGTCGACATCGGTGAAGCCGTACACCTGGGCCAGGCCGCCGCTGGAGAGGGACTGCCCGTTCCAGCGGGCCACGTCCGGATCGGCGGCCAGGGCGCTGACGGCACGGCCCACGAAGCGGGGCGTCTCGGAGATGGCGAAGTGCGGGACGCGGTCCAGGGCGTCACGCCAGTTGTCCTCGCGTACGCCGAAGACGTCGAGCATGATCTCCGAACGGAGCCAGCCCGGGGTGATCGCGACGGCCGTGGCGCCGCGCGGCCCCAGTTCGTGGCCGAGGGCGAAGGCCATGCGCAGCACGGACACCTTGGCGAGGTCGTAGTAGAAGGAGTTGCGGTAGTTGTCGCGGTTGTACTCGGCGGTGCCGTCGGTGACCTCCACGACCAGGCCGCCGGGGCGCCGCAGCAGCAAGGGCAGTGCGTGGTGGCTGGTGATGGCGTGGGTGTCCACCGCGAGGCGCAGCAGTCTGAGTCCCTTGTCGAGGTCGTGCTCCCAGACCGGGGTGTCCCACTCGAACAGCGTCTCGCCGCCCCAGATGTCGTTGACCAGGACGTCCAGGCGGCCCTGTTCGCGGGCGACGCGGTCGGCCACCGCGCGGACCTGGTCGGGGTCGAGGTGGTCGGCGGGCACGGCGACGCCGTGGCCGCCGGCCTCGGTGACGAGGTCGGCGGTGTCCTCGATGGTCTCGGGGCGGTCGTACTCCGAGCGCCGGGCGCGGGTGCTGCGCCCGGTGACGTACACGGTGGCGCCGGCCGCCCCGAGTTCCACGGCGATGCCGCGTCCGGCTCCCCGGGTCGCCCCCGCGACCCATGCGACCTTGCCCTCCAGCGGACGTGACATGTCCGGCCTCCCGTCGTTCGGTGCGTGATCTCTCACCGACGACACTGCCCGGGAAACCGGACATCTTCTGTCGCCTTTCACCGGCGATCCGCCCTCGCGCCGTACAGGGCGTGCGAGGCCACGGACGGGCCGGTGGTCATGGAGGGGGTGGCGGCGGGCCGCCGTGGGTCAGTGGCCGCGCCTGATCCACTCCTCCAGATGGGGTGCCTCGGCCCCGATGGTGGTGGAGTCGCCGTGACCGGTGCGGACCTCGGTGTCGGGCGGCAGGGTGAGCAGCCGGTCGCGGATGGAGTCGATGATCGTCGGGAAGTGGGAGTAGGAGCGTCCGGTGGCGCCCGGGCCGCCGGCGAAGAGGGTGTCGCCGGTGAAGACGGTGCCGAGGCCGGGGTCGTACAGGCAGACCGCGCCGGGCGCGTGCCCCGGGGTGTGCAGGACGGTCAGGTCGGCGCCCGCGGCCTCGATCACCTGGCCATCGGAGAGCCAGGCGTCGGGCAGCCGGTCCGGGTGGGTCCGCTGCCACAGCGGCAGGTCGTCGCGGTGCAGCCAGATGACCGCGCCGGTGCGGTCGGCCAGGGCGGGGGCGGCGTTCACATGGTCGTTGTGGGCGTGGGTGCACACGATCGCGGTCAGGCGGCGGTCGCCGACGGCCCGGGCGATGGCGTCGGCGTCGTGGGCGGCGTCGATGACGACGGCCTCGTGGTCGTCGCCGACGATCCAGACGTTGTTGTCGACGTCCCAGGTGCCGCCGTCGAGGGTGAACTGGCCGGAGGTGACGAGGCGTTCGACGCGCGCGGTCATCACAGCACCACCACCGAGCGCAGGACGTCGCCGGCGTGCATCCGCTCGAACGCCTTCTCCACCTCGTCCAGCGCGATCGTCTCGGTGACGAACGCGGCGAGGTCGAGGCGGCCCTGCAGATGCAGGTCGATCAGCATGGGGAAGTCGCGGGAGGGCAGGCAGTCGCCGTACCAGGAGGACTTCAGGGAGCCGCCGCGCCCGAAGACGTCCAGGAGGGGCAGTTCGAGCTTCATCTCGGGGGTGGGGACGCCGACGAGGACGACGGTGCCGGCCAGGTCGCGGGCGTAGAACGCCTGCCGGTAGGTCTCCGGGCGGCCGACCGCCTCGATGACGACGTCGGCGCCGAAACCGCCGGTCGCTTCGCGGATCGCCTCCACCGGGTCGGTCTCGCGGGAGTTGACGGTGTGGGTGGCGCCCATGGCGCGGGCGGTCTCCAGCTTGCGGTCGTCGATGTCGACCGCGATGATCTTCGCCGCACCGGCCAGACGGGAGCCGGCGACGGCCGCGTCCCCGACGCCGCCGCAGCCGATGACGGCGACCGTGTCGCCCCGGCCGACGCCGCCGGTGTTGATCGCCGCGCCGATGCCGGCCATCACACCGCAGCCCAGCAACCCGGCGACCTGCGGGGAGACGGCCGGGTCGACCTTGGTGCACTGCCCGGCGGCGACGAGGGTCTTCTCGGCGAAGGCGCCGATGCCGAGGGCGGGCGAGAGTTCGGTGCCGTCCAGGAGGGTCATCTTCTGCTCGGCGTTGTGGGTGTCGAAGCAGTACCAGGGCCGGCCGCGCAGACAGGCGCGGCACTTCCCGCACACCGCGCGCCAGTTCAGGATCACGAAGTCGCCGGGGGCGACGTCCGTGACACCCGCCCCCACCGACTCCACCACGCCCGCGGCCTCGTGGCCGAGCAGGAACGGGAAGTCGTCGCTGATGCCGCCCTGCTTGTAGTGCAGGTCGGTGTGGCACACCCCGCATGCCTGGACGCGCACCACGGCCTCGCCGGGCCCCGGGTCCGGCACGACGATCGTCTCGATGCGCACCGGCTCGTCCTTGGCCGGCGCGATCACGCCGCGTACTTCCTGCGCCATGACGCTGCCCCTTCCTTCCACCTCATCGACCGCTCTCCGTCCCTGCCGACCCTATGCGTGACCGATCGGTAAGGGATATGGATCATGCCATGACGGCGTGCCGGGCACCGCGGTGTCCCGCGCTTCCGGCCCGCGCCCCGGCGGCCACCGCGCTTCCGCGCCGCGGCCGGCCCGATTTTTGTCGCGTACGCGGCCTTGTGGAGAAGGACGGCCGATCCTTACTTTCCAGTAAGTAAACGTAGTTGAACAAGGCTCACGTCCATCGAATTGGCATGCTCACATCAGAGGAGTCCGACATGCCCGCCACCCCATCCCGGCACTTCCGCTCGGTGACCGCCGCCGCGGCCGCCGCCCTGGCCCTCGCCCTCGCCGGCCCGGCGCACGCGTCCCCCGGCGCGGCGGGCACGCACTCCCCCGCCGGGCTGCGGGAGGTGCTGTTCGTCGGCAACAACTGGGACGGCACCGCCGATGTCATCGAGTCCACCGGCGACTTCCGCAGGATCGGGCGGATCGACGTCGTCCCGGACAGGGCCGAGCGGCTGGCCGAGATCAAGGCCGACCCCGTCCGGCTGATCTACTTCCTGGGGATCCGCAGCAGCGTCGGCGAGGGCCACGACCAGTTGGTCGACGACATGTACGCGACCCCCGACGGGTCGTCGGTGGTCGTCTCGCGGCCCAGCTTCGCCGACGTGGTCTCCATCGACCTGGCCACCGGACGGGTCGAGTGGCGTTTCCCGGTGGACGGCTACCGCTCCGACCACATGGCCGTCTCCCCCGACGGCAGGCGGGTCGCGGTGTCGGCCTCGACCGCGAACACGGTGCATGTGCTGGACATCGAGACCGGGAAGGAGCTCGGCTCCATCGCCACCGGCGACAAACCCCACGAGAACGTCTTCAGCAAGGACGGCAGGTACCTGTGGAACATGTCCATCGGCGAGGTGAACACCTCCCTGGACGCCCCATGGCTGGACTGGACCAAGGGTGACCGGCGCATCACGGTGGCGGACGCCACGACGTACCAGCGGGTCAAGGTGATCGACATGCGCGAGCGGCTCGACGCCGCCGGGCTGAAGGACCATTCCGACGCGGTGCGGCCCGCCGTCTTCTCGCCCGACGAGTCCCGGCTGTACTTCCAGGTCTCCTTCTTCCACGGCTTCTTCGAGTACGACCTCGCCGCCGACCGGATCACCCGGACGAAGACGCTGCCGAAGAACCCGGCGACCAGCGAGGACCGCACCACCTGGGTCAACGACTCACGCCACCACGGCATCACGATGAGTCCGGACGGCGCCAGGCTGTGCGTCGCGGGGACCATGGACGACTACGCCGTGGTGGTCGACCGCGCCACGCTGGAGGAGGGCCCGCTGGTCACCGCCGCGAAGCCCTACTGGGCCACCGTCAGCGGGGACGGCAGGCACTGCGTCGTCTCGGAGAGCGGCTCCGACCAGGTCACGGCCATCGACTTCGCCACCGGGCGCAAGACGGTGTCCGTCCCGGTCGGCGACCACCCCCAGCGGGTGCGGCTGGGCCGCGTGGCGGCGGACTGGACCGGTCCGTCGGCCGGCTGACGCCACCGGGTGCGGCGCGGGCGGTGCCCCGGGACCGCGCCGCACCCGGCGGGGCGGGCGCGGGCCGCCGTCGCGGCGCCGGGGGCGCGCGGGCGCCGGACGGGGTGGTCAGGTGCGCCGGGGCGGCAGCCGGTGCAGAGCGACGTCGGTCAAGCGGCCGCCGGCCACCGAGGCGGTCATGTAGGTGCAGTACGGCTGGCGGCGGCGGTCGGTCGGGGAACCGGGGTTGAGCAGGCGCAGCCCGGTGGGCGCGGTGGTGTCCCAGGGGATGTGGCTGTGCCCGAAGACCAGGACGTCCAGGCCGGGGAAGCGCGCGGCGCAGCGGGCCTCCCGGCCCCGGGCCGGGCCGGTCTCGTGGACCACGCCGAAGCGCAGGCCGCCGATGTCGGCGCAGGCCACCTCGGGCAGCCGGGCGCGCAGGGCGGGCCCGTCGTTGTTGCCGTACACGGCGACGAGGCGGCGGCTGCGGCTCTCCAGCAGGTCGAGCGTGGCGGTGTCGACCCAGTCCCCCGCGTGGACGACGACGTCGGCGTGCGGCAGTTCGGCCAGCAGCGGTGCGGGCAGTTCCCGGGCCCGGCGGGGCAGATGGGTGTCGGACATCAGCAGCAGGCGCACCGGGCGGGCCGGGTCGCCGCCGGACGCAGCCTCCGGGCGGCCGGGCTCCGCCGGTGCGGGCCTCATGCCCGCTCCCCCGCGACGCGCTGCCCGGACCGCTCCCACCAGGCCCGGTTGTCCCGGTACCAGGCGACGGTCTCGGCGAGGGACTCGGCGAAGCCGCGCCGGGGGCGGTAGCCCAGTTCGTCGCGGGCCTTGCTCCAGTCGACCGAGTACCGCAGGTCGTGGCCCTTGCGGTCGTCGACGTACTCCACCCGGTCCCAGCCCGCGCCGCAGGCCCGCAGGAGCAGGTCGGTCAGCTCCCGGTTGGTCAGTTCGGTCCCGCCGCCGATGTTGTAGACCTCGCCCGCCCGGCCCCGGGTGCGGACCAGTTCGACGCCCCGGCAGTGGTCCTCGACGTGCAGCCAGTCGCGGACGTTGCGCCCGTCCCCGTAGAGCGGGACGTTCCCGCCGTCGAGGAGGCGGGTGACGAACAACGGGATGATCTTCTCGGGGAACTGGCGGGGACCGTAGTTGTTGGAGCAGCGGGTGATCCGCACGTCCAGGCCGTGGGTGCGGTGGTGGGCGAGGGACAGCAGGTCGGCGGCGGCCTTGGAGGCGGAGTAGGGGGAGCTGGGCCGCAGCGGGTCCTCCTCCGTCGCCGAGCCGGATTCCAGGGAGCCGTACACCTCGTCGGTGGAGACGTGGACGAACGGTTCCACGCCGTGCCGCAGCGCCGCGTCCAGGAGCGTCTGGGTGCCCACGACGTTGGTGAGGACGAAGTCGGTGGCGGTGTGGATGGAGCGGTCCACGTGGGATTCCGCGGCGAAGTGCACCACCTGGTCGGCGTCGGCCATCAGCTTGTCGACCAGTGCGGCGTCGCGGATGTCGCCGTGCACGAAGTCCAGCCGGGGATGGCCGAGTTCGAGGTTGTCCGGGTTTGCGGCGTACGTCAGCTTGTCCAGCACCGTGACGCGCGGCGCCCCGGGCCCGTCGGAGGCGAGCAGCGCGCGGACGTAGTGGGATCCGATGAATCCGGCGGCGCCGGTGACGAGGAGGTTCATGAACGCGTGTGCACCTTGCTGTGTCCTGCGGCCGGCATACCGGCGACGTTATCAGTGAGCCGCCGGTGGCCTGCGCCTCCTTGCGTGACCGCCGCCCGTCCGCCGGCCCGCGGTGCGCGCGGCGTCATGGCGGGCGGTGCCGGCCCTCAGTCCTCGCCCCTGACGATGTGCGGGTCGGGGCCCGGACGGGGCGTGCGCGGCGGGTCGCCGTCCTCGACGGCCGGGACCCAGGTGCGCGGGGCGCCGCGGCCGCGCAGGCGGCGGGCGGCCGACCAGCCCGTCTCCGGCCGGCGGGTGGCGGGTTCGTCACCGGTGTCCGTGGTCACGGGGCATCATCTTCCTTCCGTGTGCGTACCGCGCCGGGGGTGCCGGTGTCCTGGCACCGCGCGGCGGCCTGGCGGCCGTGGGTTCCCAGGAATCGCCGGTGCCAAACGTCCTGCCGCGCCCGGGCGCGCCGCGCCGCCGCGCGTGTGTGCGGGGGACACCGCCGCCGGTCCCGCCTCATACGCGACGGCCCCGCGGCACCGTCCGTCCCGGTGCGCGCGGGGCCGGGGACCGCGAGGCCGGGGCCATGGACCCGGTGCCGCGCGGCCGGGGGGCGGAACTCTGCCGCCGGGCCGCCGTCAGGTGTTCGGCCGGGCCACGCTGATGTCGCCGAGCGCCGACTCCGGGTCGCGCTCCATGGCCATGTCGCCGAGGGAGACGATGCCGACCGGGTGTCCCTCGTCGACGACCGGGACGCGGCGCACGGCGTGCTCCCGCATCAGCTCCACCACATGGTCCAGCTCCTCGTCGGGCCGGACGGTGACCACGTCGTCGCTGCACGCGCCGGCGACGGTGGTCTGCTGCGGGTCGCCGCCCTCCGCGAGCGCCCGGATCACCAGGTCCCGGTCGGTGACCAGCCCGCGCAGCCGGTCCCCCTCCGTCACCAGGACGGCTCCGAGATCCTCGTCCCGCATGATGCGGGCCACGTCGACGACGGAGGTCTGCGGCTCGACGGTCACCGGTTCACTCGTCATGATGTCGCGGACGTACTGGACCATGACGCACCTCTTTCCTCTGCCTCTCGGCGCTGTGTGCTCCGCCGCCCGGGTACCCGGCACGCGGATCCGCACGCCGGGACGGGCGGGAACCGGGGCGGTGCCGTCCGGCGGCGTCCACCGGACCGGCGGGCCTGCCGTCCCCCTCCCGTACCGGCCGGGAGCGCGCCCCGGGCCGGCCGGTGCCGCTCCGGGCGGCTCGCCGTGCGCCCCGGGCCGTGGCGCGAGAGATTTGACCCTGGGACCGTCGCCCGGCCGTGCGAGGAGGTGGTCGGGGTGTCCGACCGGCAGTCGACCCCCGGAGAGCCCCCGGGCTCCGGGCCCGCGGTCGGCCGGTCCGCGCTGTCCCTGGCGCTGGCCTCGATGATGGAGGAGGTGCACGCGCACGCCGGTGCGGTGTACCTGCTCTCGCCGGACCGGCGGATGCTCCAGATGGCGGTGCTGGCGGGACTCCCCCGGTCCTTCGCCGCCCCCTGGGAGCGGGTCCCGATGACCGCGCGGATCCCGGTGGCCGACGCCGTGCGCGAACGGCGGCTGGTCTGGATCGGCGGCGAAGAGGAGATGGCCCGGCGCTATCCCCGGATCGCGGTGGTCCTGCCCTACCCGTTCGCCCTGGCCGCGCTCCCGGTGGCGACCGGGTCCGCCGTCTACGGCGCCGTGTTCCTGACCTGGCCGGGCACACGCCCCGCGGAGCTGTCCGGGCGCGAGCGGGAGCAACTGGCGGCCGCCTGCGACCGGCTGGCGCTCCGGCTGGAGCGCGGGGCGGGCGCGCGTCCGCCCGCCCCGCACGAGCCCGAGCCGGCCGCGGCGCCGGCGGCGGGAGGAGTCGCCGGGTCGCTCGGCGCCCTGGAGGCCGTGCGGATGGCGGGCCGGATGCCGTACGGACTGTGCTCGCTGGACGTGCACGGGCGCGTCGGCTTCGTCAATCCGGCGGCGGCCGAGCTGCTGGGCGTGCCGGCCGACAGACTGCTCGGCACCCCGCTGTGGGCGGCCGTGCCGTGGCTGAACGACCCCGTGTACGAGGACCGCTACCGGGCGGCGCTGCTCAGCCAGCACACGGCCTCGTTCATGGCGCTGCGCCCGCCCGGGGAGTGGCTGTCCTTCCGGCTGTACCCGAGCCGGAACGGAGTGAGCGTCCGCATCAGCCTGGCCCGGGGGGTGTCCGGGGCCGCACGGGCCGGCGCCGGGTCCGGCCCGGCGCCGGCCGAGACCCCGTCCCGCCTGGTGACCATCGCGCAGGTGCTGAGCCTGGCCGGGGCGCTGACCGAGGCGGCGGGCGTGCAGGACGTGGTGCAGCTCGTCGCGGACGAGATCGCCCCGACGCTGGGCAGCCAGGCCCTGGTGGTCCTCGGCTCACGGGCGGGCCGGATGCACGTGCTGGGCCACCGGGGCTATCCGGATCCCTACGTCGTGGAGCGGTTCGACGGGATGCCGCTGACCGAGCGCACTCCCGGCACGCAGGTCCTGCGGACGGGCGTGCCCGCCTTCCTGCAGTCCGCCGAGCAGCTCGAGCATCTCTATCCGGTCCGGCAGGCGACCCCGGACGGCTTCGCGGCCTGGGCCTATCTGCCGCTGATCGCCTCCGGCCGCCCGGTGGGCACCTGGGTGCTCGCCTACGCCCGGCCGCATCCGTTCCCGGCGGAGGAGCGGGCGGTGCTGACCAGCCTGGCCGGTCTGGTCGCCCAGGCCCTGGACCGCGCCCTGCTGTACGACGCCAAGCACCGGCTGGCCCACGGGCTGCAGGAGGCCCTGCTGCCGCACTCGCTGCCGTCCCTGCCGGGCATCGAGGCGGCCGCCCGCTATCTGCCGGCCACCCGGGGCATGGACATCGGCGGCGACTTCTACGATCTGGTGCCCGTCGAGGGCATGGCCGCCGCGGTGATCGGGGACGTGCAGGGCCACAATGTGACCGCCGCCGGGCTGATGGGGCAGATCCGCACCGCCGTCCGCGCCTACACGGCGGTCGGCGAGACGCCGGAGGAGGTCATGCGCCGGACCAACCGGCTGCTGATCGATCTGGGCAGCGACCTGTTCGCGAGCTGTCTGTACCTGCGGATCGACCCGGGCCGGCGGCGGGCCGTGCTGTCCCGCGCCGGGCACCCTCCGCCCCTGCTGCGGCGGCCGGACGGGCGGGTGCGGGTCCTCGATCTGGCCGGCGGCCCGCTGCTGGGCATCGAGGCGTCGGCGGCGTACCCGACGTCGGAGGTCGACCTCTCCCCCGGCTCCCTGCTCGTCCTCTACACCGACGGACTGGTGGAGTCGCCCGGCGTGGACTTCGAGGACGCCCTCGCCGACCTGGGGCGGCGGCTGGGGCAGGCCGGGGACCTGCCGCTGGACGCACTCGCCGACACGCTGGTGCGGCACGTCGCGGACGCGGAGGAGCGGATCGACGACATCGCCCTGTTGCTGCTCAGGACGGGGGAACGACGAGAACACTGAGAACACTGAGAACACTGAGAAGGCCGAGAAGGCCGAGAAGGCGGCGAAGACGGCCAAGGCGCGTACACGGCTGTTTCCTGCGGATATATCAGACTCGATCAACATCCATCTGTCAACGCTGCGCGATCGGTCAGTGACGTTCCGTCGAGAACACGGAGTGGAATCCTCGCTTCAGCGAATCTGCACATCGACTGCCCAACCCGGTCACCGCCCACGGGGGATCTGCACAAGCGCCCGGCCCCGCTCACGCCTTTGGGACCCAAGTGCCGGATTCGCCGGCCGAGCCGCGCAGGGACCGGCGCCCCGGCACCGCGCCGCATGTGAAGAAGTCGCTGGCAAGCCGTGCGCGCACCTGCACCAAAAGGTGGCCGGACGGTTCGAAATGCCTGGTGGGAGGGGGTGGTTGAGTGGAACGGCGGGCTGGCGCCGTGCTTTGATCCATCGCACCGCGGGGGCCGCGAACGGCTCCCGGGCCGGGCGCCCGGCACCCGCGGCCGCGGCCGTCCATCTGTCCCCAGAGGGGGCCGCTCCCCCCTTGTGAATATCCATATGAAGGGAAGTTCCATCATGAACTCCACCCCCCAGGTTGAGACCGTCGAGATCGCCGACGCCGAGCTCGACAACGTCTCCGGCGGCCTCGCCATCAACGCCCTGAACACCGTCACCGGCGTGGTGGACAGCGTCGCCCCGGTCACCGGCCTGGTGAACGGCGTCGTCGAGACGGTCGAGGGTGTCACGGGCCTGAACACCGCCCCGGTCACCGGCCTGGTCGCCGGCCTCTGATCGCGCCCACGCGCCACCGAAGTCCCGGAGCCGCTCCCCGGCTCCGGGACTCTCGGGTGCCGTCACAACCCCGGCCCGCCCGGGCCGGTTCCGTCAAGTTCCGCAGGTGAGGGAAGGTCCGTGCAGTTCCGCCAGCAGGCCCTCGCCAAGCTGCAGTCGCCGGAGGAGCTCGATCTCCCGGTGCGGTTCGCCCGCCCGCAGGGCTGGCTCGTCCTCTCCGTGACCGTCGTGGCGATGGCCGCCGCGTCCGTGTGGGCGGTGACCGGCTCGGTCGCCTCCACCGTCAGCGCGCCCGCCGTCCTCACCCACGGGCAGGGCAGTTATGTCCTGCAGAGCCCGGTCTCCGGCCAGGTCACCGCCGTCCTCGCCGAACAGGGCGAGCGGCTGCCCGCCGGCGCGCCGGTGCTGAAGGTCCGTACCGCCGAGGGCGAGACGGTCGTCCGCTCCCTCGACGCGGGCCGGGTCAGCGCGCTGGCCGCCACCGTCGGGCAGATCGTCCGGACCGGTGCGAACGTCGCCGCCGTCGAGAAGGTCGCCCACGCCCGGGACCCCCTGTACGCCACCGTGTACGTCCCCGCCGGGAACGCCGCCGGGATCCGGTCGGGCGCCGCCGTGGACCTGACCGTGCAGTCGGTGCCCTCCCAGGAGTACGGCGTCCTGCGCGGCCATGTGAAGTCGGTGGACCGCTCGGCCCAGTCCGCGCAGCAGATCGGCGCGTTCCTCGGCGACAGCCAGCTCGGTGAGCAGTTCACCAAGGAGGGCAGGCCGGTCGCCGTGACGGTCCGCCTCGACACCTCCTCCGCCACGAAGAGCGGCTACGAGTGGTCGACGGCCGGGGGACCGCCGTACACCCTCACCTCCATGACTCTGGCCACGGGCTCGATCCGGGTGGCCGACCAGCGTCCCGTCGATTGGCTGCTGCCGTGACCGCCGACCCGAAGACCCGGGGCAGACGCCGTGCCGCCCCGCCCAAGCGCACGGTGCCCAGGGCGCGGGCGAAGACCGTCCGCACCCCGACCGTGCTGCAGATGGAGGCCGTCGAGTGCGGCGCCGCCTCGCTGGCGATGGTGCTCGGCCACTACGGCCGCCACGTCCCGCTGGAGGAGCTGCGCATCGCCTGCGGTGTCTCCCGCGACGGCTCGCGCGCCAGCAACCTGCTCAAGGCGGCCCGCGGTTACGGCCTGACCGCCAAGGGCATGCAGATGGACCTGGCCGCCCTCGCCGAGGTGACCGCGCCGGCCATCCTGTTCTGGGAGTTCAACCACTACGTCGTCTACGACGGCATGGGCCGCCGCTTCGGCCGCCGCGGGGTGTACATCAACGACCCCGGCAAGGGGCGCCGGTTCGTGCCGCTGGAGGAGTTCGACGGCAGCTTCACCGGCGTCGTGCTGGTCATGGAGCCCGGCGAGGGCTTCACGCGCGGCGGGCGCAGGCCGGGCGTGCTCGGCGCGATGCCGGCCCGGCTGCGCGGCACCGCGGGCACCCTGCCCGCCGCGGTGCTGGCGAGCCTGCTGCTGGTGGCCGTCGGCGCGGCGGTGCCCGCGCTCAGCCGTACCTACATCGACGAGTTCCTCATCGGCCAGCAGACCTCGCTGCTGGGCGTGCTGTTCACGTCGATGGCGGTGTGCGTGCTGCTCACCGTCGTCCTGACCTGGCTCCAGCAGGCCAACCTGCTGCGCGGCCGGCTCATCTCCTCGACCCTGTCCAGCGCCCGCTTCCTGCGCCACCTGCTGCGGCTGCCGGTGACCTTCTTCTCCCAGCGCAGCCCGGCCGACCTGGTGCAGCGGCTGCAGTCCAACGACGCGGTGGCCGAGACCCTGGCCCGCGACCTGGCGGCGGCGGGCGTGGACGCGGTGGTGGTCGTCCTGTACGCGGTGCTGCTGTACACCTACGACCCCCAGCTCACCTTCGTCGGCATCGGCGTGGCCCTGCTGAACATCGTGGCGATGCGGGTCGTCATCCGGCTGCGCGCCACGCGCACCGCGAAACTGCGGGCGGACACCGCGCGGCTCACCAACACCGCCTACACCGGTCTGCAGCTGATCGAGACGATGAAGGCGACCGGCGGCGAGGACGGCTACTTCCGCAAGTGGGCCGGGCAGCACGCCACCACCCTGGAGGAGCAGCAGCGGCTCGGCGTGCCGAGCGCCTGGCTGGGCGTGGTGGCGCCGACGCTGGCCACCGTCAACAGCGCGCTGATCCTGTGGATCGGCGGCATGCGCGCGGTGGAGGGCCACATCTCGGTCGGGCTGCTGGTCGCCTTCCAGGCGCTGGTGGCCCGCTTCACCGCCCCGCTGACCCGTCTGAACGGCGTCGCGGGCCGCATCCAGGACTTCGCGGCCGACGTGGCCCGCCTGAAGGACGTGGAGAACTTCCAGGCCGACCCGCTCTACGGCCGCCCCGGCACCGGCGACTCCACGCGCCGCCTCCAGGGCCACGTCGAGCTGGAGAACATCACCTTCGGCTACAACCCCCTGGACAAGCCCCTGCTCAGCGGCTTCGACCTGATCGTCGGCCCGGGACAGCAGGTGGCGCTGGTGGGCGGCTCGGGCAGCGGCAAGTCCACGGTGTCCCGGCTGATCTCGGGCCTGTACACCCCGTGGGAAGGCGTGATCCGCATCGACGGCCGGCGGATCGAGGACATCCCGCGCGGGGCGCTGGCGGCCTCCGTCTCCTTCGTCGACCAGGAGGTGTTCCTCTTCGAGGGCACGGTCCGCGACAACGTGGCGCTGTGGGATCCCTCCATCCCCGACGACGCGGTGGTGGAGGCGCTGCGGGACGCGGCCCTGTACGACGTGGTCATGCGCCGCCCCGGCGGCATCCACAGCCGGGTCGAGCAGGACGGCCGCAACTTCTCCGGCGGGCAGCGCCAGCGCTTGGAGATCGCGCGGGCGCTGGTGCGCCGGCCCAGCATCCTCGTCCTGGACGAGGTGACGAGCGCGCTGGACGCCGAGACCGAACAGGTGGTCATGGACAACCTGCGCAAGCGGGGCTGCGCCTGCGTGGTGATCGCGCACCGGCTCAGCACCGTGCGCGACAGCGACGAGATCGTCGTGCTCCAGCACGGCACGGTCGTGGAGCGCGGGCGGCACGAGGAGCTGGTGGCGCGCGGCGGCGCGTACGCGGCACTGGTCAGGGAGCGGTGAGATGACGTCCGTCCACGAGTCGGCCCACGAGGAGGACCTGGTCCTCGGCGCGCTCGGCCGGCTGGGCACCCGGCTGGACTGCGCCGGTTTCGGCCGGCTGGACCTGGAGGGTCCGCAGGTGCTGTGGCTGGTCGCGGCGGGCGCCGTCGACCTGTTCGCGGTGGACGCCGCGCAGCAGGGCCACTGGCACCACCTCGGCCGTCTGGAGGCGGGTTCGCTGCTGCTCGGCCCGGTCACCGGACCGCAGCACACGCTGGTGGCCCGCCCGCTGCGCGACTGCGTGGTGCACCGCATCGGCCTGCGCGAGCTCTACCAGCCGGCGACCACGCAGACCTGGTCGTACGACGAGTACGGCAATCCGCAGTACGTCCCGCCGGTGACGAGCCCGCTGGAGCACGCCCTCGCCCTCGGTGTCGGCCGCAGCCTGTCCATCCTGTTCCAGGCGCCGATGGCCACCGAGCGCGCCGCGGCGCCCGCCGCCGACGACGACGTGTTCTGGATGCAGGTGCCGCCGGGCAGCGTGCAGTACGGCGAGCTGTACGGCGCCGAGGCCGCGGCGGACCTGCTGATGGACCCGGCGCTGTGGCAGAGCATGGTCGACCAGCAGTACCGCCTGCTGACCACGCTGGACCGCTGGATCGAGCAGGTCGAACGCACCCATGAGTCGCGGACCGCGGAAGGCATCAGGGCCGGGGAGGCGGTGCGCGCGCGGGCCGACCGGACGCTGCTGGCGGCGATCGGCAAGCGGTCGGCGCAGCGGGCCACGGCCGCCGACGCGGACGCGACGTACGCGGCGTGCAGGCTGGTCGCCCGGGCCGCGGGCATCGCCCTGGCCGAGCCCGCCCACAGCGGCGCCGAGAGCGACCGGCTCGACCCGGTGGAACGGGTCGCCGTCGCCTCCCGGGTGCGCACCCGGGCCGTTCGCCTCCAGGGCCGCTGGTGGAAGGAGAACGTCGGGCCGCTGGTGGGCCGGCGGGCGTTGTCCGGGGCGCCGGTGGCGCTGCTGTGGCGGCGCGGCGGTTATGTGGCGGTGCACCCGGGCTCCGGCCGGGAGACGGCCGTGGACAAGGCCAACGCCGAGGAGTTCGAGCCGCGCGCGGTGATGTTCTACCGGCCGCTGCCCGAACGCCGGCTCAGCCCGCTCAGGCTGGTGCGGTTCTGTCTGCGGGGCAGCCGCGGCGACCTGCTCAACCTGCTGGCCAGCGGGCTGGTGACGGTGGCGATCGGAGCGCTGGTGCCCCTGGCGACGGGCAAGGTGCTCGGCGAGTTCGTGCCGCGCGCCCAGACCGGACTGATCACGCAGGTCTGTTTGGCGGTGCTGATCGGCGGTGTCGTGGCGGCGGCGTTCATGCTGCTGCAGAACCTCACCATCCTGCGGCTGGAGGGCCGGATCGAGGCGGCCCTCCAGCCGGCGGTGTGGGACCGGCTGCTGCGGCTGCCGACGGCCTTCTTCACCGAGCGGTCCACCGGCGAGCTGGCGAGCGCCGCCATGGGCATCAGCGCCATCCGCCGGCTGCTGGCGGGGGTCGGCCCGACGGTCGCCCAGTCGGTGACCGTCGGCGCGATGAACCTGGGGCTGCTGCTGTGGTACAGCGTGCCGATGGCGTTGGCGGCGATCGGCATGCTCGTCGTGATCGCCGCGGTCTTCCTGGCCCTCGGGCTGTGGCAGGTGCGCTGGCAGCGGCGGTTGGTGGTGCTCACCAACAAGCTGAACAACCAGGCGTTCCAGACCCTGCGGGGCCTGCCCAAGCTGCGGGTCGCCGCGGCCGAGAACTACGCGTACGCCGCCTGGGCGGAACGTTTCGCGCACAGCCGGGAGCTCCAGCAGAAGGCGGGCCGCGTCAAGAACCTCAACGCCGTGCTGGGCGCGGTCTACCTGCCGCTGTGCACACTGCTGATGTTCATGCTGCTGGCGGGCCCGGCGCGCGGCTCGATGTCCGCGGCGGCGTTCCTCACCTTCAGCACGTCGGTGACCATGCTGCTGACCTCGGTGACCCAGCTCACCGGCGCGTTCGTCTCGGCGGTGGCGGCGCTGCCGCTGTTCGAGGAGATCAAGCCGGTGCTGGAGGCGACGCCGGAGGTGCGCACGGCCAGCTCCCGGCCGGGTCCGCTCTCCGGCGCGATCGAGGCGCGGCGGCTGTCGTTCCGGTACACCGACGACGGGCCGCTGATCCTGGACGACGTGTCGTTCGAGGTGCGGCCGGGCGAGTTCGTGGCGATCGTCGGCCCCAGCGGTTGCGGCAAGTCGACGCTGCTCAGGCTGCTGATCGGCTTCGACCGTCCGCTGTCGGGCAGTGTGCTCTACGACGGTCAGGACCTGGCCGCCCTGGACCAGTCCGCGGTGCGCCGCCAGTGCGGGGTGGTGCTCCAGCACGCCCAGCCCTTCACCGGTTCGATCATGGACGTCATCTGCGGCACCGAGCCGTACACCCCGGAGGAGGTGATGGCGGCGGCCGAGATGGCGGGGCTGGCCGAGGACATCCGGCGGATGCCGATGGGGCTGCACACCATCGTCTCGGGCAGCGGGGCGATCTCCGGTGGCCAGCGGCAGCGGCTCATGATCGCCCAGGCGCTGATCCGCCGCCCGCGCATCCTCTTCTTCGACGAGGCGACCAGCGCCCTGGACAACGAGACGCAGCGCACGGTGATCGAGTCGACGAAGGCGCTCAACGCCACCCGCGTCGTCATCGCGCACCGCCTGTCGACCGTGCTGGACGCCGACCGCGTGATCGTGATGGAGGACGGCAAGGTCGCCCAGCAGGGTCCGCCCGCGCAGCTGCTCGCCGACACGGGGGGCCGGCTGCACGAGCTGGTGCGGCGGCAACTGGCCTAGCCAGGGCGTGCCCGGCGGCTCCCGCCGGCCCCGCGGGAGTCCGCTACCGCCGCGGGGCCGGCCCTCCGGGCGGTCGGCGGCACTGGCCGCAGCAGCCCCGAGGGGCGCCCGGGCGCCCGCCGGGGCACCGGTTTGCGCCGCCCGGGCGGTGGATGCCGGCCGTCCCCGCCCCGGCTCCGTTGCTCCGCGCGCTGAGCGGGTACCTGCCACGGCATGCGGATCAGTGTGGTGGACGTCGGATCGAACACGGTCCGGCTGGTGGTGGCGGACGCGGAGGGCGGCGTGCCGCTGCCGGTGCACACCGCCAAGTGGCGGCTGCGGCTGTCGCAGCAGGTCAAACCGGGGGAACCTATCCCGCAGGAGGCCGTCGAGCGGCTCTGCGACGCGGTCGCCGAGGCGAGCGCGACCGCCGCCCGCTGGGGCGCCGCGGGTCCGCTGGCCTTCGCCACGGCGGTGGTACGGGCCGCCCCCAACCGGCGGGAGGTGCTGCACACCGTGCGCTCCCGCACCGAAGTCGCCCTGTGCACCCTGCCGGGCGAGGAGGAGGCCGAGCTGACGTTCCTGGCGGCCCGGCGCTGGATGGGCTGGCGGGCGGGGCCCCTCGCCCTGCTCGACATCGGCGGCGGCTCGCTGGAGGTCGCCTTCGGCCGGGGCCGGCTGCCCGACTTCGTGGCCTCGCTGCCGCTGGGGGCGGGCCGGCTCACCCACGAGTTCTTCGAGGGCTTTGATCCGCCGCCGCCCGAGCTGGTGCGGGCGCTGCGGCGCAGCGTGCGCCACCAGTTGCGGGACGTGGCGGGCCGGATCCGCTGGGAGGGCCCGCGCACCGCGGTGGCCACCTCGCGGACCTTCCAGCAGCTGGGGCGGCTGTGCGGGGCCGCGCCGGGACGCCACGGGCCGTTCGTGGAGCGCGAGCTGCGCTGCGGGGAGCTGCGGCGGGCGATCGACCGGCTGGCCGCCCTGCCCGCCGCGGAACGGGCCCGGCTGCCGGGCATCTCCGCGCCCCGCGCCGCGCAGAGCCTGGCCGGCGCGGTGGTGGGGCACACCGCGATGAAGCTGACCGGGCTGCGCACGGTCACCGTCTGCCCCTGGGCGATCCGCGAGGGGATCATGCTGCGGCACATCGAGGACGGCCCGTCCTGGTGGGCGGAGATCGCCCGGCGCGACGACGAGGCCCCTGCCCCGGACCCGGTGCCGCTGCGCATCGCGACCACGACGAGCTGAGCGCCGGGTGCCAGGGCGCCGCGTCGGGGCACCCGGGAACGGAGTCACCACGACGGAAGGAGAAAGCCGTGTCGCACGACCGCGACCGCAAGAAGCCCGAGACGGCGATCGAGGCGGTGCTGCGCGAGGTCGAGGAGGCCGAGACGCGCTCGCCGGAGTCCGAGGAGGCGCGCCGGCACCGGGGCGAGGCCGGGGACGCCCTCACGACCAATCTCCGGGCGCAGGAGGAGGCCCGGGGCGACTGAGCACCGCTCCTCCCCGTGCGCGGACGGCGGCGGCCCCGGGCGGGCCACCGCCGTCCGCGCATGTCAGCGGGGATGCGGGAGACATGGGACACGCTGCGGGGAAGGTGCTCCCGCGCCGTGTCCGGGTACCCGCGGTCCATGGACCTGGATCACGACCGTGAAGGACCCAAGCTGCCGACGGCCCGGGGGCCGCTGTCCGCCGCCGTCATCGAGTACCTGCTGGGCGCGGGCCCGCTGCCCCGCCCCGAGACCGCCGCCGCCGCGGCCCCGTACGGCGACGATCTCCAGCTCGCCCTCTACCTCTGCTACGAGCTGCACTACCGCGGTTTCGCGGGCGTGTCCGCCGACCGGGAGTGGGACCCCGACCTGCTGCGCACCCGCGCCGCGCTGGAGCAGCGCTTCCTGTCCGCGGTGCGCGCCGGCACCCGGGTGCACGCGAGCGTCGAGGACGCGATCGCCGACCTGCTGGTCGAACCGGCCGACGGCTCGGGCGTCACCCACTTCCTGCGCGACGAGGGCGAGCTGTGGCACCTGCGCGAGTACGCGGCCCTGCGGTCCCTGTACCACCTGAAGGAGGCGGATCCGCACGCCTGGGTGCTGCCCCGGCTGCACGGCCGGGCCAAGGCGGCGATGGCCGCGGTGGAGTTCGACGAGTACGGCGGCGGCCGTCCCGACCGCGTCCACGCCCGCCTCTTCGCCGACCTGATGACGGACCTGGGCCTGGACACCACGTACGGGCACTACCTGGACGCGGCGTCCGCCGAAGCCCTCGCCACGGTGAACCTGATGTCCCTCTTCGGTCTGCACCGCGGGCTGCGGGGCGCCCTGGTGGGTCACTTCGCCTCGGTGGAGATCACGTCCTCTCCCGGTTCCCGCCGGCTCGCCGAGGCGATGCGCCGCACCGGGGCCGGGCCGGCCGCCGAGCACTTCTACGACGAGCACGTCGAGGCCGACGCCGTCCACGAGCAGGTGGTGCGCCACGACGTGATCGGCGGTCTGCTGGAGCAGGAGCCGCACCTGGCCGCGGACGTGGTCTTCGGTATCGACGCCACCGCCCATGTGGAGGACCGTTTCGCCGCGCGTCTGCTCGCCGACTGGCGGGCGGGCCGGTCTTCCCTGCGCACCTCCCTGCCCGGCGGGGTGCCCCTCTCCCATACTTCGTGATCCCCGGGGTACCTGGGTCGTGTGAATCCCATGGTGCTACCGGGCGTGTACGCCCCTCAGGAGGACACCGAACTGCTGGCCGGGGCGCTGTGCGACGAGCCGCTGCCGCCGGGGGCGGCCGTGCTCGACGTCGGGACGGGTTCCGGCGCGCTGGCGCTCCAGGCCGCGCGGCGGGGCGGGCGCGTGACCGCGGTCGACGTGTCCAGGCGGGCGGTCTACGCCGCCCGGCTCAACGCCCGGCGGGCCGGGCTGCCGCTCCGGGTGCGGCGCGGCAACCTCTTCGAACCGGTCCGCGGTGAGTCCTTCGACCTGATCCTGGCCAACCCGCCGTACGTGCCGGCGCCGGACGGCGGCGCCCGGCCGCGCGGTGCGGCCCGGGCCTGGGACGCGGGTCCGGACGGCCGGCTGCTCCTGGACCGGATCTGCCGGGAGGGCCCCGCCCTGCTGCGCCCCGGCGGCGTACTGCTGATCGTGCAGTCCGCGCTGAGCGACCCCGCCCGGACCGTGGGCCATCTGCGCGAGACCGGTCTGAAGGCGGCGGTGATCCGGCGCCGGCGGATCTCGCTCGGCCCCGTGCTGCGCGGCCGGGAGCGCTGGCTGCGGCAGCGGGGGCTGCTGTCCCCGGAGGAGAACAAGGAAGAGCTGGTGGTCGTCCGTGCCGAACTCCCCGTCTGACACCCCCCGCCGGATCACCGTCCGGCGCCGGGGCCCCATGCTGGTGGAGGGACCGGTGGAGGTGGAGCTGGAGGACGGCACGACGGTGTCCTCCGACCGCTTCCGGGTCGCCCTGTGCACCTGCCGCCGCAGCCGGCGCTACCCCTGGTGCGACACCAGTCACCGCGCCCGGTCCCTGCCGGGTGAGGGCCCCGCGCCCGGTGAGCGGCCCCGGGGGGACGACACATGATTCCGGGGGCGGCGGACGGCCCCACTCCGTCCGCCGCCCCCGGCGTGGCACCGCGCCGGCCCGTGACAGGCCCGCACTCCCCAGCAACGGGCCCCTGACCGCCACGGGCGCCGCGCGGTGCCGGTCTCAGAACGCGAAGACGCCCGCGCCGTGGGCGTTCTTCACGCACTCGTTGGCGAAAGTGCGCTCGTAGGAGACGCGACGGCCCTCCCAGACCCCGTCGACGGTGACCACCACCGGGTCGTACTCGTGGGTGCACAGCACGCCCTCGTCGGCCGCCAGGGCATCGAAGTCGCCCTCCGTGCCGCGCAGTTCGGCGCAGGCCGGGGCCGGGGCCGGATGGGTGCCCGCGGGCCGCGGGGAACAGACCAGGGTGACCGCGCGGGCCGGCGCGGCGAGGGCCGCGCTCTCTCCCGGGCCGACGGTGAGCACCAGGGCCGAGGGCGCGTGGAGCGAGGCGGGCGTGCGTTCCGGGGCGGCGAGGGCGGCCCCGGTCAGGGGCCCGCAGACGGTGGCGGCCGTGAGGCCGAGGGTCGTCGCCCAGCGCGCGGTGTTCCGCATTGTGTGCATCCTTCCGCTCGATTCGACGGGTCGCCGGCCGGGTCCGGTCGGGACCGGGACGGCGAGCGCGAGTCTGCCGAGTCCGCCGCCGGAACTCACATCGACCCCATGGATTTCAGTAACCTTGTGTATTGAATCAGTGGCGTGATGTCACAGGAATCGAACGTTCCAAGGCCGGTTCCTGGCGGTTCTTGATCGCTCGCCCCCGTCGGGTGGCGTGATCTCCGCGCTCGTCAATCGGCCTGAAACATTCCACTTCAGTCCCCCGGCCAGGCCGCGCCCGCCCGCCGCGAGCACGCACGGCGGGCGGGCGTGGCGGGCGCGCGTGGCAGTCGCGGACCGCGGAGTGGCGGGCGCGGACCGCGGAGTGCCGGCCGCCCCCGGTCCCCGGCCCGGGGGGGGCGCAGCCCGCCGGGGCCTCGGCCGCGCGCGTGGGCCGGACCCGGGGGCGACCGGCTTTCGCCCCCGCCGGGCCGCACCGTCCCTACCCGCGAGTATCGTCTGGGCGGCGCTACCTCGACGACGAGAGGCGGACGTACGGATGGCGAAGCACTGGGCGGACTTCCAGTACGAGATCTACCTGAACGGGCTGACGGGCGCCGTGCCCCGGCTGCCCACCGACCTGACCCGGCTGGAGGAGCTGACCGAGCGGCGGCTCGGCCCGGGACCCGCCGGCTATGTGGCGGGCAGCGCGGGCGACGGCAGCACCGCGCGCGCCAACCGGGCCGCGCTGGAGCGCCGCCGGATCGTGCCGCGGATGCTGCGGGACGTGCACGAGCGGGACCTGTCGGTCCGGGTGCTGGGCCGCAGCCTGCCCGCCCCGCTGGCGCTGGCTCCGGTCGGGGTACTGTCGATCATGCATCCGGACGCCGAACCGGCCGCCGCCCGGGCCGCCGCCGCGCAGGGCGTGCCGTACATCCTGTCCTCGGCGTCCAGCACGCCCATGGAACAGGTCGCCGAGGCGATGGGCGACGCGGAGCGCTGGTTCCAGCTCTACTGGCCCAAGGACCGCGAAGTCGCCCGCAGCTTCCTCGGCCGGGCCCGGGCGGCCGGATACACCGCCCTGTTCGTCACCCTGGACACGCCGCTGCTCTCCTGGCGCCCCCGCGATCTCGACCAGGCCTACCTGCCGTTCCTGCACGGGATCGGCACCGCCAACTACTTCTCCGACCCCGCGTTCCGGGCCGGTCTGGCCAAGCCGGTGCACGAGGACCCGGACGCGGCCGTCAGGCACTTCGTCGGCATGTTCGCCGACCCCGGCAAGACCTGGCCGGATGTGGCGTTCCTGCGGGAGAACTGGGACGGCCCGATCGTGCTCAAGGGCGTCCTGCACCCCGACGACGCCCGTCTCGCCGCCGACGCCGGGATGGACGGCGTCGTGGTGTCCAACCACGGGGGCCGCCAGGTGGCCGGGGCGGTGGCGGCGGCCGACGCGCTGCCCGGGGTGGTGCAGGCGGCCGGCGACCGGCTCGCCGTCCTCTTCGACAGCGGGGTGCGCACCGGCGACGACGTCTTCAAGGCGCTCGCCCTGGGCGCCCGGGCGGTCCTGCTGGGCCGGCCCTACGCCTACGGGCTCGCACTGGACGGCCAGGCCGGCGTGGAGCACGTCATCCGCTGTCTGCTCGCCGAGTTCGACCTCACGCTCGCCCTGTCCGGCCACGCGTCCCCGTCGGCGCTGAGCCCCGCCGACCTCGTGGAGGACACCGCCTGACGGGCCGGGGGGCCGGCCGGGGAAGCCGGGCGGCGGATGACGCCGCCGGGCCCGCTCCGCCACGGCCGCGGGCGGCTCAGATCTGCCAGGCCCGCAGCCGGTCGGCCGCCTGGTAGACGTCGGCCTCACCCGACATCAGGTCGCGGGCGAGGTCGACGAGGGCGCCGTAGGGCGGGTCGATGCCGACCCCGCTGACGAACATGTAGGCGACCGCCGTGGCACAGGCGAAACGGGCGTTGGCCGACGGCAGGGGCTTGAGGACGGCGAGGGTGTGCAGCAGGGCGGCGGCCCGCCAGGCCGGGTCGGAGTCGACGCCCAGCCGCGGCGGGTCGACGCGGTGCCGGGCCACGGCGGCGACCAGCGCCGAGAAGTCGTTGATCGTGGGCTGGTCCGGCAGGACCTCTTCATGGCGCTGGAGCAGCCACGGCACATCGATGTGGAGGACGGCTGCCATGGAATCAGGCGGCCCGGCCCTCGCCCCTGGCGGGCGGTTCGTCGTCGGGGAAGGCGGCGGCGAACTCCTCGGCATGGGCGGCGAAGAACCGGCGGAACGCCTCCGCGCCCTCCTGCAGCGCCCGGTGGCGCGCTATGTCGGCGGCGGCCGCCTCGCGCACCAGGGCCTTCATCGACGTACCGCGCTCCTTGGCGATCTGCCGCAGATCCTCCAGTTCGCGGTCGCTGAACTCCACGTTCAGAGCTGGCATGCTCCTACCGTAGCGCGCGGGTACCGGAACGTAAATACCCCCAGGTCACAGCGCTGGCGCGGCGGTACCCGGGGCGGGGCAGGCCGTGCGGCCGCCCGGTGGGGCAGCCGCACGGCGGGACGGGAGCGGCGGGCGGGGCGTCAGCCCTGGTCCGCCACGAAGGACGCCATCCAGGTCAGAGCCGCGTTCCAGTTGATGGTGAGCTCGTTGGTCGACCAGGACTGGATGTCGTCGATGTAGCAGAACTGCCCGACGCAGCCCTGGAGTTTGCTCTGGGCGACGGGGTCCTGGATGCTCGAGTTGGGCCCCCCGGAGAGCGAGCCGGCCGGCGGGTTCGGCAGGCTGGGATCGAGCTGCCGCGCGTACCAGCGGCTGTGCTGG
Organism: Streptomyces harenosi; assembly: GCF_011008945.1. GTDB lineage: Bacteria > Actinomycetota > Actinomycetes > Streptomycetales > Streptomycetaceae > Streptomyces > Streptomyces harenosi. Next base: position 27,681 of record NZ_WYCT01000023.1, read on the forward strand.
TTCTGCGCGGTGACGTCGCCGTAGCCGGTGACGTAGGAGATGTTCAGGGCGTTGCGGCCGAGGATGTAGTCCATGCTCTGCACCGCGCCGTCACGGTACTTGGCGCCGCCCGTGATGTCGTAGGCGGTGGCCAGCACGACCGCGTTGTTCAGGACCTGGTGGCTGGAGCCCCAGTCGTAGACGTTGCCGTCGGGGGCGTACGGCAGGCCGTACGGGTGGGCCTTCAGGGTGGCCAGATAGCGGTCGGCGCCCTTGACGACGGACTGGCGGACCTTGTCCCGGCCGGGGAGCCGGTTCGGCACGGTGGCCAGGTCCAGACGGGCCGCGGCCGCGGTGCGCGCCCAGTCGAAGCCGGTCGGGCCGAAGATGTCCGCGGTGTGCACCGGGGAGTTCAGCACATGGTCCGCGAACCGCTTCTCACCGGTGATGAGGTAGAGCTCGGCCGCCGCCCAGTAGAACTCGTCGTCGATGTCGCGGTCCGGGTAGGCACCGCCGCCGATGCCGTCGCTCTCGGAGGCGTAGACGTCGGGGTGCGCCTGGGCCGCCGCCCACGCCTTGCGGGCCGCGGTGAGCGCCGTCGCGGCGAACTCGGGGTCGTAGGGCTTGTACAGGCGGGCCGCCTGGGCGGCCGCGGCGGCCAGGTTGAGCGTCGCCGCGGTGGTCGGCGGGTGCAGCTCGCGCTTTTGCGGGTCGTCGCTGGGCAGCAGCGGAAGCCCGGTCCAGTTCTCGTCGTGGATCTTGTGGTGGGCCATGCCGGCCAGCGGCTTCCCGTCCGGCACCTGCATCTTCAGCAGGAAGTCCAGCTCCCAGCGGACCTCGTCGAGCAGGTCGGGCACCTTGTTGCCGCTCTCCGGAATGGCCAGCGAGCCGTCGCGGAACTTCTCCGGCCGCCCGGTGCGGGCGTGCAGCGCGCGCTCGTAGGTGCTCAGCAGCTCCCAGACGGAGATGCCGCCGTTGACGACGTACTTGCCGTGGTCGCCCGCGTCGTACCAGCCGCCGGAGACGTCGAGCCGGTAGTCGCACACGCCGGGCTGGCACGGCACGTCGGTGTCGCCCTGGTTGGGCGCGACGCCCACGTGCCCGGCCGGGCGGGCGTAGCCCGGGCGCAGGTCGTCGCGGATGGCGAGGCCGCTGCGCTGGGTGTAGTAGAACTTCGCCGCGTCCACGCTCAGCCGCTGGTAGGCGGCGGTGCCGATGTCGAACGGGCGGCTGCTCTCCCCGTCGGCGACCAGCGTGAAGCCCGTGCCGCGCGCGCGGAAGCCGCCGAAGTCGATCGAGTGGACGTTCTGCCCGGAGGAGGCGTCGGTGCCCCGCGGCACGGTCCAGCCGCGGGCGGCCACCGCCCCGTCGCCATTCTTCAGCTTCCAGGGCAGCGGGGTGGTGGCGTCGGTGACCAGGGTGGCGTTCTTCGGCCCGGAGGGCAGATAGGCGACCTGGTTGACGCGGACCCGGGGCCCGGTGTCGGGCTCGTACGGCTCGGGCGTCACCCCGCCCAGCAGGGACACGTCGTCCAGGCAGAAGCGCCAGGGGTCGGCGCTGCCGCCGACCTGGAAGGCGACCTGGCCCTGGGCGGTGTCGACGGGCGCGGTGAAGGTGTAGGAGTAGCGGTTGCCCGAGACGCTGAGCTGCGGGCTCACCTCGTAGTACGCGTCGTACGGCTCCACCGACAGCCCGACGACGGCCCGGACGACGTGGTCGGCGGGGGTGCCGTCCGCGTAGAAGGAGAAGCGGTAGGACTCTCCCTTGACGAGAGGGATGTCGTTCTGGCCCACGGCCGCGTCCCAGCGGTTGGTGGTGCCGCCGGGCACGTCGGCGCAGAGCCGGCCCTCGGACACGCCCGCGGTGACGTTGGCACTGGTCCACCAGGGGGCGGTGCCGGAGTCGAAGGTGCCGTTCTTGACCTGCTCGACCTCCTCGGCCCCGGCCTGTGCGGCGGGCAGCGCGGTGAGCGCCCCCGCCAGCAGGGCCGTCAGGGACAGCAGGGCCGTTCTGCGTCTTTTCACTCTGGGCTCCTCAGGGGGAGGGGCGGGGGACGCTCATCATGGGAGCGCTCCCAAAGGCGGACGCAGGACATGGTTGTGGCAGCGATGACGTCGCGTCAACGGTCGGGACGGGAGTAGCTGCATCCCGTCCCGGCCGCTGCGGCCCGGCCGGCCCGTCCGGCTCACGCGGCGGGCGCCTCCCACCGGCTGATCCGCACCGCCCCCTGCGGCCGGCCCGGGTGGCGGCTCGTCAGCGTCAGGCGCAGACGCGAGCCCCGGACCCGGTCGAAGGTGATGACGGTCGGCGCGCCGGAGGCGGTGGCCCACTCGACGCGGGCCCCCCGGACCGCCCGCCATCGGCGGCCGTCGAAGACGGCGACCTCGGCCGCGGCCGGCAGGCTGTGCCCCCCGTCGACGGTGAAGGAGACCTCCAGGCGGTCGAAGGCCCGCGTGCGTCCGTAGTCGACCGAGACCCAGTCCTCGGCGCGGGCCCCGTCGAAGGCGGGCAGCAGGGCGGTGGCCGCCTTGAGGAAGCCGTTGGACCAGCCGGTGGCCGGGTCGCCGTCGAGCATGGCGGCGGGCAGGGTGTCGGGGCGGCCGGAGTACCCGGCGTCCGCGTACGGGTACGTCCGGGGCGCGGGATGGTCCGGCCCGAAGGCGGGCGCGGGCGTGGTGGCGCGGGAGGCCGCCCGGGTCGTCCGCACGGTGGCCGTGCCGGTGCGCAGCCCCTCGGCCCGGGCGGTCACCCGGAGCGTCCCGGCCCGGGTGCCGGTGCGGACGATGGCCAGGGCCTTGCCGTGGAACGCCGTGCGGGTGCTCGCCTGGTAGCGCTCGGCGCTCTCCTGGCGGCCGTTGTCGAGTCCGGCCAGGGATCCGCCGGCGACCTCGAAGGAGAGCAGGTCCTCGGCGCCGGGCACCACCACGCCGTGCCGGTCGACCACCTCGGCGGTCACGAACACCAGGGAGCGGCCGTCCGCGGCGGCCGAGGCGCGGTCCGGCGTCAGCCGTATCGCGTGCGGCGCCCCGGCGGTGCGCACGACGTCGGTGGCGACCACCTTGCCGTCCCGCCGGGCCACGGCCCTGAGCTCGCCCGGCTCGAAGGGCACCTTCCAGGTCAGATGGAGCTTGCCCGCGCTGCCGTTGGGGCTGGTGTAACTGCCGGGGTAGGGACCGTCGGTGAAGGTCTTGTCGTCGCCGGTCGCCTCGGTGGTCTCCAGGTAGACGCGGCCGTCGACGGTCGTCTTGGTGTCGAAGCTCCGCGTCCCGAGAGACCTGTTGTTGAGGAAGAGCTCGACGGTGGCGACGTTCGCGTACGCCCACACCTCGACCGTGTCGCCCTCCTCGTGGTTCCAGGTCATGGGCACCAGGTGGACCATCGGCTCGTCGGTCCACTGGCTCCGGAAGAGGTGGTACATGTCCTTGGGGAATCCGGCGGTGTCGACCGCGCCGAAGAAGGAGGCCTTCACCGGGAAGGCGTCGTACGGCGTGGGCTCCCCTATGTAGTCGATGCCCGACCACAGGAACTGCCCGGCGAACCACTTGCGGTCGCGGTCCTTCTTGTGGCCGTACTCGCCGCTCATGGTCCAGGAGGCGAGGTTGTTGTCGTAGGAGGAGGTCGCGCGCCTGCCCGGCGTGTGGTTCTCACCGGTGTTGAGGCGCTCGGGCTCCTGGTAGGTGCCGCGGGTGGAGGTCTCCGAGGACGACTCCGACTCGAAGAGGAACAGATGGGGGTAGGCCCGGTGCAGGGCGTCCACCGACTTGGCGGTGTTGTAGTTGAGGCCGAGGCCGTCCAGCTTGGCCAGCATGAGGTCGGCGGGCGAGCCCTTGGCGGGCAGGCGGCGGTACTTGTCGGAGCCGATGACGAGGGGACGGGTGCCGTCGGCGGCCCGGATCGCGTCGATGATCCGGTCGGCCATGGCGAGCCCGGCGGTGGTGGTGGAGTCGGGAACCTCGTTGCCGATGGACCACATCACCACGGCGGGCGAGTTGCGGGCCGCGCGCACCATCTCGGTGGCGTCCCGCTCGCACCACTCGTCGAAGAACCGGCCGTAGTCGTAGGGGTTCTTGCCGGTCCGCCAGCAGTCGAACGCCTCCACCAGCATGACGATGCCCAGCTCCTCGCAGACGCGGACCAGTTCCGGCGCGGGCGGGTTGTGCGAGGTGCGCAGGGCGTTGACGCCCATGGACTTCATGATGTCCATCTGCCGCCGGATCGCGTCGGTGCTGACGGCGGCGCCCAGCGCGCCCAGGTCGTGGTGGAGGTCGACGCCCTTGAGCTTGGTGTAGGCGCCGTTGAGGTGGAAGCCCTCCTCCGGGTCGACGTGGAAGGTGCGGATGCCGAAGGGGGTGTCGTAGGTGTCGACGCTTCGGCCGTCGACGCGCAGTTCGGTCCGCAGGGTGTAGCGGTGCGGGCTGGCGAAGTCCCACAGACGGGGGCGGTGGACGGTCAGTTCATGGGTCTCGGTGTGCTCGGCGGCCGGGGCGAGGGGGGCCACCGAGACGGCGCGGGCCACCGTCCGCCCGTCCGCGTCCTCGATCACCGACCGCACCTCGACCTGCCGGGAGGCCCCCGTCGTGTTCACGACCGTGGTGCGGGCCCGCACCACGGCCCGGCCGGCGTCGACCTGAGGGGTCGTCACATACGTTCCCCAGCGCGCCACGTGCACCGGCTCGGTGACGACCAGGCGGGCCTCCCGGTAGATGCCGCTGCCGGAGTACCAGCGGCTACTGGGCAGCCGGTTGTGCACCTTGACCGCGAGGACGTTGGGCGTGCGGCCGTCGGTGTGCGCCACGTCGGTGAGGTCGAGGGCGAAGCCCGTGTAGCCGTAGGGGTGCCGGCCGATCTCCCGGCCGTTGCAGTACACGTACGCGTCCATGTAGACGCCGTCGAACTCGACCGAGATCCGTTTGCCGGCCCATGCGGGCGGCAGGGTGAAGGCCAGGCGGTACCAGCCCAGGCCGCCGGGGAGGAACCCGGTGCCGCCGGTGGTGCCGTGCTCGGTCGTGGGCGTCTGCTCGATACTCCAGTCGTGCGGCACGGCCACCGGCCGCCACGCCGTGTCGTCGTACCCCGGGTCGGCCGCCCGCGCGTACCGCCCCGCCGGATCGGTGGTCCCACCCGGGTCCACCAGCGCGAAGCGCCAGCCGTCGCGCAGGGCGACGGTCCGGCGGCCGGGGGCGCCGCCCGCCCCCTCCGCGGCCCCGGCCGCCGGGACGCCCAGGAGCGCTCCGGCCGCCGGGGCGGCCGCGGAGGCGGCGAGGAGCGATCTGCGCGTGACTGTCATGACGACTCTCCCTCATCGGGGACCAGAAGTGCTCATAACCCATCGTGAACGAACAGATTCTGACGGTGTGGCACGCACATCCGTCAAGAGTGCGGCACCGCCCGTCCCTCTCAGGCGTTGCTCCGGTGGACCGCTGCCCGCCTGTCCCCCGGGACGGTGAACTGCGGAGATGTCTGACGTTCCGGTCCGCTCGGGGCCGCGACGCACTAGGCTTGCGCCCCAAGTGACACACCGTTCACTGTGAGTTCGTGGAGTGGCGAGCATGAGCCCGGTCAACCCGTTCGACGAAGCCGACACGGCCCGGGCCGTCCTCGACGACTCCGGCACCCTGCTGGAGTGGAACGAGGGCGCCCGCCGGCTGCTGGGACACACGGCGGCGGAGGTGGTGGGCCGCCCCGCGGCCGAGTTGCTGGCCGCCGCAGGCCCGCGCCCCCCTCTCCCGCCCCGGAACGAACGCTGGAGCGGCACGCTCGCGCTGCGGCACCGCGACGGCCGCACCCTGCCGGTGTGGGTGCTGGCCAACCGCCGGGCGGGGGCGGACGGCGGCCCGCCCACCTGGCTCGTGGCCACACCGCTGGAGAGCAACGCCGCACGGCCGGACGACCCCCTGATCGCCGCGGCGCTGCGGCAGTCGCCCTGCGCCATGATGGTCTTCGACGACCGGCTCCGCCTGCGTGACCTGAACGACGAGATGGCGCGGCTGATGAAGCTGCCGCCGGCCCGCATCCGCGGTCTGCGGCCCACCGACGTGAGCGGCCGGCCGGAGAACGTGGAGATCGAGGGGTACATGCGCCGGGTCCTCGACACCGGCGAGGTCTACGACATGGAGGCGCATCTCAAGGCGGCCTCGGAGAGCCGCGCCCACGCCTGGCTGGCGCGCATCGCACCGCTCAGGGACTCCGACGGGCGGGTGCGCGGGCTGTGCGTGATGGCCCACGACCTCACCGAGCAGCACCGCGCCCGGGAGCGGCTCCAGTTGGTCAACGAGGCCAGCGTGCGCATCGGCACCACCCTCGACGTCTCGCGTACGGCCCAGGAACTGGCGGACGTGTGCGTCCCCGTCCTCGCCGACTTCGTCAGCGTCGACCTGCTCGACGGCCAGGAGTACGGCGGGGAACCGTCCGCGGTGCCGTCCCCGCCGGTCGGCCTGCGGCGCACGGCCCACCGGTCGGTCACCGAGGGCTGCACGGAAGCCGCGGCCAAGCCGGGGCGGCTGGACACCTATCCGGCCGGCACCCCGCAGGCCGACTCACTGACCGCGGGCCGCGCCGTGGTCGCGACGCTGCCCCCCGAGGACCCGGAGCGGTGGCCGGAGTGGGACGCGGACCGCTTGCGGCTGGCACGCGAGTACGGCGTCCACTCCACGATGTCCGTGCCGCTCCAGGCGCGGGGCACCACCCTGGGCGTGGCGGTCTTCGCCCGCTTCCGGCGCCCCGATCCCTTCACCCACGACGACGTGCTGCTGGCCGAGGAGGTCACCGCCCGCGCCGCCGTCTGCATCGACAACGCCCGCCGCTACTCCCGCGAACGGGAGACGACGCTGACCCTGCAACGCAGCCTGCTGCCGCGCACGCTGCCGCCCACCGCCGCGGTGGAGGCGGCCTCGCGCTACCTCCCGGCGGCGCGCTCGGGCGTGGGCGGCGACTGGTTCGACGTGATCCCGCTGTCCGGGATGCGGGTCGCCATGGTGGTCGGCGACGTCGTCGGCCACGGCATCCAGGCTTCGGCCACCATGGGACGGCTGCGCACCGCCGTGCGCACCCTGGCCGACATCGACCTGGCGCCCGACGAACTCCTCACCCACCTCGACGATCTGGTGCTCCGGCTGTCGGAGGAAACCGGCGGCGACGGCACCGGCGAGGTCGGCGCCACCTGCCTGTACGCGGTGTACGACCCGGTCTCGCGGCGCTGCACCCTGGCCCGGGCCGGGCATCCACCGCCCGTCATGGTGCCGCCCGGCGGGACGCCCCGGCCCATCGACCTGCCCTCCGGCCCTCCGCTGGGCTTGGGCGGACTGCCCTTCGAATCGGCCGATCTGGTGCTTCCCGAGGGGACGGTGCTGTCCTTCTACACCGACGGGCTGATCGAGAACCGCCGCCTGGACCTGGACGCCGGGCAGGAGCTGCTGTGCACGGCCCTGTCCGGCGCGACGGGATCGCTCGACGAGACCTGCGACCGTGTGCTGCACGCCCTGCTGCCGCCCGGCGGTGCCGCCGACGACGTGGCCCTGCTGCTGGCGCGCACCCGGGGGCTGCCCGCCTCCCAGGTCGCCACGTGGGACATCCCCTCCGATCCGTCGCTGGTCGCGCCCATCCGCAAGCAGGTGCTGGACCAGTTGGCCGCCTGGTCCCTGACGGAGGCGTCGTTCACCGCCGAACTGGTGGTGAGCGAGCTGGTCACCAATGCCATCCGCTACGGTGCCCCGCCCATCCGGCTGCGGCTGATCCACGACACGGCGACCCTGATCTGCGAGGTGTCCGACACCAGCCACACCGCGCCGCACCTGCGCCGCGCCAAGACCTGGGACGAGGGCGGGCGCGGGCTGCTGCTGGTCGCGCAGCTCACCCAGCGCTGGGGCAGCCGGCACACGGCCGAGGGCAAGACGATCTGGGCCGAGCTGGGGCTGCTGGAGGGCCTGTGAGGGGTGCCCGGCACCCCGGGCCCCCGCGTCTCCTCCGCGTCTCCTCCGCTTCTCCCCCGTTTTCCGGGATCCTCCGGGTTTTTCGGGCCCCGGCCGCGGACACTCGACTGGATAGGCGCGTGCGTCGGCACGGGCAGAGCCGTACGCGGTGAGTCTCCTGGAGGGCAGAAGCGATGGCGAACACGTCCCCGTCCGTGCGCCGGACGGCCCTGCTGGCGAGCGCGGTGACCGCGCTGGCCGCGCTGACCGCCTGCGGCACGGACGGCGCCGCGACCGGTGCCGCAACCGGCGCCACGACCGGCGGCGCGGCCGGCACCGCCCGGCAGACGCCGGCCACGGGGACGCCGCCGGGCGCCTCCGCCAGTTCGCCCGCCGGTTCCGGCGAGCGGTCGCCCTCCCGTGCCGCGCCGAGCGACACGGCCGGGTCCGGGGCGGCCTCCGCCCGGGTGGACGGCCGCTGTCACACCTCCGAGCTGCGCGCGTCGGTCGGCCGGGTCGACCCGGGCGCCGGACAGCGGAACTTCCCCGTCGTGCTGACCAACACCTCCTCGCGCACCTGCACCGTGCACGGCTATCCGGGCGCCGCCTTCGCCGACTCCTCCGGACGCCAGCTGGGCCCGGACCCGCGGCGCGCGCCCGGCTCCCCTCAGACGGTGACGCTGGCCCCCGGCCGCAGCGCCTGGGCCGGGCTGTCGTTCACGAGCCCGGAGGTCAGCGGGGCCCGCGCCGCGACCCCGGCGACGCTGCTGGTCACCCCGCCCGACGAGCGGCACTCCCTGACGGTGCCGTGGAAGGGCGGCAAGGTGCCCGTGGGCGGCACCGCGTCCACGGTGACCGTCACCGTGCTGGAGGCGGGCACCGGCCCCTGAGCCGTGGGCGCCGCGGCGGGCACCGTCGCACGGGTGGCCGGTGCCCGCCGGCGCCCGGTCAGTGCCCGGCGACCGGGTGCGGCGTGTAGGGCCGCTCCAGTTCCTCGATCTCCTCGTCGGTCAGCTCCAGTCCGACCGCGGCCACCGCGTCGTCCAGGTGCTGCGGCTTGGACGCGCCGATGATCGGCGCGGTCACCGTGTCCTGGTGCAGCAGCCAGGCGAGGGCCACCCGGGCGCGCGGGACGCCCCGGGCGGCGGCGATACGGGTGACGGCCTCGACGATGGCCCGGTCGCCCTCCTGGTAGAGGGTGCTGCCGAAGGTGTCGGTGGCGCTGCGCTCGGTGGTCGTGCCCCAGTCCCGGGTGAGCCGCCCGCGCGCGAGCGGGCTCCAGGGCAGGACCCCGACGCCCTGGTCCGCGCAGAGCGGCAGCATCTCGCGCTCCTCCTCCCGGTAGAGGAGGTTGTAGTGGTTCTGCATGGAGACGAACGTGGTCCAGCCGTTGAGCCGCGCGGTGTACTGGGCCTTGGAGAACTGCCAGGCGTACATCGAACTGGCCCCGATGTAGCGGACCTTGCCGGCCTTCACCAGATCGTGGAGCGCCTCCATCGTCTCCTCGATCGGCGTGTGCGCGTCCCAGCGGTGGATCTGGTACAGGTCGACGTAGTCGGTGCCCAGGCGCCGCAGGCTGTGGTCGATCTCGGTCATGATGGCCTTGCGGGACAGGCCGGCGCCGTTGGGCCCGGGGCGCATCCGGTAGTGCACCTTGGTGGCGAGCACGATCTCGTCCCGGCGGGCGAAGTCGCGCAGCGCCCGGCCGACGATCTCCTCGCTGGTGCCGTCGGAGTAGATGTTGGCGGTGTCGAAGAAGGTGACGCCCGCCTCCAGCGCCTGCCGGATCAGCGGGCGTGCCGCCTCCTCGTCGAGGGTCCACTCGTGCACGCCGCGGTCGGGGACACCGTAGGTCATGCACCCCAGGCAGATCCGCGACACGTCCAGGCCGGTCGAACCGAGCTTCACATACTGCATCCTTGCCGCTGCTCCTTCGCGTTCGGTACCGGAGACGAGCGTACGTGTTCGCGTGCACTCCAGGTCCGGGCCGTTCAGCCGTCGAGCAGGTCCAGCGCTCGTTCCCAGCCGAAATCCCGCCGCCCGCCGCCCTCTTCCGGCTCCCCGGTGTACGGGTCGCCGAAGCGGACGCCCATGGCGCGCAGCCGGGCCACGCTCTCCCGGTACGCGGGGTGGGCGGCCAGCGCGTCGGCCACGCACGGCAGGACGGCGAGAGGGACGCCGAGACCGCAGGCCTCGCACAGGGTGCCCACGGCGAGGGTGTCGGCGATGCCGGCGGCCCACTTGTTGAGGGTGTTGAAGGTGGCCGGCGCGACGATCACGGCGTCCGGGGGCGGGAAGGGGCGCGGATCGCCGGGGCGGCGCGCTACGGCGCGGACCGGGCGGCCGGTCCGCGCCTCGACGGCGGCGGTGTCGAGGAAACCGTCCGCCGCGGCGGTCGGGGTGGCGATCACCCCGACCTCCCAGCCGCGCCGTTGCGCCGCGGTCAGGAGCGTCCCGACGTCCGCGGCGACCCCGGCCGCGCAGACGACGACGTAGAGGAAGGGTTTGGCGTCGTGTGCGATCACCCGGGCACCCTACTGAAGGGGGAACGGGCGCCCGCGCTCGGACTCGGGCCGGGGCCCGCGGATCCGGCGCTCCCCCTCCTCGATCGGGACGTCGTCGATGCTCGCCTCGCGGCGGGCCATCAGGCCGTCCTCGTCGAACTCCCACAGTTCGTTGCCGTAGGAGCGCCACCACCGGCCGTCCGCGTCGCGCGACTCGTACTGGAAGCGCACCGCGATGCGGTTGCCCTCCCAGGCCCACAGTTCCTTGCGCAGGGCGTAGTCCCGCTCGCGCTGCCACTTGCGGGTCAGGAACTCGACGATGGCGGCGCGCCCGGTCAGGAAGGTGTCCCGGTTGCGCCAGACCGAGTCCGGCGTGTACGCGAGCGCCACCCGGTGCGGGTCGCGGGTGTTCCAGGCGTCCTCGGCGGCCTGCACCTTCAGGGCGGCGGTCTCCCGGGTGAACGGCGGGAGCGGCGGGCGGGCGGTCATGGGTCCTCCCCGGCGACAAAGGGAGAACGGACGTTCTCCGCACGGCTGTTACCGTAGGAGAACGCTCGTTCTCAGGTCAAGGAGTGGTCCCCGCATGGACATCGAGGTCGCCCGGGAGCGGGCGCTGGACGCCGCCGAGACGCTGTTCTACGGCCGGGGCGTGCAGTGCGTCGGCATGGACGACATCCGCGCCGCCTCGGGCGTCTCGCTCAGGCGCCTGTACCAGCTCTTCCCGGCCAAGGAGCAGTTGGTGGCGGCCTATCTGGAGCGGCGCGATGCGCGCTGGCGGGGGCGGCTGGCGGAGTACACCGGGCGGTACGCGGATCCGCGGCGGCGGATCCTGGCCGTCTTCGACTGGCTGGAACGGTGGTTCGGCGAACCGGACTTCCGGGGATGCGCGTGGATCAACGCCCACGGTGAACTCGGCGCCCTGTCGCCCCTGGTGACGGAGCGGGTGCGGGCGCACAAGCGGGCCTTCGGGCGGTTCCTCGACGAGCTGGTCGCCGGGGCGGGCCTGCCGGCCGCGCTGGGCGGGCAGTTGTTCCTGCTGGCGGAGGGCGCCATGGTGACGGCGGGCATCACGGGGAGCGCGGAGCCCGCGGCCCGCGCACGCGAGGCGGCGCGGGCCCTGCTGCCGGCCCGCTGACCGGCCCGGGCCCGCGGACCGGCGCCGGGCGGCGGCCCGCGGCGCCGCCGCCTCCCGTGCGGCGGCCGGCGGCGCGCGCCCCGTTCCGCCCACCCGGCCGGTCCCCGCGGCGGATCGGCGCGGGCCGGTTCGGCGGCGGTCGGACGGACGGGGGCGGTGCTCCACCACGCCGAGCCGCCGCAGGAGGCCCTGAGCCACGGGGTCCGGAAGCCGCCGTTGCTCGCGCGGGGTGGAGGGTCGGCGGCCGCCGCTCCGGGTGGAGGGTCCGTGGCCGCCGTCCCGGGCCTGGCCCCGGCGTGGCGCGGGCGCCGCAGCAGTCTCCCGCCGCTGTCCGAGCCGGGGGACGCGCCGGGGGATGCGCCGGGGAGAAGGTGCTCCGGTTTTCTCCGGCCGGGCACGCATGAAGCGGAACCGGCCGGGCACCCGGGTGTCAGGCCCCGCCGCGTTCCCCCGTCGCGGCGGGGCTTTCCGCTGCCTCCCGCGCCGGGCGGTCGGTCACGTCGAGGAAGATCTGCCGCGCTTCGGGCACGGTGTGGGCTATGGACCGCTTGATGCGGACGGCGACCTCCTCGACCCGCTCGCTGTCCAGGCCGGGCACCAGGTCGACGCGGGCCGCCACCAGGGCGGAGTCCAGGCCCGTCTTCATCGTGAACAGCGCTTCCACGCTGTCGATCTCCGGCTGCGCCTCGAGCAGTGCCCGGATGCGGCCGCTGGCCTCCGGATCGGCGGCCTCGCCGATCAGCTGGTCGCGGGCCTCCCGGCCCAGGCGGTAGGCGACGTACACCAGCAGGGTGCCGATCGCCAGGGAGGCGCACGCCTCCCATACCACCTGTCCGGTGGCCATGTGGAGCGCCATGCCGGCGATCGCCAGCGTCACCCCGAGCACGGCGGTGCCGTCCTCGGCGACGACCGTACGCAGCGCCGGGTCGCGCAGGCCGCCGCCCTGGCGGCGCACCTGGTACAGGGCCCGCAGCAGCGACCCGCCCTCGGCCAGCAGGGCGACGCCGAGCACCACCAGGCCGGCGACATAGCCGCCGAGCTCCTCCTCGGCTCCCCCGCGGAGGGCTTCGACGCCCTGGTAGAAGGAGAAGCAGCCGCCCATCACGAAGATCCCGACGGCCGCGAGCAGGGACCAGAAGAACCGCTCCTTGCCGTAACCGAAAGGGTGCCGCCGGTCGGCGGGCCGGCGGCTGCGGCGCAGCGCGGCCAGCAGGAAGACCTCGTTCATGCTGTCGGCCACCGAGTGCGCCGCCTCCGACAGCAGGGCGGGCGATCCGGCGAGGAGCCCGCCGACCGCCTTGGCGACCGCGATCACCAGATTGGCCGCCAGCGCCACCAGCACGGTGACGCGGGTCCTCCGGTCGGCCTTCGCGCCGGTGCCCGCTTCCGGGCCGCCCCCGGCGTTCCCCTCCGCCGGGCCTCCCCCGGCGTTGCCG
>NZ_WYCT01000240.1 GCF_011008945.1 Streptomyces harenosi
GTTCGAGCTCCTCCGCCCGGTCGAGGGCCCCACCCCACTCGGGCAGCGCGGTTCAGGCGCGGGGGTACCGGGCCAGCCACCCCGGGGCCGCCCCCGCCGGGCCGTGCAGGGCCGCGCCCTGGGTGAGCTCCATGGCGAAGTCGTCGGCCAGTTCCAGCAGGGTGGGGCGGCCCTCCAGCTCGGCCACCCACGCCGGGGGGAGGGCCGTCTCGCCGTGCAGGGCGCCGAGCAGTCCGCCGGTCAGGGAACCCGCCGCGGCGGAGGGCCCGTCGTGGTTGACGGCGAGGGAGAGCCCGTGCCGGGCGTCCTCCCCCACGCAGGCGCAGTAGACGGCGGTGGCCACCAGTTCCTCGGCCGTGCCGTCACCGACCAGTCCGGCCACCCGCTCCGGCGTCGGCAGCCCCTGCCGCACCGCGCCCAGCGCCCGCTGGAGCGCCTCGGCCACCGGCTCGTGCCCGGGCCGGGCGGCGAGCACCGCGAGCGCGTGCCGGACCGCCGGCTCCAGGGCGGCCCCGCGCACCAGCCCGTGCACGGTCACCGCGTATGCGGCCGCCGCGAGCCGGGCGGCCGGGTGCCCGTGGGTCTGGGCCGCGCACTCCACCGCGAGCTGGGCGACGAGCTGCGGGTCCCATCCGACCAGCAGCCCGAACGGGGCCGAGCGCCCCGCCGCCTCCGGACCCCGCTCCCCGGGGTTCTTCGGCGCGTCCGGGGTGCCCATGACCGTGTCGCCGAGGCCCAGCAGCAGCGCCCGCGTCGGGTTGCGCCGGGTGTACAGCCACTCCTCGCGGGCCAGCCAGCCGTCCTCCGCGCGGCGCTCGTCGGGCCCCCAGTCCCGCTGGGTGGCGGCCCAGCGCAGATACGCCCGGTGCACATCGGTCGGCGGATGCCAGGCACCGGTGTCCCGCCGCACCTGGGCGCGGATCAGCCCGTCCACCGAGAACAGGGTGAGCTGCGTCAGATGGGTGACGGCGCCGCGCCGCCCGTAGGCGGGGGCCAGGTCCGCCAGCCCCTCCGCGCCGTACGTCTCCCGGATCGCGGCCAGGTCCGCCCCGTCGACCGGCGCGCCCAGCGCGTCGCCCACGGCCGCCCCGAGCAGCGTCCCGCGCACCCGGCTCCGGAAGTCCTGCTGCTCGGCCCGCCCCCAGACGATCCCGGCTGTCGCGTCCACCCAGACCTCCCGGGGCACCGCCCGTCGCTACGTACGCCGTCGAGCACTGTAATCGAACGGGTGGGACGCGCAGGGGCGTCCGGGACGGGAGGCGCACAGGGTGGCCGGTTATCGGCCGCACCGGTCCCCGCGCCCCGGCGCCAGTTCGGCCCACACGGTCTTGGCGGGGACCAGCGCCTCGTCCACACCCCAGCGGTCCGCGAACGCCGCCACGATCCGCAGCCCCCGGCCGCCTTCCGCGTCCGCCGCCACCGGACCCGTGACACGCGGCGCCCGGTCGCCCCGGGCATCGGTGACCTCGATACGGAGGGTGCCGTCGCCCAGCAGCTTCAGCCGGAGCCGGAAGTCGCGTCCCGGCACACGGCCGTGGAGCACGGCGTTCGACGCCAGCTCCGCCACGATCTGTGCCGCGCCCTGGGAGGGCACGCCCCAGTCGTCCAGCTGGCGTTCGGTCAGGAGCCGCGCGAGTCGGGCGCCGCGGCGGGTCGCGGAGAGCTGGATCGCGAAGTTCCGCTTCACGTCCATCATTTCGGGGGCCGAATTCCGGGTCATGTCACCCAGCGTGGCCGACCGTCCCTACTCTGAACAGCCGCGACCTGGGTACGGACAGTCACTGTCCGGCTGCCTGACGTGGTCGTACGGCTGGTACGACGGAAGGAGAAGAGGTGGAGGACGAGGAGGCCGCGGCGGTGCTCAGGGCGGTCGGACGGCAGATCAGGATGTGGCGCGAGGCCGCGGGACTGCGGCGGGCGGAGTTCGGGGCCGCGATCGGGTACGGGGAGGAGATGGTCGCGTCCGTCGAGTGCGGACGCCGGGTGCCCAAGCCGGAGTTCCTGGACAACGCGGACGAGGTGGTCGGGGCGGGCGGAAGAATCTCGGCGATGAAGGAGGACGTGGAGAAGGCCCGGTATCCGAAGAAGGTTCGGGATCTGGCCAAGCTAGAGGACGAGGCCGTGGAGCTGGGGGCGTACGCCGCTCTCCACATTCACGGGCTGCTTCAGACTCCGGAATACTCACAGGCGTTGTATGAGATGCGACGACCCGCCTACACCGAAGGCGAGATCGAGCGGCACGTAGCCGCGCGCATGGCACGGAAGACCGTGTTCGAGCGGGTGCCTCGACCGTTGATCACCTTCGTACAGGAAGAGGTGACACTGCGGCGCCCGATCGGCGGCGCGGCGATCCTGCGCCACCAGCTCGAACACCTCCTGGAGATCAGCGAGTTGCGCCATGTCGAGATTCAGGTCATGCCTACTGATCGGGACGACCACGCGGGCATCATGGGATCGTTCCGGCTACTGAAGCTCCAAGACGGCAAGACGCTAGGCCACTCGGAGGGCCAGCTTCATGACCGAGTGATCAGTGATCCCCGGGAAGCCCACATCCTGGAGATGCGCTATGGAATCATCCGGGCGCAGGCCCTCACGCCCCGAGAGTCTCGGGCCTTCATCGAGAAAGTAATGGGAGAAGAGACATGACCTCCGCCCTTGAGTGGGTCAAGAGCAGCTACAGCGGCAACGACGGCCCCGACTGTGTCGAGGTAGCCATAGCCCCCACCGCCCCCGCCGTCCACGTCCGCGACTCCAAGAACCGGGACGGCGCGCGCCTCACCTTCACCGACACCACCTGGACCCAGTTCCTCGCCTTCACCGCGGAACGCTGAGCCCCCGGGAGACACATGCCCCCCGAGCCGAAGTGGACCAAGAGCAGCTACAGCAGCAACGACGGCCCCGACTGCGTCGAGGTGGCCATGGCCCCCACCGCCCCCGCCGTCCACGTCCGTGACTCCAAGGACGTGAACGGCGCCCGTCTCACCTTTGCCGGCGCCTCCTGGGCGCGGTTCCTGGCGTTCGCCGGGGAGCGCTGAGCGCCCCGGCGGTACGGGAAGGGCCGGAGCGGAGTGCTACTCGCTCTTCGGGGCGGCCTGCTGCACCACCTCGAAGGACCACAGGGTGGAGCCGCTGGCGGCGGGCTTCGGGCGGTCGCCGCCCTCCCCGCCGCCCTGGTGGGCGGTCTTCATGGGGCCCTCCATCCACGCCTGGAAGGACGCCTCGTCCCGCCACCGGGTGTAGACCAGATACTGGTCGGTGCCCTCGACCGGGCGGAGGAGCTCGAACCACTCGAAGCCGTCCGAGCTCTCCACGGCGTGGGCACGGGAGGCGAACCGCTTCTCCAGCGTCTCGCGCTGCTCGGCCGGCACGGTCAATACGTTGATCTTGACTACGCTCATGAGGACATCCTGCCCTCCGGGCCGCCCGGCGGCACCCTCCGGGCCCCCGGGCCCGCTTCGCGCCGTTCGCGTCGTTGACCCCCTCCACCCGATCCCCCGGTGGATGCCGCCTGCCCGACAGCCCGGGTTCACACGGTGTTGCCGTGGCCCTCTCCGAGGCGTCGAACGATTTCGGCCATGGACCACACGACACGTGTCAGGGCCGCCCGCGCCCTGCCCGCCGCCGCGCTGATCGCCGGCCTCGCGGCGCCGGCCGCCGCCGCGGCCCCCGCCCACCAGCCGGGGCACGGCGCCCAGCGCATCCCGTTCACCGCCGCCGAGGTGACCGCCCGGGACGACGGCTCCTACACGGTCACCTGGAAGGCGCCCGGGGTCCGGCACGTGGCCGTCCGGGCCAACGGCCGTACCGTCGCCTCCGGCGGCGCGTCGGGCACGGTCACCGTCAAGGGGCTGCCCGCCGCCGACCGGCAGTGGTTCGACCTCGTGCCCGCGCACGGGGGCTCCCTGCGCCTCGCCGACCGGCTGATCGAGCTGGACGGCACGGTCAACTTCCGGGACGCGGGCGGTTACCGCACCAGGGACGGCCGCTGGGTGAAGATGGGCGTCGTCTACCGCTCCGACTCGCTGGACAAGCTCACCGGCGCCGACCTGGCCAAGCTGGAGCGGCTGGGTCTCGCCGCCGACTACGACCTGCGGACCACCGCCGAGCGGACCGACGCCCCCGACCGCGTCCCCGGGGGCACGCGGTACGTCGCGGCGAACGTGCTCGGCGACGGCTCCCCCGTCTTCTCCCTGCCGAAGACGGCCGCGGAGGCCGAGCGGCTGATGATCGACGCCGAGAAGACGATGGTCGGCGCGGCGTCCGCGAGGGCCGCCTACTCCTCCGTCTTCGCCGATCTGGCGGACGGCGACGCGGACGGCACCCTCTACCACTGCACGGCCGGCAAGGACCGGACCGGCTGGGCCAGCGCCGCGCTGCTCACCGCGCTCGGTGTGCCGCGCGAGACGGTGATGGCGGACTACCTGGCCTCCGACGACTACCGCGCCGAGGCGAACGCCGCGGCGCTGGCCGCCCTGCCCGCGGAGCAGGCCGCGGTCTACAAGCCGATGCTCGACGTCCGGCCCGCCTACCTGAACTCCGGGTTCGCGGAGGTCGAGCGGGCCTACGGCTCCTTCGCCGCGTACGAGAGGAAGGCCCTCGGCCTCGACGCCCGTGAACTGCGCGAGCTGCGCGAGGAGTTGCTGACCGGCTGACCGGCCCGCCGCAGAACCCGTACGGGCCGCAGGACCCGTACGGAGGTGGCGCGATTCGTACGGGCCGTTTCGGGCCACACGGGGAAGAGAACCGGCATGGCACCCACCTCACGCACCCTGCCGCTCGCCGCCGGTCTGCTCACCGGCACCGCGGCCCTGTACATCACCCTGGTCGCCCTGGGGAACATCACCGACTTCGGCACCAACCAGCAGTTCGTCCGGCACGTGCTGGCCATGGACACCACGTTCAAGGACGAGGACCTGATGTGGCGGGCGATCACCACCGAGTGGATACAGGACGCCGCCTACGTCCTGATCATCGTCTGGGAGAGCGTCGCCGCGCTCGTGCTGCTGTACGGGACCTGGCTGTGGTTCCGGCACGACCACCCGCGCGCCCGCCGGTTCAGCACGTACGGGCTGCTCATGCTGATGCTGCTGTTCGGCGCCGGGTTCATCGCGATCGGCGGGGAGTGGTTCGCGATGTGGCAGTCGGACACCTGGAACGGGCTGGACGCGGCGACGCGGGTGTTCCTGCTGAGCGGGGTCGTGCTGCTCGTCAACCACCTGCCCACCGGGCAGGACCGGGACGGCGCTACCCGACGACCGTGACCTCGGTGCCCTTCGTGGCGAACGCCCACAGCGCCGTCCCGTCCTTCTTGTGCACGCGGATGCCGCCGGTCTTCGCGCCCGAGGGGGGCGGGGGCGGGGAGGAGCCGTCCACGGCGTTGGAGAAGGCGACGTTGACGCCGTCCTTCAGGGCGAAGTACACGATGTGCTCGATCGGCACGCCGTCGGAGCCGGTCGTGGCGTCCCGGCGGGACCCCACCAGATAGCTGCCCGGGTCGGGGTCGACCGTCCCCGGCCACACGGTGAAGCTGCGCCGGGTGGCGTCGCTGGCGTCGACCAGCCACACCCGGTCGTCGCCGAGGGAGTACACGATGCGCCGCCCGGTGCCGGACCCGTCCGGCACGGCGGGCGTCGGGGACTCCTTCGGCGCCGGATGCGCGGACACCGTGGGCCCCGGCCGGGCCACCGGGGCGGCGGCCGGGCGCGGCCCCCGGTCCGCCTGCACGGCCAGCACGGACACCGCCGCGATCGCCCCCACGGTCAGGCCGCTGACCCAGGCCCACGAGGGAAGTCGGGCAGGCACGGGCACGCATCTCCTCAGCTACAGCACCATGGTTCGGATCATCGTACTGTGAGCCTGCCGTGCCACGGGCGGGCTGCCCGCCCCGGTAGGTGGCCAGGGCCGCCTCCAGATCGGCGCGGGCCTCGTCCGTCCGCCCCAGCTCGCGGTGGGCGACCCCGCGCAGATGCAGCGCCATGGCCTCCGCGTAGGCGTCCCCGGCCCGCCGGGTGGCGTCCACGGCCTCGGTGAGCGGGGCCAGCGCCTCCTGCGGGCGGCCCTGCCGCAGGTGCAGCCAGCCCACGTCGCGCTGGGTGTGGCAGTACCAGATCTCGCTCCCGGCCTGCCGGCACAGCTCCAGGGACCGGCGTGCCGAGGCCCAGGCGTCGTCGAAGCGGCCCTGCCCGGCGTAGACCCGGATCCGCGCGTTGTCGACCCTGCCCCGCCACAGCGTCTCGCCCATCGGGCCGAAGATGTCCTCGGCCTTGTCGTAGGCGTCCAGGGCCTCCTCCCGGCGGCCCAGCAGCCGGTACACCTTGCCCAGCGCGTAGTGGCTCGCGCCTTCCCAGATCCGGTCGTCCAGGACGCCGAAGTCGCGGATGGCCCGTTCCAGCAGCGGTGCGGCCTCCTGCGGCCTGCGCAGATAGCCGAGGGTCTCGGCCAGTGTGCGCGCCAGGCGGGCCTGCGCCCGGCGGTCGCCGCTGCGCTCGGCCAGCCGCAGCGCCTCGCGCTGGCTCTCCTCCGCCCGCTCCGGCTGCCCGCGCCACCGCTGGAACTCGCCCAGCTTCTCCAGGGAGGACAGCACGTGCCAGTCGTCGTGGTCGGCGCGCAGCTCCCGCACCGCCCGCGTCATCTCCCCCAGGGCCGTCCGGTAGTCGCTGCGGGCGGCGTGGGCGCGGGCGATCAGCGCGCGGTCCCGGGCGGTCGGCGCCGGGTCCGCCTCCCCGGGGAGCGGAGCCTGCCCGAGGATGTCCAGGGCCTCCTGCGGCCTGCCGTCGTCGAGTGCGGCCCGGGCCCGTCCGCGGCGCAGGCTGCGCACCACACGCGGGCGCCGCTCGGTTCCGGGGTCGAAGAGCCAGCCGGCGGACTCGAAGCTGAGCCGTACGTCGTCGAGGAAGTAGGAGAGGCCCTCGGCGATCTCCGCGCCCTCGGCCTCCATCCCCAGCCGCCGGGCGCGGGTGATCGCCCAGCGGATGCGCTCGGCCTCCGCGGCCACCCAGTCGCCGGCCGCGGCCCGGTCCAGGTCGCCCGCCCGCTCCCGGGACGCCTCAGCGCCCAGTTCCGGGGCCCGCCCGGAGGCCAGGTACACGACGGCGTCGCGGTAGGCCCGTACCAGGCGCTCCTCACCGTCCTGGCGGTCCTGCGGCGGCCGGGCCTCGTGCCGTTCCCGGGAAAAGACCCGCACCAGGTCGTGCAGCCGGTAGCCGGAGCGGGGGGTGCGCGGTCCGTCGGTCTCCATCAGGCCCACGGCGAGCAGTTCGTCGGTGACCCGGCCCACCGCCCCAGCGGCCGGCAGGCACCGCTCGAGGTGCCAGTCCGTCAGCCGTCCCACCGGCAGGCAGGAGACCAGACCGATCGCGTGCCGCGCGTCGGCGGGCAGGTCGCGGAAGGTGAGGGACAGGCAGGCGTCAAGGCTCTCGCTGCCGAAGACCAGCTCGCGCAGCCGCTCCCGCTCGTCTGCCAGCCGGGCGCACATCCGGCGCAAGGTGAGGTCCGGGCGGGAGGCGAGCTTGCCGCCGATGATGCGCAGCGCCAGCGGGAGCCGGCCGCAGAACC
Organism: Streptomyces harenosi; assembly: GCF_011008945.1. Classification (GTDB taxonomy): domain Bacteria; phylum Actinomycetota; class Actinomycetes; order Streptomycetales; family Streptomycetaceae; genus Streptomyces; species Streptomyces harenosi. Next base: position 7,555 of record NZ_WYCT01000240.1, read on the forward strand.
GCAGGATGTCCAGTGCCGCCGCCGGGTCCTCGTCGAGACGGTCCTGGCCGGCGTAGTGGCCGAGCACCTTCAGGGCCTCGTCCTCGTCGGGCAGCTCCACTTCCAGCTTCCGGCGTGGCGTGATGTTCCCCTCCGCCAGGGCCCTGCGGCTCGTCACCAGCACCGAGCAGCCGACCCCGCCGGGAAGAAGTGGCTCGATCTGCGCCGTGCTGTGCGCGTTGTCGAGGACGACCAGCAGACGCATGGGGTTGGTGAGGCTGCGGAAGCGGACGGCCCGGTCCCCCGGACTGCGCGGGATGTCGGCCGCGTCCACGCCCAGGTCGCGCAGGAACCGGGCGAGGACGTCGGCGCTGTCGCGCGGGGCTCCCTCGTCACCCTTGAGGTCGACGTAGAGCTGCCCGTCCGGGTAGTGCTCGGCGACCCGGTGGGCGGCGTTGAGCGCGAGGTTGGTCTTCCCGGTGCCCGCGGCGCCGTGGACGACGACCACCGAGGGCTGCGCCGCCGCCCCGCCCCGCTGGGGGACCGCGCCGCGCGGGTCGGGCACGTCGCCCAACTGGTCCAGCAGTGCCGCGAGCAGCGTCTCGCGGCCCACGAGATCGTTGACCGGGGGGAGTTGGCGGCGCAGCTCCAGTCCGGCCGCGCGGGCGGTGACGGCGAGGTCGTCGGCCGAGTGCCGGTACATGAACGCCGACAGGCCGGCCACGGCCGCCGCCGCGCCCGCGAAGCCGCCCACGGCCCATCCGCCCTCCAGGACACCGAAGATCAGGTCCCCGGACATCCCGCCCGCGGCGACGACTCCGGCCGCACTCGCCAGTACGATCCGCCGGCGGCGGGCCTGTGCCTGGAGCGACACCCTCATCCCCCTCCTCGACCGTGTGGGCGGATGATGCCACGGTCGGGCGGGGCGGTGCCGTGCGCGGGCGCCGGTTCCGGCCAGCGGGCGCACGGGCGGACGGCCCGTGCTCCCCGGCGGCCGGGGGTCAGTCCAGCACCGGCAGGAGCTCCGGGAGGTGCCCGTCCGACTCCCGCGCCGCGCGCTGCCGTTCCTCCGGGACCTCCCCGTACAGGGTGGTCCGGGGCTTGGCGGGGCGGCCGGCGGCCTCCGCCACCGCGATCAGGTCCCGCACCGACTTGTAGGAGCCGTAGGAGGAGCCCGCCATGCGGGAGATGGTCTCCTCCATGAGGGTGCCGCCGAGGTCGTTGGCGCCGGAGCGGAGCATTTCGGCCGCGCCCTCGGTGCCCAGCTTCACCCAGCTCGTCTGGATGTTGGGGATGTACGGGTGGAGGAGGAGGCGGGCCATCGCCGTCACCGCCCGGTTGTCCCGCGTCGACGGGCCGGGACGGGCGATCCCGGCGAGGTACACGGGCGCGTTGGTGTGGATGAAGGGCAGGGTGACGAACTCCGTGAAGCCGCCCGTGCGCTGCTGGATGCCGGCCAGCGTGCGCAGGTGGCCGAGCCAGTGGCGGGGCTGGTCGACGTGGCCGTACATCATCGTCGACGAGGAGCGGATGCCCAGCTCGTGGGCGGTCTCGACGACCTCGATCCAGGTGGCCGTGGGCAGCTTGCCCTTGGTGAGGACCCAGCGGACCTCGTCGTCGAGGATCTCCGCCGCCGTGCCCGGGATGGAGTCCAGCCCGGCCTCCTTGGCCGCCGTCAGCCACTCGCGGATCGACATGCCGGTGCGGGTGGCGCCGTTGACGACCTCCATCGGGGAGAAGGCGTGCACGTGCATGCCGGGGACGCGCTGCTTCACGGCGCGCGCGATGTCGAAGTACGCGGTGCCGGGCAGGTCCGGGTGGATGCCGCCCTGCATGCACACCTCGACCGCGCCCACCTCCCACGCCTGCTGGGCGCGGTCGGCGACCTGGTCCAGGGAGAGGGTGTACGCGTCGGCGTCGGTGCGGCGCTGGGCGAAGGCGCAGAAGCGGCAGCCGGTGTAGCAGACGTTGGTGAAGTTGATGTTGCGGGTGACGATGTACGTCACGTCGTCGCCGACCGCCGACTTGCGCACGTCGTCCGCCACCCGGCACAGGGCGTCCAGCGCCGGGCCGTCGGCGTGCAGCAGGGCCAGGGCCTCGTCGTCGGTGAGCCTGGTCGGGTCGTCGGCGGCCGTGGCGAGGGCGGCGCGCACGTCGGTGTCGATGCGCTCGGGGGCCATGCCGGGGGCGGCGGCCTCGCGCAGGGCGCCCCAGTCGCCGTACACCTCGTCGAAGTCGTCGCGGCGGTCGGTGGTGCGGCCCTCGGTGTCGATGGTCGCGTGCAGGTCGGTGCGGCCGGTGGCGGTGAAGACCTCGTCGGGCTCCTGCCAGGGGCGGCCCTCGACGACGGCGTCCGCGCGGGCCAGCCCGGTCTCCGGGTCGGCCAGGGCCGTCACGTGCGGGCGCAGCCGCGGGTCCAGCCAGGGCTCGCCGCGGCGCACGAACTCGGGGTAGACGCAGAGGCGTTCGCGCAGCTCGAATCCGGCGGCGCGGGACTTCTCGGCGAGTTCGTCGATCTGCGGCCAGGGGCGCTCGGGGTTGACGTGGTCGATGGTGAGCGGGGAGACGCCGCCCCAGTCGTCGATGCCGGCGCCGATGAGCCGCCCGTACTCGGCGTCGACCAGGTTGGGCGGGGCCTGGAGGCAGGCCGCCGGGCCCATGATGTGCCGGGCGACGGCGACCGTGGCGACCAGCTCGTCCAGCTCGGCGTCCGGCATGCCGCGCATCGCGGTGTCCGGCTTGGCGCGGAAGTTCTGGATGATCAGTTCCTGGATGCCGTGGTAGGCGCGGGAGATCTTCCGGAGGGCGAAGAGGGACTCGGCGCGCTCCTCGTAGGTCTCGCCGATGCCGATGAGCAGGCCGGAGGTGAAGGGGACCGAGGAGCGGCCCGCGTCCTCCAGGACCCGCAGCCGGACGGCGGGTTCCTTGTCCGGGGAGCCGAAGTGCGGGCCGCCGGGCTCGGACCACAGGCGGGTCGCCGTGGTCTCCAGCATCATGCCCATGCTCGGCGCCACCGGCTTCAGGCGCTGGAAGTCCGTCCACGTCATGACGCCGGGGTTGAGGTGCGGCAGCAGCCCCGTCTCCTCCAGGATGCGGATGGAGACGGCGCGGACGTAGGCGATGGTGTCGTCGTAGCCGTGCGCGTCGAGCCACTCGCGCGCCTCGGGCCAGCGGTCCTCGGGCTTGTCGCCGAGGGTGATCAGGGCTTCCTTGCAGCCGAGGGCCGCGCCCTTGCGGGCGATGTCGAGGACCTCGTCCGGGGACATGAACATCCCGTGCCCGGCGCGGCGCAGCTTGCCGGGGACGGTGGCGAAGGTGCAGTAGTGGCACTTGTCCCGGCACAGCCGGGTCAGGGGGATGAAGACGCTCTTGGAGTAGGTGATGACGCCGGGGCGGCCCGCCGCTTCCAGGCCCGCGTCGCGCACGCGGGCGGCGGAGGCGGCGAGGTCGTCGAGGTGCTCCCCGCGGGCCTGGAGCAGCACCGCCGCCTCGGAGACGTCGAGGGCGACGCCGTCCCGGGCGCGTTTGAGGGCGCGACGCATGGAGTTCTCGGTGGGGCCGGTTCCGGAGGTCGCGGAAATCGTCATCCTTCGAGCATACGAGCGTGGTGATCAACGGCGGGCGGAGGCTGCGGCTCCCCTTGAGGAGGGGGCCTGCCCGCCTCCCGGCCCGCGCGCGGCCGGTCCTCGCCGGGTCCCCGTCCCGAAAGCTGCCGATCGTCTTCCCTTGGGCGGCAGTTCACGGCTCAATACGACAGTTGCACCCGCCCTCCGTGCAGCTCGGTTCGGCCCGGTCCAGCCCGGTGTACCTCCGTGTACCTCCGCGTACGTCCCCGTGTCCCCGTGTCTCCGTAGCTCCGTAGCTCCGCGAACCTCGCGTGTCTCCGCGTACCGCCCCGCACCACCCCTGTCTCTTATACATATCTCCGAGCCCACGAGACACTCGCTAACCTCGTATGCCGTCTTCTGCTTTAAAAAAAAAAAGCAGCGATTGGCGTGGCCTAGATGATAGAC
>NZ_WYCT01000241.1 GCF_011008945.1 Streptomyces harenosi
GGGCGGCGCGGGTGCGGGGGCCGGTGGCGTACGGGGAGAGGCCGTGCGACACGGGCCGGAAACTCCCGCGCGCGGGGCGGCCGAAAGACAGGCCGGCCGGTGCCGCTCCCCCAGGAGCGCGGACGGCGTCAGGCGACGGGTACGACGAGGGGCGGGACGGTCCGCTGCATCCGCAGGGCGTCGACGGACTCGGCGAGCAGCTCGTACTCGGTGGTGTCGTCGTTGGTGGCGATGCGCACCAACCGCCCGGCGGCCAGCTCGTCGGCCACCCGTTCCTGCTGGCCGACGTCACCGCACCAGGCCCGCAGCACGGAGGGCACGTCGGGCACGGTGTCGGCGACCGGGACCAGGGCGCTCGGCGGCAGCGGTGCGGTGCCGGGCTGCGGATCGAGCCGCTCCGCTATCCAGCAGGCCCGGTCGCGCAGCCACCACAGGGCGAGCGCCAGGGTGGGCGCCCGGTAGGTCCCCAGGGGTACGCCGATGCGCCTGCCACCACAGACTCCGTACGCGGTGACATGGCACAGGAACTCGTCGTGCACGTCTCCCCTCCCCCGTCGCCTGGCTCATCGCTCGCTGGTCCGTCGGTCGGGTCTTGCACCGTGCGATTCATGCGCTGTGCGTGAGGGCGCCGTCGCGTGACGTGAGGCGTCCTAGGAGTCGAGTATGTTCACCGCTGAACCACTGTCACCACGTCTTTCCGGCCACTCTCCTGGCATATGCGGCGCTTTCGTTGGCCGAAACACTGCACCGCGAACCCGCGCCGACCGGGCCGCCCGGCCCGGCGGACGGCAGGCTCGGCAGGCCGCCGGGACGGCCGGGGCGGAGCGACGGACGGCCGGGGCGCAACGCAGGGCAGCCGGGGTGGACATGACGGCCGTACCCCCCGTCGCCGCACCGGCCGCGGGCCCGCCCGAAGGGGCCGGTCCCGCGGCCGGACAGGTGCCCGGGGGCGTCGTCAGGAAGCGATCACGCGGTCGATCCGGGCCAGCTCCTCCGCGTCGAAGCCGAGGTTGCGGACCGCCGCCACGCTGTCCTCCAGTTGCTGCGGGCTGCTCGCGCCCACCAGGGCCGAGGTGACCCGGCCCCCGCGCAGCACCCACGCCAGCGCCATCTGCGCCAGGGACTGGCCCCGGGACTTGGCGATGTCGTCCAGGGCGCGCAATGTGCCCACCAGCTCCTCGGTGAGCGCGTCGGAGTTCAGGAACGGGCTGTCGCTCGCCGCGCGCGAGTCCTCCGGGATGCCGTCGAGGTAGCGGGCGGTGAGCAGGCCCTGCTCCAGCGGCGAGTAGGCGATGGAGCCGATCCGGAGCTCGTCCAGGGTGTCCAGCAGGCCCTCGGTCTCCGGGCGGCGGTCGAGCATCGAGTAGCGCGGCTGGTGGATCAGCAGCGGAGTGCCGAGATCGGCGAGGATACGCGCGGCCTCGCGGGTCTGCTCCGCCGAGTAGTTGGAGACACCGACGTACAGCGCCTTGCCCTGCTGCACCGCCGCGTGCAGGGCGCCCATCGTCTCCTCCAGCGGAGTCTCCGGGTCGGGCCGGTGGGAGTAGAAGATGTCGACGTAGTCCAGGCCCATCCGCTTCAGGCTCTGGTCGAGCGAGGACAGCAGGTACTTGCGCGAGCCCCATTCCCCGTACGGGCCGGGCCACATCAGGTAGCCGGCCTTGGTGGAGATCACCAGTTCGTCGCGGTAGCGGGCGAAGTCCGTCCTGAGCGCCTCGCCGAGGGCGGACTCGGCGGCGCCGGGCGGCGGGCCGTAGTTGTTGGCCAGGTCGAAGTGGGTGACGCCGAGGTCGAAGGCGCGGCGCAGGATGGCGCGCTGGGTCTCGGCCGGGCGGTCCGGGCCGAAGTTGTGCCACAGGCCGAGCGAGAGCGCGGGGAGCTTGAGCCCGCTGCGTCCGGTGCGCCGATAGGGCATGTCCGCGTAGCGGTGGGGGTGTGCGGTGTACAACGCGACTCCAGAGGGGTTGGCACACGGGTTACCGGGTGGTCGTACTGCGGTGCGGGACCGGGTCCTGCCCCGGCCCGCCCGGCTCCCACTCTGTCCTGACCTGCGGGCAGTGGTCCAACAGAAGAATCCGATGAAATTCAGCGGATACGCTGCTCAATCATGGAACTGCGTCAACTCCGGCACTTCGTGGCGGTCGCCGAGGACCAGCACTTCACCCGGGCGGCCGAACGCCTCCTGGTGTCCCAGTCGGGCCTGTCGGCGTCCATCCGGGCGCTGGAGCGCGAGCTCCAGACTCCGCTGTTCGTGCGGACCACCCGCCGGGTGACGCTGACGGAGGCCGGGCGGGCGCTGCTGGGCGAGGCACGGCGCATCCTGGCCCAGGTGCGGTCGGCGCACGAGGCCGTCGCCGCGGTGCAGGGCGTACTGCGCGGCACCCTGTCGCTGGGCACCGAGCAGTGCATCGCGGGGGTGCCCGTGGCCCGGCTGCTGGCGGCGTTCCGGCGGCGCCACCCGGACGTGGAGATCCGGCTGCGGCAGGCGGGCTCGGGGGCGCTGGCGGAGGAGGTCGCGGCGGGACGGCTGGACCTGGCGTTCGCCTACCGGGCGGAGGCCGACACCGACCTGCTCCGCGCCGCCTTCCTCAACCGCGAGCCGATGACCGTGCTGTGCCACCCGGACCACCGGCTCGCGGCGGCCGGGGCGGTGGTGACGCCGCACGACCTCGCCGACGAGGTCTTCGTCGACTTCCACCCCGACTGGGGGCCGCGCCGCACCACCGACACCGCCTTCGCCGCGGCGGGCGTACGGCGGACCGTGGCCCTGGAGGTGAACGACGTCCACGGTCTGCTCGATCTCGTGGACGAGAACCTCGGCATCGCGGTCGTGCCGCGCCACTTCCGGCACAAGCGGACGTCCCTGACCGCGCTGCCGCTGAAGGACACCGGCGAGACCGCGTACGAGACCGTGGCCCTGCTGCCGCCGCCGCACGCCGCCAGCCCGGCGGCCCGTGCCCTGATGGCCGTGCTCGAGACACTGCCGCGGACGGAGAGCGCGTGAGCGGTCCATGCGTCATGGTGGACGTATGCATGCCAAGGACATCCTCATCGACGGCTACGGCCGCATCCGGGAAGAAGTCCACGCCGCCGTCGAGGACCTCGGTCCCGAGGACCTCAACGCCCGCCCCGCCGCCGGGACCAACTCCATCGCCTGGCTGGTCTGGCACCTCACCCGGGTCCAGGACGACCATGTCGCGGACGCGTTCGGACTGGACCAGGTGTGGACCGCGCAGGACTGGGAGAAGCGGTTCGGGCTGGACCTGCCGCGGCACGACACCGGATACGGGCACAGCCCCGCGAAGGTCGCCAAGGTGCGGGTCGACTCCGCCGACCTGCTGACCGGGTACTACGACGCCGTGCACGAGCAGACGCTGGGCGTCCTGCGCTCGCTGACCGCCAAGGACCTGGAACGCGTCGTGGACGAGAACTGGGATCCGCCGGTCACCCTGGGCGTGCGGCTGGTCAGCGTCCTGTCCGACGATCTGCAGCACGCCGGACAGGCCGCCTATGTGCGGGGACTGCTTCAGAGCACGTCCGCGTAGCCCGGCAGGACGACGTCTCGGATGAGGGCCGTGCGCTCGTCGAACGGGATGAACGCGCTCTTGACGGCGTTCACCGTGACCGTGCGCAGGTCCTCCACCGTCCAGCCCGCCTCCTCCACCAGCAGGGACATCTCGCGGGTCATCGTGGTGCCCGAGACGAGGCGGTTGTCGGTGTTGAGGGTGACGCGGAACCCGAGGTCCTTCAGGGCGGTGATCGGGTGCTCGGCGAGGGAGACCGCGGCACCGGTCTGGAGGTTGGACGTCGGGCACATCTCCAGGGCGATGCGGCGGTCGCGGACCCAGGACGCGAGGCGGCCGAGCTTCCCGGCCGCCAGGTCCGGGATGTCGTCGGTGATGCGCACGCCGTGCCCGATGCGCTGGGCCCCGCACACCTGGAGGGCCTGGTGGATGCTGGGCAGTCCGTGGGCCTCACCGGCGTGGATGGTGAAGGGCACGCTTTCGCGGCGCAGCCGCTCGAAGGCGGCCAGGTGGTCGGCGGGCGGGAAGCCGTCCTCGGCCCCGGCGATGTCGAAGCCGACCACGCCCGCGTCCCGGTAGGCGATCACCAGATCCGCGATCTCCCGCGTCCGGTCGAACATCCGCATGCCGCACAGCAGGGTGCCGACGCGGACCGGGGTGCCCGCGACCGCCGCCTTGGCCATCCCGGCCGCCAGCCCTTCCTGGACGGTCTCCACGACCTCCTCCAGGGTGAGGCCGCCGTCGGTCATCAGCTCGGGGGCGTAGCGGACCTCGGCGTAGACGACGCCGTCGGCGGCGAGGTCCAGGACGTACTCCTCCGCGGTGCGCAGCAGGCCCTCGCGGGTCTGCATCACGGCGAGGGTGTGCTCGAAGGTGGCTATGTAGCGCACCAGGTCACCGGAGTTGGCGGCGTCGAAGTACCAGGCGGCGAGGGCGTCCGGGTCGCTGGCGGGAAGCGGGTGACCGGCCTCCCGCGCGAGCTCGACGACGGTGGCGGGGCGCAGGCCGCCGTCGAGGTGGTCGTGGAGCACGGCCTTGGGCAGCCGGCGGAGGGTGTCGGTGTCGATGCGGGGCGCGGTCATGTACGGGATTCCTCAGCAGGTCGTTCTGGACGTGGGGGTGGTGGCGCCGGCCGGCCGGAGGGCGATTGACGGGAGAGGTTATACGTAAAACTCCGGGATGCCAAACCATGCGGCGCACCGTCCGCGGACGTAGGCCGGTGGCCCTGCGTCCGCGGACGGAGGCGCCCCGGCCGGGCGTCCGCTAGCGTCCCCGCCCATGGAGACCACGGCTGCGCCACGCGATCCCGAACGGCGCAAGCGGGACGTACTGACCCGGCTGGAACGGGAGACGGACATCTGGGTGGCCACGGCCGAGGGCGGACTGCCCTGCCTGGTCGCGCTGTGGTTCGTGTGGGACGGCGAGTCCCTGTGGCTGTCCACCCGCCTCACCAACCCCACCGGCCGCAATCTGAGCGGGGGCGGCCGGACCCGGCTGGCGTTCGGCGACACCCGGGACGTCGTCCTCGTCGACGGGGAGGCGGAGACGTTCACCTCCCGGGAGGTGCCGGACGCGGCGGCCGGGGCGTTCGCCGCGAAGACCGGCTGGGACCCTCGTGAGGACCACGCGGCGTACGGCTGGTTCCGGGTGCGTCCGCGGGCGGTGCAAGCCTGGCGCGGGACGCACGAGCTGAAGGGCCGCCACCTGATGCGCGACGGGGTGTGGATCGTGTAGGTGCCCGGCCGGGCCGAGCGGCCCGCCCCAGGGGGTTCCCGCCCTGGTGCGGAGCGGCCGCGCCCCGGCCGGACGGGCCGGGGGGCACGGCGACGGCGCGTGCGGGCCGGGGCGCCGCGGGGCCGGCGCCGCCCGGCGCCCCCGGCCCCGCAGGCCGGGCGTCAGCTCAGCGGCTTGTCCAGCACCGCCTTGCGGTGGCTGAACGTCTCGATCGAGTAGCGGCCGTGGTAGCTGCCCATGCCGCTCTCGCCCACCCCGCCGAACGGCAGGTCGGAGACGGTGAGATGGGCGAGCGGCAGCCCGTGTCCGAGGGCGCCGGAGGAGGTCTCGGCGGCGAACCGGTCCCGCATCTCGCCGGACTCGCTGAAGACGTACAGGGCCAGGGGCTTGTCCCGGTCGTTGACGAAGGCGATCGCCTCGTCCGGGCCGGCGACCGTGACGATCGGCAGCACGGGACCGAAGATCTCCTCCCGCATCACGGGCGCCTCGGGGTCGACGTCGGCGAGCACCGTGGGGGCGATGTACTTCGCCGCGCGGTCGCTGCCGCCGCCCACGACCACCCGGCCGGAGTCCAGCAGCCCGACGAGCCGGTCGAAGTGGCGCTCGTTCACGATGCGGCTGTAGACGGGCGAAGCGGCCGGGTCGGGGCCGTAGACCGCCTCGACGGCACGGGCGAGCGCGGGCTCGAGCGCGGCGGCGGTCTCCGGGTCGGTCAGGACGTAGTCGGGAGCGACGCAGGTCTGTCCGGCGTTGAGGAACTTGCCGCGCACCAGCCGGTCGGCGACCACGCCGAGGTCGGTGCCGCGGTCGACGAAGGCCGGGGACTTGCCGCCGAGTTCGAGGGTGACCGGGGTCAGGTGCTCGGCGGCGGCGCGCATGACGATGCGGCCGACGGTGCCGTTGCCGGTGTAGAAGATGTGGTCGAAGCGCTCGGCGAGGAGGGCGGTGGTCTCCGGTATGCCGCCCTCCACCACGGCGACGGCGTCGGTGTCCAGGTAGGCGGGCAGCAGCCGGGCGAGCGCGGCGGAGGTGGCGGGCGCCAGCTCGCTCGGCTTGGCGACGACCGCGTTGCCCGCGGCCAGCGCGCCGACCATCGGGGCGAGCAGGAGCTGGGCCGGGTAGTTCCAGGGAGCGATGACGAGGACGACGCCGAGCGGGTCGTACTGCGTCCAGGCGCGCGCGTCGGCGCCCAGGTGCTCCGGCACGGGGGCCGGCTCGGGGCGCAGCCACTCGGCGAGGTGGCCGAGGGTGTGGTCGATCTCGCGGACGGTGAAGCCGATCTCCGTCCGGTGCGCCTCCTCGGCGCTCTTGCCCAGGTCCGCGTGGAGGGCGGCGGTCAGCTCCGGGCCGTTGTCGGTGAGCATCTCGCGCAGGCGGCGCAACTGTGCGGTGCGCCACTCGGCGGGCCGGGTGCGGCCGGTGCGGTAGGCGGCGCGCAGCCGGGCCACGACGTCGGCGGGCTGCTCGGGGGCGGGGTGGTTCACGGTGCCTCGCTGGTGGTGCGCGCGGGCGGACGGCCCGCGGATCGTGCCGGAAAGAATCGGATGTATAGGCCAACATTTCAGGGCGGCAAATAAATTCCTGGCGCCCCGACCGAGACCCCGGGCCTCCGGGCCCGGCGCCGGGGCGTGTCGCACGGCGTCCGCGGGCGGGGACGCGCCGTGGGCGGCGCCCGCACTCCGCGCGCCTGGCCGATGATTCCTCCATGGAGACAGCACCCCACCCCCTCGTCACCCGTGCCCGCCGGCTCGCGGAGGAGCTCCTCGCCCCGCACGCGCAACGCGTCGACCAGGACGGCGTGCCCGCGTCCCACATCGACGCGCTGCGCTCCTCCGGGCTGCTCGGGATGAGCGCGCCCGAGGCGTACGGCGGGGCGGGGGCGCCCGACGCGGTCGCCCGGGAGGTCCAGGAGATCCTGGCCGGGGCATGCTGCTCGACGTGGTTCGTGCAGACCCAGCACCACACCCCGGTGCGCCTGCTGGCCAGGTCCGAAGGCCCCGCCCGGGAGCGCCTGCTGCGCCCGCTGGCGACCGGCGCGGCCCTGTCCGGCATCGCCTACGCGCATGTCCGCGCCTTTCCCCGCGTCCTGGTGCGCGCCACCGCCCGGCGGGGCGGCTGGCGCTTCGACGGCACCGTGCCCTGGTACACGGGCTGGGGACTGAACGACGTGATGCTGCTGGCGGGTGTCGGCGACGGCGCCGAGGTGGTGTTCGCGTTCGCCGACGCGCGTGAGCAGCCCGGGCTGCGTCCGTCGCCGCCGATGCGGCTCGCGGCGCTGTCGGCCGCCCGGACGGTCTCCCTGGAGCTGGACGGCCTGTGGGTGCCCGAGGACTCCGTGGTCCTGCGCGTCCCGCAGGAGGAGTTCGCCCGCGGGGACGTCCCGCGCAGCGCCAACGCCTCCCCGGCCGTCTTCGGAGTGGCCTACGCCGCCCTGCGCCTGCTGGAGGGGGCGCCGGAGGCGGAGCGGACGGCGAGCGCCCTGCGCGCCCGGCTCGACGAGGTGCGCCGCCGGGCCTACGCCCTCGCCGACCACCCCGTGCCGCACGAGCGCGTGGCGGAGCGGCTGGCGCTGCGGACGCGGGCGTACGACCTGATGCGCGCGGCGACGACCGCGGCGATCGTGGCCGGGGGCGGCCGCACGATGGACCTCGGCAGTGCCGCCCAGCGGCTGGCCCGGGAAGGCATGTTCCTGCTGGTGCAGGGACAGACGGCACCGGTGCGGCAGGCTCATCTGGCCTCGCTGGGCACCGTCCCTCCACTGTGACGGCGGGCCTCCCGCCGGTGCCACGCCACCGGCGGGAACGTTTCGGCCGCCGTCACCGGCGGCGCGCGTCAGTCGTCGTCACGACTGGGGACGACCACGAGGAACGCGTCCGACTTCAGATCCATGACGACGGTCGCGGGCTCGCCCTCCGCGCGCCGCGCCGCCGCGTACTCCTCCGCCGGCCACGACCCGCGCGGAGCTCCCGCAGGAAACCGCTCCAACACCTTCGCGCCCATAGCGGCAGACACCTCCTGGATCGGCCATCGACTCCAACGACGTCTTGCGTACGAACCGCCTGCCCGGGATTGAGGCGGACATGTCGGGCTCGGCGGGGTTCCGGCGACGGCGAGCCGGAGTCCCCCAGAGGCGGCCGGGCAGCCGTGCGGACGGATGCCCCCGGCGCCGACCGGCCCGCGCGGCGTGTGCCCGGCCCGCGCGGGGCGCGGCTCGCTTCGGAGAGGTGCCGGCCCGCGACCGACGCCCCGTCAGACACGGGCCGCGCCCGCGGCCGTGGGCACTCCCGCCCACCCACCGGTACTGACGCCCGCCAGAACGCAGCACAGCTCGGCCGGCCCGCGCACCCGGCCGAACGGCCCCGCCCCCCACGGGTTGCCTGGAGCCCAGCCGGTCCCGGCCCTCACCACCCGGAAGCCCGGAGAGCGCCACGGAGGGACGCCACGCCGACGCCCCCACCGCCGGGAGCCGGGCCCGCTCGCGGGGGAGGGGCACCACGCCTTCCGCCGCCGCGGGCCGGGGCACCGGCACCCCTGGGCGCGGCACCGCGGGCACCCTCCCGGCGGTCCCGCCCGAGGGGACCGCGCACACCCGGGCCGTGCACCCACGAGCCGGGCGCCCTCCGGTCGCGACGCACCACCGCCGACGCGGGGCCGCCGTGGACTCCCTCGGGCACCGGATCACCCCAGCACTACACATAAAGGAAAAATAAGGGCAGTATGGACTAGGCGGCCCCGACCGCATACCGCACCAGACGCGGTCGCCCTGAAAGCCAGAAGGAGACGACTCATGGCCAACGTCTCGCACACCAGAGGTGACATCACCAGCCACCCCGACGCCTCGGAGATGCGGGCGCGCTACGACCGCGTGCTCGGCGGCCGGGACGTGGCACTCGTGGACGGACCGGTCTTCCTGCTCGGTCTGTACTGCGCCGTGTCGCCGTGGATACTCCACTACACGACGAGCCAGCCGGCGCTCGTGGCGCACAACCTGATCGTGGGCATCGCGATAGGTCTGCTGGCCCTCGGGTTCACCAGGGCACCGGAGCGCATGTACGGCCTGAGCTGGGCCATGTGCGCGATGGGCGTGTGGATGATCATCTCGCCGTGGATCGTCGGCAACGATCCGGACGCCGGCGTCGTGTGGAACAACATCGTCATCGGCGCCCTCGCGATCATCCTCGGAGCCGTGTGCGCCGCCACCGCGGCGAAGAGCGTCCCCAAGCGCTAGGGGTTCCCGGCCCCCGGGGCACGGCCCCGGCGGGCCACACGTCGTGGCCGCACCGGCGGCCCACCATCGGTAAGGAACACCCGCGGGCCGGTCGCGCGTACGACCGGCCCGCGGGTGTGCGTGGGGAGCGCGTGGCCGTCACGGCCCGCACGGCGGGCAGGTCACCCTCCGTCGTCCCGCTGCCGCCGTTCCGTCGCCGGACGGGGCCGCGGCGTCCTCCGGAGTGCCCGCGCCGCCCGGGGGCAGACGCAGTCCTGCGGGGGTACGCGACGAGAGAGGGCGGAGATGGAGATCGACGGGATCATCAGCGCCATCGTGATCGGCATCGTCATCGGCGTCCTGGGCCGGCTCGTGGTCCCCGGACGCCAGCGCATCGGCATTCTGTGGACCATCGCCGTCGGCATCGTGGCCGCGCTGATCGGATCCGCGATCGCCGCCGCGTTCGGCGTGGCCGACACCGCCGGGGTGGACTGGGTCGAGTGGCTCATCCAGATCGGCCTCGCCGCGCTCGGCGTGGCCGCGCTGGACCGGGCGCGTGCGGGCCGCTGAGCCGGCACCGTCCGTCCCGGGCGGGGGCCCGGGGCCGGAGACCACCGCGGGCGGCACCCCACCGGGAACCGGCGGGGTGCCGCCCGTCGCATCCGGGCGTCAGCCCCGGGTCAGGCAGAACGGGTGCCCGGCCGGGTCGATGAGCACCCGCCACCCGTCCCCGCCGGGCTGATGGTCCGGTCTGGTGGCGCCCAGTTCCACGAGCCGGGCCTCGGCCTCGTCGAGATCCTCGACCTCGAAGTCCAGATGGATCTGCTGCGGCACGGTCCCGCCGGGCCAGGTCGGGGGCTGGTGGCCGTCGGCCCGCTGGAAGCCGAGGAAGAGCCCCTCCCGGCTCGTCAGGCCCGCGAAATCGCCGTTGGAGGCGGGGTGCGGCCGCAGCCCGGTGGCCTGCCGGTAGAACTCGGCGAGGGCCGGCGGATCGGCGCAGTCCAGGGTGATCGCCGACAGTCTCATCCGCGGGGGCATCGCGACTCCGTACTCCGTGGCCGCTGCCGTGCCGCGGCGGGTGGGGTTCGTACGACTCGTACGAACCCACCTTAGTGATCGATTCGACGACCGTCCGGGCGCTCGTCGCCCGGCCGCCCGCGCCCGTCCCCCGTCCCGGACGGACCGCTCGGTGCGCGGGCGCGGGACGGTACCGGCCGCACCCCCCGCGCGGCTCCGGCGTAGGGTTCCCGGCGAAGACCCACCTCGCGGGAAAGGACCGTACGCCATGGTCGTGAAGGAAACCGAACTGCCGCTCCTGCGCCGTTGTGTCGAACTGGCGACCGAGGCACTGGAGGCGAAGGACGAGCCGTTCGGTTCGGTCCTGGCCGCCGCGGACGGCACCGTGCTCGCCGAGGACCGCAACCGGGTCGCCTCCGGTGACCGCACGCGCCACCCCGAGTTCGAGCTGGCCCGCTGGTCCGCCGCCCACCTGACGCCCGAGGAGCGGGCGGCCGCGACGGTGTACACCTCGGGCGAGCACTGCCCGATGTGCGCGGCCGCGCACGCCTGGGTGGGTCTGGGACGCATCGTCTACATCGCCTCCTCGGAGCAGCTCTCCGCCTGGCTGACGGAGCTGGGAGTGCCCGCTCCGCCGGTACGGACGCTGCCGGTCCGGGAGGTCGCGCCGGGTGTCGCCGTGGACGGCCCGGTGCCCGAACTGGCCGGGGAGGTCCGCGCGCTGCACCGCCGCTTCCACACGGGCCGGGACTGACCCGGCCGCCATGCCCGCACCCGTGGGCGTGACGTCCGCGGCCGTCCTGTGGCATCACCCGCCCGGCGGCGGGGGGCCGGCGCACCGGGGCGGCTCCGCCCGGGACGTGCGCGTCGCGCCTCCAGGGCGGGCAGGTGCCGGACGGCCCGGGCTGCCGAACGACCGGCGAGGACGCTGGCGCGGGCGGGACGGGGGCTGTCTCTTATACACCTCTGACGCTGCCGACGAAGCTAGAAG
>NZ_WYCT01000242.1 GCF_011008945.1 Streptomyces harenosi
CCCATGTCCCCCGCGCGCGCCCGCTGCCTCGTCGGCGCATGCCCTCCCCCACCGGTGTGCCGTTTGAACGATCACCCGGTGGTTACACGGACCGCGACAGACGCCCCGAGGCCGAGGAGGTCGTGCAGGATGACCCACACGCAGCTCACCGTGACGCTCAGCGGCGGCGGCATCGACGACGCGCGGGCGGTGGTGCGCGCGCTGGAGGGGGTCTTCGGGGCGCCGGACGATCTCCCGGGCGACGAGCGGGCCACGGTCCGCACCGCCACGTTCCGCGCCCCGGACTCGCCCGAGACGGCCGCTGCGCCGCCGGCGGAGACCGGGCGGCTGTCCGCGCCGGTGACCGTGACGGTGCAGGGCTCCCCGCAGGCCGTCGCGACGGCGAGCGAAACCTTGTCGCGCGCGTTCTCGGCCCGTGAGGAGGGCGCAGCCTCCGGCGATCAGGAACAGGAGCGGCAGCTCCTCCTGGTGCCGTAGGGCGGGGCCTTCGGGGCCCCGCCCGCGGGGCTCCCTACCAGCGGCCCTCCACCTGGTCCTTGATCCGCCGGTCGTACAGGTCGCCGATGGCGGCGAGCGTCGCCGGCGCGAGCCCGGGCAGGGTGGCGGCGGCCGCGTTGGCGCGGGCCTGTTCCGGCGAGCGGGCGCCGGGGATCACGGTGGTCACGCCGGGCTGCTCGACGATCCAGCGCAGGGCGAGCTGGGCCGGGGTGTATCCCTCGGGAGCGAGCGCGGCGAACTCCGCGGCGGCCTCCACACCGGTGGCGAAGTCCACGCCGGAGAAGGTCTCCCCCTGGTCGAACGCCTCCCCGTGGCGGTTGAAGGTCCGGTGGTCGTTGGCGGCGAAGACCGTGTCCTTGGTGTACTTCCCGGACAGCAGGCCGGAGGCGAGCGGCACGCGGGCGATGATGCCCACGCCCGCCTCCCGGGCCGCCGGCAGGACCTCGCGCAGCGGCTTCATCCGGAACGGGTTGAGGATGATCTGGACGCTGGCCACATGGGGCCGGGCGATCGCGGTGAGCGCCTCCGCGCAGGTCTCCACGCTGACGCCGTACGCGGCGACGCGCTCCTCCTCCACCAGGGTGTCGAGGGCGTCGAAGACCTCGTCCGCCGAGTAGACCGGGGTCGGCGGGCAGTGGAGCTGCACCAGGTCGATGCGGTCGACACCGAGGTTGCGGCGGGAACGGTCGTTCCACGCGCGGAAGTTCTCCAGGACGTAGTTCTGCGGGATCTGGTCGACCCGGCGGCCCATCTTCGTGGCGACCAGGACGTCCAGGTCGGGCCGGCCGCGCAGGAACGCGGCGATGGTCTCCTCGCTGCGCCCGTCTCCGTAGACGTCGGCCGTGTCGAAGAAGGTCACCCCCGACTCGGCCGCCGCCTCCAGTACCGCGAGGGCTTCCCTGCTGTCGACGTCGCCCCAGTCGGCGCCGAGCTGCCAGGTGCCGAGACCGACCACGGACGCCTGCTGACCGGACCGTGCGAATGTGCGCTGTTCCATGGCGGAAGTCTGACATCCGCCCCGGGCACCCGCTGCGCCGGGACCGGCGTCGCGGGCGTCCCGGATCCTGCCCTACCTGCGGGCGGACAGGCTCCGCGCGTGCACGGTCCCGGCGACCTTCGGCCCCAGCCAGCGCTTGAACCGGCGCAGGCTCTCCAGCCGCGCGGCCGCCCGGTCGACGCGGTAGTAGAGCTGCGGCGGGACGTACGGCAGCAGGGGCGAGTGGCGCTGCCCGAGCAGGGCGAACATCTGCTCCGGGGGAAGACCGATGTAGCGCGGCAGGTTCTCGTACCACCGGGCGCTGTAGCGTGCCGCGCTCTGTGCGGGCAGCAGCGCCCGGACGCGCTCCCGCTCGTACCGGGCGAGGGCCTGCGGCAGCGCCGGCTGCTCGCGCAGGGCGCGGGCCAGGGCGATGGCGTCCTCCAGGGCGAGGGTGGTGCCGGCGCCGACGGAGTAGTGCGTGGTGTGGGCGGCGTCACCGAGCAGCACCAGGTTGCCGCGGAACCAGGTGCGGTTGGTCAGGGTGCGGAAGGTCAGCCAGGGGGCGCTGCCGTCGGGCGCGGAGCGGCCGGTCAGCGGGTGGCCGTCGAGCACGTCGGCGAAGATCCGGGCCAGCAGCGCCGGTCCGTCCGCCTCCCCCGCCCGGTCCAGGCCGAGGCCGCTCCAGGTCTCGGGAGCGCATTCGACGACGCAGGTGCTGCGCTCGGGGCTGTAGCCGTAGCCGTAGAACCAGATCCAGCCGTGGCCGGTCTCCCGGAAGGCGAAGGTGAAGGAGTCGAAGACCTTGGTGGTGCCGAGCCAGATGTAGGGGTTGCGGCCGGCCCGGACCCGGGTGCCGAAGTGACCGGCGTACCGCGTGCGCAGCGCGCTGCGGACGCCGTCGGCCGCCACCACGAGGTCGGCCGCGGGCGGCTCGGTGATCTCCTGCTCGTACTTCAGCCGCACGCCGAGCGACCGGGCCCGGGCGGCGAGGATCTCCAGCAGCCGGTGACGGCCGATGCCGAAGCCCTCGTCCCCCCGGTGACGCGCCGTCAGTCCCCGTACGTGCGCGACCCCCTCGCGCCACCGCACCGAGTCTTCCTCGACCGCCCGCGCCGTCTCGGGGTCGTGTTCGTGGAGCCGGTCGAGCAGCCCGCGCCAGTAGGTGACGCCCCAGCCGTAGGTGGAGCCCTCCGGGTTGCGCTCGTAGACGGTGATGTCATGGGACGGGTCCTGCCGCTTCAGCAGGATCGACAGATACAGGCCGGCGGGCCCGCCTCCGACGCAGACTACTTTCACACAAGCCCCTGAACAGTACGTTAAGCGGTCATTTGACTCCGCAGCGTAACAGCGGGCCGCGCGCCGATCACGGCTCGGCTGACGGGGTGTCACCCCCACTCCCCCGCGCATCCGCCGGCCGGTTCCGCGCCTTCCGGCCCCCGATGGCCGGAATCATGAATTCCTCCGCGGGCCGGGGGTACTTGCGGGACGTACCGAACAGAGAAGACCGAACGGACGAAGGAGGAGGAAACGTCGTGTCGCAGGTCGAGGAATCCATCGAGGTCGGCGTCCCCGTGCACACCGCCTACAACCAGTGGACGCAGTTCGAGACCTTCCCCGAGTTCATGAGCGGTGTGGAGCGCATCGAGCAGCGCACCGACACGCTCACGCACTGGGTGACCAACGTGGACGGCGTCCACAAGGAGTTCGACGCGGAGATCACCGAGCAGATCCCGGACGAGCGGGTGGCGTGGACCACCGTGTCCGGCGACGCCCGGCAGGCGGGTGTGGTCACCTTCCACCGTCTGGACGCGGACCACACCAAGGTGATGCTCCAGATGGACTTCCATCCGGACGGCATCACGGAGAAGGTCGGCGACAAGCTCGGGTTCGTGAAGCGGCAGACCAAGGGTGACCTGGAGCGCTTCAAGCAGTTCATCGAACAGCGCGGTCAGGAGACCGGCGGCTGGCGCGGCACGGTCGTCTGACCGCGCGGCCGGCAGCCCAGGACCGGCGCCCCGCCCCGGGCCGTATCACGCGCCCGGGGCGGGGCGCTGTCGCGTCGGCGCCCGGCCGGGCGGCGGTGCCTCAGCCCGCCGCCGCCTCCGCCCGGCACTCCGGGTGGCCCCACCCTTGCGGGTTCTTCGCGATCGGCTCTCCGGCCGCGTACGACCGTCCGCACGCGCAGCGGCCCGGGAACTTCGCCTTGATGGTGCGCGAGGAGCCGGCGGAGCCCCCGCGGGACGCGCCCCCGGTCCGCGGCCGGGACGCGCCGGGGCGCCGCCGCGGCGCCTTGGCCGGGACGTCGGGCGCGGGCGGCGGTTCGGGCGAACCCAGCTCGCTGCCCGCGGGCTCCTGGACGGTGGCGGCCTGGCTGGCCGCACGGTCGGCGAAGTCGTTGAGCGGATCGCCGTCGACCTGGTGGGCGGGCACGTAGCGGAACTCGACCGAGCGGCCGTCCAGCAGCTCGTCGATGCGCACGACGAGCTCCTGGTTGGCGACCGGCTTGCCGGCGGCCGTCTTCCAGCCGTTGCGCTTCCAGCCCGGAAGCCAGGTGGTGACCGCCTTCATGGCGTACTGGGAGTCCATGCGGACCTCCAGCGGCACGCCCGGGTCGGTCGCCGTCAGCAGCCGCTCCAGCGCCGTCAGCTCGGCCACGTTGTTGGTGGCCCGGCCCAGCGGCCCCGCCTCCCAGCGGGCCGGAGCCTCGGACTCGTCGGCGACGACCCAGGCCCATCCCGCCGGGCCGGGGTTTCCCTTCGAAGCGCCGTCGCACGCGGCCACCACACGTTCACGCATGGGCCCGATCATGCCATGGCCGGCGGGGGCGGCTCCGGCCCGGGTGTTCTCGTCCGAAGCGGGTTCCGCTCCCCGTTCCGGCCCGTTCCGGACGGGAGGCCTACGGGGAGACGTCGGCGAGGCTCGGCATCTCCCCCTGCGTGGTCGTGACGTCGATCACCGAGAAGGGCGCGCCCTGGGGGTCGCTCAGCGTCGCGAACCGGCCGAAGGGGGTGTCCATCGGGCCCAGCCACAGCGTTCCGCCCGCCGCGGTGGCCCGGGACACGGCCTCGTCGCAGTCGGCGACGGTGAAGTAGACGTTGATGTACGGAGGCACCTCGGGCGGGAAGTCCTCCGTCATCCTCATCCGCCCCAGGACGCTGCGGTCGCCCAGGTCGAACACGCGGAAGTCGACCTCGTCGTCCTGCATCTGCTTGGACCGGTAGGGAAAGACCGCCGGGAAGAAGGCGTCCGACTTCGCGGGTTCCCGGGTGAAGACCTCCGCCCAGCAGTAGGCACCGGGCTCGGCCATCGCCTGGAACCCCTCGTGACGGCCCGCCTGCCAGACGCCGAAGACGACACCGCCGGGGTCGCGGGCCAGGCACATGGTGCCGAAGTCGTCCACCTGCATCGGGCCCATCAGCAGCTCACCGCCGTTGGCGCGGATCCGGTCGGCGGTCGTCTCCGCGTCGTCGGAGGCGAAGTACAGGCACCACTGGGGCTGGTCCTCCTGCCCGGGCATGGGCGGCACGATGGCGGCGACGGCCTTGCCGTCCACATACGCCTCGGTGTAGTTGCCGTACTCCGACGACGCCTCGCCGAAGGTCCAGTCGAGGACCTCGCCGTAGAAGCGCTTGGCTCCCTCGACGTCGCTGAACATCGCGTCGGCCCAGCAAGGGGCACCCTCAGGTTGTGCGGCCATGACTGCGGCCTCTCCGAATCGGTGGTCGGTACAGGGGGTGGTGGTCCGGGGTGTGATGGTGCAGGGGTGATGGTCCGTACGGGGCTGATGATCCGTGCGGGGCGAGTGGTCCGTCTCCTCACGCTAGCCACTCGCGGGTCCGCCCGCGCGCCGGGCGTGTCCGCGCCGGCCACCCGCCGCGGCGGCCGCCGGGAGCGCGCGTCTCCCCGCGGCCGCCGGCGCGTCCGCGGGGCGGGCGGCCGCGGCCGGTCGGTTCACGCGCCGCCCGCGTACGCCTGCTCCAGAGCGGCGATGTCGAGCTTGCCCATCGCCAGCATCGCCTTGGTGGCGCGGCTCGCCTTCTCCTGGTCCGGGTCGCTGATCATCTCGATGAGCCGCTTGGGGACGACCTGCCAGGACACGCCGTACTTGTCCTTGAGCCAGCCGCAGGGCCCGGGCTGCCCGCCGTCCTCGGTCAGCCTGGACCAGTAGTAGTCGACCTCCTCCTGGTCGTCGCACTCGATCTGGAAGGAGACCGCCTCGGTGAACGTGAACTCCGGCCCGCCGTTCAGCGCCACGAAACGCTGGCCGTTGGCCACGAAGTCCACGGTCACCACCTGACCGGCGGGGCCCGGACCGGCCTCCGTGTAGCGGACGGTCCGCCCGATGCCGGAGTCCTTGAAGATCGAGACGTAGTGGGCCGCGGCCTCCTCGGCCTGGCCGTCGAACCAGAGACATGTGGTGAATCCGCCGGTGGTCATGGGCTCCTCCTGGGGCACGGAACAGGGTCGTCAGGGTGGACCCCGTCCGGCCGCGGAACTCATCGGTCGGACGAGCGGGAATTTCCGGCCGCTCTCCCCCGCCGCCCGTTCACCGGCCACGGACCGGCCGTGCCGGAGAGGGCGGCGGCGCCCGGTGCCGGCCGTCCGTCCTCCGCGTCGCCACGCCGGCCGGCCGCGCCACCGCGGGCGGCACGGCGCCCGCGCCCGGCGCGGGGTGTCCCGGGGCTCGCGGGGCCGGGCGCGAACCGCCCGTGCCCGGCCGCTTCGCCGGTGGCGAATCTGCC
This sequence comes from Streptomyces harenosi, assembly GCF_011008945.1. Taxonomy (GTDB): domain Bacteria; phylum Actinomycetota; class Actinomycetes; order Streptomycetales; family Streptomycetaceae; genus Streptomyces; species Streptomyces harenosi. The sequence continues at coordinate 6,220 of NZ_WYCT01000242.1, forward strand.
GCGGGCAGAGAAATCCCCGCGTCGGGCGGCCCGGGGCCGACAGTGGAGACCGCGGCGTCCACCGGCCGCACACACCCTTGCGACGACTCGACCAGGAGCGCCGATGTCTCCACTGAACGCCGGTCCCGGACCGGTCCTGCTGCCGCGGGCCGAGGAGGGCGACACCCCGCCGACCCGGTTCGACGACCATCTCGCCGCCCAACTGCTCGCCCAGCGCATCATCCTGCTGGGCACCCAGGTCGACGAGGTCTCCGCCAACCGGGTCTGCGCCCAGTTGCTGATCCTGTCCGCGGAGGACCCGCGCACCGACATCAGCCTGTGCATCAACAGCCCCGGCGGCTCCGTCCACGCGGGGCTGGCCATCTACGACACGATGCGGCTGATCCCCAACGACGTCTCCACGCTCGCCATGGGGTTCGCCGCCAGCATGGGGCAGTTCCTGCTCAGCGTGGGCACGCCCGGCAAGCGGTACGCCCTGCCGCACGCGCGGATCATGATGCACCAGCCGTCGGCCGGCATCGGCGGCACCACCGCCGACATCGAGATCCAGGCGGAGAACCTGGAGTTCACCAAGCGCACCATCGAGCGGATCACCGCCGAGCACACGGGGCAGAGCCCGGAGACCATTTCCCGGGACGGCGACCGGGACCGCTGGTTCACGGCCGAGGAGGCCCGGGAGTACGGGATGGTCGACCGGGTCGTGGAGTCCTTCGAGGACGTCCGCCCGGCGGCGACCCGGCGACGGATGGGACTGCAGTGATGGGGACGTACACCATTCCGAACGTCGTCGAGCGCACCCCCCAGGGCGAGCGTTCCTACGACGTGTTCAGCCGGCTGCTGTCGGAGCGGATCATCTTCCTCGGCACCGAGATCGACGACGGCGTGGCCAACGTCGTCATCGCGCAGCTCCTCCACCTGGAGTCGTCGGCCCCGGAGAGCGAGATCGCGATCTACATCAACTCCCCCGGGGGCTCGTTCACCTCGCTCATGGCGATCTACGACACGATGACCTTCGTACGGGCGCCCATCTCGACCTTCTGCGTCGGGCAGGCGGCCTCCACGGCGGCCGTGCTGCTGGCCGGCGGGGACCCGGGGCGGCGGTTCGTCCTGGAGCACGCCCGGGTGCTGCTCGGGCAGCCCGCCACCGCCGGTCAGCGGGGCACCGTCTCCGACCTGGCCGTCCACGCCAAGGAGATGGTGCGCATCCGCTCCCAGGTGGAGGAGGTGCTGTCCCGCCACACGCACCACGACGTGGCGACGCTGCGCGCGGACATGGACCGCGACAAGGTGTTCACCGCGCACGAGGCCGTGGCGTACGGGCTGGCCGACGAGGTCCTCAGCCGCCGTCTGCTGACGGTGTGACATACGGGCCGGTCTCCCGGGCACCCGCCCGGGAGACCGGCCGTACGCACGGTCAGGCCGCCAGGCAGAGCCCGTCGTGGCGGGCGCCGGGCGCGCCGCGGCCGGGGACCGCGTGCCGGGAGGTGACGCGGGTGAGCCGTCCGTGGGCCCGGGCCAGCAGGTCGCCCAGGCTCAGCCCGAGGGCCTGCGCGGCGGCCGCCAGGACCTCCGAGGACGCCTCCTTGCGGCCGCGCTCCACCTCGGACAGGTACGGCATGGAGATCCGGGCCGCCTCGGCCACGTCCTTCAGGGTGCGTTCCTGGGCCAGGCGTTCGCGCCGCAGGACCTCCCCCACCAGATCGCGCCACAGCGGTTCCCGCCCGCCCGCGGGCGGCGGAGGGCCGGAACGGGCCGGCGGCACGGCGGGGCGCCCCTCGGGCCGCGCGGCCGGTGGACGCAGACGGATGACACGGGCTTCGTTCGGCGCTCGGCTGCTCACCCCCTCAGCCTAGGAACCAGCGGCCGCAGGGGAAGGGCGCGGCGTTCCGCCCTGAGGGAAACCGCAACGGGCGGCCCGGGCCGGGAAAAGCCGGACCCGGGGTTTCCGACGTGTGCGTCGTCGGTCACATCGCTACGCTGAGGCTGTGTCTCATACCCACGTAAAACCGCCCTTATCGCTCGGATGGTCTCCGATTTTCCGCCACCCCGCAACTCGGGGGGGCATGCGCCGCCCTGACCTGGGTACCCGCAGCGACGAAGGACTCAGGGAGATCCAACCGTGACTTTCGTGGGAGAGGTAATGGACACCGTCGACACCGCCGTGATGCGGCCGGAGGCACCGGCCGTCGAGGAGGCCACCACACGTGGGGCGACGGACGACGGACTGCTGGCGGAGGTCGTGGACCCGCGGGCCGTGGCGCCGCGCGACGCGCGGGAGCTGTCCCGTCATTTCTTCCAGCGCCTGACCGAGCTCGAAGAGGGCACGCACGAATACCAGTACGCGCGCAACACCCTCATCGAGATGAACATGTCGCTCGTGCGGTTCGCCGCCGGCCGGTTCCGCGGCCGCGGGGACGACATGGAGGACATCGTCCAGACCGGCATGATCGGCCTGATCAAGGCGATCGACCGGTTCGAGCTCTCGCGTGAGGTCGAGTTCACCTCCTTCGCGCTGCCGTACATCGTCGGTGAGATCAAGCGGTTCTTCCGCGACACGACGTGGGCCGTCCACGTGCCCCGGCGGCTGCAGGAGCTGCGTGTGGAGCTGGCCAAGGCGCGCGAGGAGCTCTCCAGCCGCCTGGACCGCGAGCCCACCGTCGCCGAACTCGCCACGCTGATGAACCTCAGCGAGGACCAGGTGATCGAGGGCCAGATCGCCGCCAACGGGTACAACTCCGCCTCCCTGGACGCCGCGCTCACCGGCGACGGCCCGGAGGGCGGCGAGGCGGTGCTCGCCGACTTCATCGGTGTCGAAGAGGAAGGGATGCGGCTCGTCGAGGACTTCCACTCGCTGGCCCCCCTCATGGCCGAGCTCAGCGAGCGCGACCGGCGGATCATCCACATGAGGTTCGTCGAGGAGGCCACGCAGGCCGAGATCGGCGAACAGCTCGGCTGCTCCCAGATGCACGTCTCCCGGCTGATCAAGCGGATCATCGCCCGGCTGCGCGAGGGCATGCTGGGCGAGCTCGGCTGCGCCTGAGGCGCCGCGTCCCCCGGACGCGAAGAAACGAACGGGTCCCTGAGACCGGAAGAGAACAGAGAGCGCGTCGTCGCGAGGCGGGTGCCGATCCCCGAGGGGAGCGCGGCACCCGCCTTCCGTGCCCGTGTCCGCCACCGGGGGAGGGCTATGCCGGGGCTTGGTTCACTCGGTTTCGTTCAGCGACACCACGGCGCGCACCCGCTTGCCGACCGGCACCCGCTCGACGGTGACGGCCTGCGCCAGTGCGTGGACGATCTCCAGACCGTGCCGCCCGACCCGTTCGGGGTCGCGCGGGAAGCGCCGGGGCAGGGCGGCGCTGCTGTCGTAGACGGCCACCGTCACCGAGGCGTCCGTGCCCTCCAGCTCCAGGATGTACGGCCCCCGGCTGTGCCGGTCGGCATTGGTGACCAGCTCGCTCACCACGAGGAGGAGCGCGCCCTCGGCCCGCGGGCCGATCGCGGCGCACCACTCGGTCCTGAGCTGGTCGAGGAAGAGCGACGCGAAGGAGCGCGCCTCGGCGATGCATCCCGGCTCGCCGGTGTAGTGTGCCGCCCGCCGTAGCGGTTCCACGGGCACGTCGAAACCAGTCGGTATCACTGCCCCGTCCAGGTGCTCGATCATGCGTATCTCTCTCAGAAGCCGGACTGGCCGGACGCTGCTGCACCAGTCCTCGTACCCCGAGCCGGGCTCCGCAGTCCCCGTCGGGCGCACTGCGGGCATCATCACAGCCGCGCGGGCATGCGCAGGGTACCCGACCGACCCGCTCCGGGCTCAAACGGCTCGGTGGCGCGGGAGCCCGCGCGGACGGGCGTCCCGGCAGGCGCCCCGCCCGGGCGCTGCTTAGCGTGGCAGCGTGAGTGCGCGCCCTCCCTCCGGTCCCGCCGTGGCCCCGCACGGCTGGGCACAGGCCCTCGCCACCGTCCTGGCCGGTCTGCTCGCCATGGCAGCGGTCGCCGCGCTCGGGCTGTGGGCGGCCGGTGCGGCGGATCTGCCCGGGGGTGCCTTTCCCCGGGTCGTCGCGGCGACCGTGGTCACCGCCGTCGGCGGGGCGGTGGACTTCTCCGGGCACGCCGGAGGGCTCGCCGGCACCCGGGCCGGGCTGACCGTGATGCCGCTGTCCGTCACCCTGGCGGGAGCCCTGGTCATCGCCTGGGCCTTCCTGCGGCCACTGCGCCACCGGGCGGTCGCGGGGACCGCGGAGCTCGCGGGCCGGGCCGGGCGGATCGCCGTGCTGTGGCTGCTCGCCCTCCTCGGCCTCGCGTCCGCCGCCCGGCAGAGCTTCGAGGTCTCCCTCGGGGAGGGAGTACTGGACGAACTCGACGAGATCCTCGGCCTCTCCCCCAGGGTCGGCTTCACCACCGACGTGCCCCTGACCCTGCTCTTCGGCCTGCTCTGGCTGGCGGGTGTGCTGGCGCTGGCGCTGCTGGTGTCGCCGGGCGCGCCGCTGCCCGGCCGCCTGCTGCGGTTCCAGGCGGTGGTGCGGCCGGCGGCGTACGCGATGGCCGTCCTGCTGCTCGCCTGCGTCGCCGTGGGTGTGGTGATCGGCCTGGTGGTCGCGGCGACGCACGGGCATCCCGCCCGGACCTTCGCCGTACTCCTGCTCGGGCTGCCCAACGTGGTGTGGCCGGTGTTCACGCTGGGGCTCGGCGCCACCTGGGACGGCCGGGTGGAGGGGCCGTTCGGGCTGCCGATGCCGCGGCTGCTGGACGAGGTGCTGCGCACACCGGACGTCTCGGCGCTGAACCTGCGCACCCTCGCCGAGCACGACGGCCGGGTGTGGTGGCTCGTGGCCGTGGACGCGGCGCTGCTCCTGACCGCCGCCGCCGTGACGGCGGCGCGCTCGCCGGCCCGGACACCGGCCTGGCGGCACGCGGTGCACCTGGCGGTCGCGCTGGCGCTCACGGTGCTGGCGGTCTGCCTCGTCGGCCGGGTCTCGGCGTCCTACGGGTTCTCCGTCCTCGGCATCGGCGACCTGGGCGGCGCCCTGTCCGGGGAGCTGTTCCTCCGGCCGCGGCCGTGGAGCGCGCTGGGCCTGGCGCTGCCCTGGGGGCTGGCCGCCGGGTTCCTCGGCGCGCTGCTCGCCGGATGGGCGGGCCGTCGGCGCGGGCGGGGTCGGGGACGGGAGCGGTGAGCCGCGGGCACGGGCGCGTCGGCACGGGCCGGGGTGCCTGCGGGCATCGGGTGC
>NZ_WYCT01000243.1 GCF_011008945.1 Streptomyces harenosi
ACTTCTAGCTTCGTCGGCAGCGTCAGAGGTGTATAAGAGACAGCTGGTACCACAGCAGGGGCGGCGCCGACTCGTCGCGGATGCGGATCTGCTGGGGGGTGCCCAGCAGCAGGTCGTGGTCGCCGGCGCGGATGACGTCGACGGTGCGGCAGCGCAGCAGCACCTTGGCGTCCGGCAGGTAGGGCAGCGCGGCGTCGCCTTCCCAGGCGCCGAAGTCGCCGGCGGCGAAGCGGTCCACGCCGCTGGTGGCGAAGCGCTGGGCGATGGGGCGGTGGTGTTCGCCGAGCAGGTTGACGACGAACTGGCCGGCCTGGGCCATGGCGGTGTGGCAGCTCGAGGTCAGGGCGATGCCGACCATCAGCAGGGGCGGGTCGAGGGAGACCGAGGACACCGAGCTGGCGGTGAACCCCCAGCGGCGGCCGGCCGCGTCGAGGGCGGTGACCACCGAGACGGGGGCGGCCAGGAGTGCCATGGCGTCCTTGAACGCCTGGGCGTCGGTGACGGCCGGTGTCTGTTCCTGGGCTGGACTCATCTGGATCCCTCCGTGGAAGCCGATCGGTGGAGACGATGCCAAGAGCGGCTCAAGAGCCGCTTGAGAACACGGGGAGCGGGCGGCGGGCGGCGGTGCGGGTCAAGCCGGGGTTGAGCGGCGGGGAGCAGGATGGGGGGAGGTAAGGCAATGGGCGTAGGCAGATGCCGACGGACCACGTGAGGACACGTAAGGAGCTGCTCATGGCGGACAGGGAGCCGGTCATGTCCGAGAGCGAGATTCTCGGCTGGCTCACGGAGAGGCTGGGCACCCAGGTGTCCCTGCCGATTTCGCAGATCAACCCCGACGTCCCGTACGTCGAGTACGGCCTTGACTCGGTGGCGGCGCTGGGTCTGTTCGGCGACATCGAGGAGAAGTTCGGTCTCGTCCTCGACCCGAGCGTCGCCCTGGAGTACTCGACCCTGGCTTTGATGGCGGCGTTCCTGGCCGCCGAGCAGAGCGAGGTCGTCCACAGCTGAGACACCCGGCCCGGGCCCGATGGCCTTTCACGGCCGCAAGCGGGGCCGGATCCCCTTTGTGAGGGGATCCGGCCCCGCCCGCTGTGCGCGCCGCGGGGCGGGGGTCAGTCCCGGTCGACGGAGACGCCGGTGGTGCGGCTGCCCAGCAGCAGGACCACGGCCACCAGGGCGCCCATGGAGCCGGCGATGACGCCGAACATGGGGCCGGGGCCGTAGGTGTCGAGCACCGGCAGCAGGGCGAAGGGCAGGGCGGCGGCGCTGAGTTTGGACAGCGAGTAGGCCAGTCCGGTGGCCGCCGCGCGGATCGGGGTGGGGTACTGCTCGGCCAGGTAGACGTGGCTGACGGTGGAGAAGACGTTGCTCACCAGGGTGTAGAGGATGCCGAGGGCCATGATGAGCGAGGCGGATCCGGCGTAGGCGAAGCCCAGTCCGGACAGTGCCATGGCCGCGGCCGACAGGGCGACGAGCCGTTTGCGTTCCACGCGGTCCATCACGGGCACCGACAGCAGCGCGCCGATCGGGTAGCCGAGGAAGGACACGGCGGTGAAGCCGATGCTGGTGACCACGTCGTATCCCTTGGCGGCCAGGATCTGCGGGGCGAGCGCGCCGAAGCCGTAGTAGCCGACCACCGAGAGGGTGCAGAAGAGCCAGAGCATGGCGGTGCGCCGCCTGAAGCGCGGCTGGAACACGTCGCGCATGCGGGCGGGCGGGGCCGCGGGGCGATCGGCGGGCGCGGCCGGTGCCTGGGCCGGCTCGGCGAGGGCGGCGCCGGGCACCTCGGCCTCCATGCGGGCCACCAGCTCCTCGGCCTCGCGCTGCTTGCCGTTGGCGGCCAGCCAGCGCGGGGACTCGATGAGGTTGCGGCGCAGCATCCACACCACGGCCGAGCCGGCGGCGCCCAGGACGAACAGCCAGCGCCAGCCGTCGATGCCCAGCGGGCTGAGCGGGACCAGCCACAGCGCGGCGAAGCCGACGGCGGGCACTCCGCAGAAGGCCAGGGTGTAGGCCCAGGCGGTGTAGCGGCCGCGTTGTTTGGCGGGCAGGACGTCGGCCAGGTAGCAGTCCGACAGGGACTGTTCGGCGCCGATGCCGACTCCGGCGAAGAAGCGGGTGACGATCAGCCAGGCGGCGTTGGGGGAGAACGCGCCGAGCAGGGAGAAGCCGGAGTACAGGGCGAGGTTGATCAGGAAGGCGCGGCGTCTGCCGTAGCGGTCGGCGACGCGTCCGAGGACCACGGAGCCGAAGAACTGCCCGATGAACGCCGAGGCGAGCACGAGTTTGAGGGTGGTGCCGTTGAAGGCGAAGTCCTCTTGCAGGACCTGGGAGATGGTGCCGGCGAGGTTGTTCTCGAAGGTGTCGAAGAGCAGGCCGACACCGACCACGGCGGTGAGCCTGCGGTGGGTCGGGGTCACGGGCATCCGGTCGATCCGGTCGCCGATGGAGGACGCCGCCTGGGGTCTTTCGCGCAGCGCCGTCGGTTGTGCCATGGGGCTCAGAGCTCCTGGAGAGTGTGGTGAGGTGGGTCGGATGCGTCTGCGCCCCGGCGGCCGGCCGGGGCGCAGACGAGGGTTTTTCCAGCGGGCCGGCCGGCGGCCGGGTGCCTGGGTGGGGTCAGGCGGCCGCCTTTTCCTTGCGGCGGGTCGGTTCGCTCACCTCGTGCAGGAAGGTGGCGACCTGCCGGTAGGACTCCCAGAAGCCGACCTCGACGTAGGGGATGTTGCGTTCGGCGCAGTACTCGCGGGTCAGTTCCCTGGCGCGGGCGAGGTTGCGCTGCGGCATGGCCGGGAAGAGGTGGTGCTCGACCTGGTAGTTGAGGCCGCCGTAGAGGAAGTCGATCCACCAGTTGGGGCGGATGTTGCGGGAGGTGAGGACCTGGCGCTCCAGCCAGTCCAGGGTCTCCTTCTCGCCGTCGCGGACTTCCATGCCCTTGTGGTTGGGGGCGAACATCAGGCCGAAGTAGACGCCGAGCGCGGCGTGCTGGACGAGGATGAACGCGACGGCCTGCAGCGGGGTGAGGACGGTGAAGACGGCGGTCAGGTAGATCGCGGTGCGCAGGACGACCAGGCCGATCTCCAGGTGGCGGTGCTTGGCGCCGCTCTTGGCGAGTTCCTTGATCGTGGTCTTCTCCATCTTGTAGCCCTCGAGGACGAGGAGGAGGAAGAACAGGACTCGCTGGTGGCGGACGATGAAGCGCTGCACCGGGGTGCGGGTGGCGTACTGCTTGATGTCGAAGATCGCGGTGCGGCGGCCGATGTCGGGGTCGAGGCTGATGTGGTTGGGGTGGCTGTGGTGCCGGTTGTGGTGGTTGACCCACCAGGCGTAGCTGACACCGCTGAAGAAGTTGGCGTGGAAGTAGGCGGTGAGTGTTCCGATGCGCTTGTCGCGGAACATCGCCTTGTGGCCGACTTCGTGCCACATGTAGGCGCTCTGCACCCCGCACAGGCCCATCCACACCGCGACCGGCATCTGCCACCAGGACTGGCCGATGAGGAAGAACGCGACCAGGCCGGCCGCGATGAGCGACATGTTCAGGGCGAGGCGGCGGTAGTCGTAGCGTGTGTCGAGGTCAAGGAGCCCCTCGGCCTTCACGCGCTTGAGCAGCTCGGCGAAGCTGGCGGAGGCGCCCTGGCTGCTCAGCTCCCCCGTCGCGACCGCAAGGCCGGTGTCGAGCTGCCGTACCGTGCCGGACTGTGTCTCGCTGATGTTCGGAGACTGCATAGAAGGATCTCCTCGGGGCAGGACGTATCCCGGCGCGGGGCGCCGGATGTGAGCACACTTCAGCGTCGGGCACCGTGCTGATGTCCCGCTGATGGCGCTCTGGAAGACGGCAGGGGCGGGCGGGCTCCGGGTGTCGGCCGGTGCCCGCCGCGGTGGTCAGGCGGCGGCGGGCTCTGCGGCGAGCCGGGTGTCCAGGGTGTGCAGGACGTCGTCCGCGCGGCGTGCGGTGTCCAGGTCGTCGGGGGCGCCGATGACGCCCATCAGGGACTCCACCAGTTGCTGTTTGAGGGCGTCGGCCTCAGTGGGCGCGGCGGTGGCCGTGGTCTCGGTGGTGTCGGTGGTCATGGCGGTCGGCTCCTTGTCACCGCCGCGGGGCGGCGGATGCGGGGTCGGGACGGCGAAGGGTCAGGGGGGCGTGGTGCGGGGGCGGGTCAGAAGGCGTTGCAGGCGCGGAAGATGTGCGCGAACGCGGCGACCGAGGCGGGCCCGTCGAAGGCGACGTACTCGGGGATGGGCGCCTGGGGCGCCCACTTCTCCTTGTAGGCCAGCTGTGTCTGGGCGGGGTAGAGCGCGGCGCCCTGCTCCCACAGGAAGTGCATCAGCCACCGGAAGGACGGGCTGTGGCCGGGCAGTTCGTTGGCGGCGTCCAGTCCGGTGAAGGGCGTGAAGCCGAAGTGCAGCCATTGGGCGCCCTCGGCCCGGAAGATGTCGATGACGTGGGAGTTGATGGCTTCCATCAGGCCCGGTGTGCCGTCGGGGATGCGCCGGCTCAGGTCGTGCATCCAGCCGGCCCTGCTGCCGTAGACCGGGGAGTAGGAGATGTAGCCGACGGGGCGGGAGTCGATGGTGCCCACGAAGAGGCGGCGGTGCTGCTGGGCCGGTCCGCCCAGCTCGCCGACGAGGAATTCCAGCGGGCGCGCGTCGGCGCCCTTGGAGCCGAGCCAGGCGGTGTCGATCTCGTGGATGGCCCCGGCCACGTCCTCGGCGGGTACCTCCCTGACCTGCAGGCCGCTGCGGAAGGCCCGGGAGATCTTGTTGCGCATGCGCATGAAGCGGGTGCCGCGCAGGGTGAAGTCCGGCAGGTGCACCACCCAGGAGGAGCCGAACTGGTTGACGGTGAAGCCGCGTTCGGCGTACGCCTGCGCGTCGTGGCGCTGGAGCTGGGCGCCCACGACCCGCAGGCCCTGTCCGTGGGCGTGGGCGACGAACCGGTCCAGCAGCGGGCGGTAGGAGTCGGCGGCGGCGAACGGGCCGCCGAACTGGACGAGGTAGCGGCCGGCCCTGCGGTAGGCGATGACGCCGTCCAGGCCGGGGGCGGTGAAGGCGCTGGTGCCCCGGCTCATGGCCAGGAAGGCGCTGGGGTTCTCGGCCTGGGTGTGCGTACGGATCGCGTGGAGAACGGTGTCGTACAGCGCCGTCTTGCCCGGCGCGGTGTTCTCCAGCGTGGGTGTCGAAGTCATCAAGCCTCTTCCTTCCCGTTCTGTATCGGAACTGGACTGAGGGAAGTAGAGCACTGGATATTCGAGTCCGGGAAGAGCGGAATTTCGGGGCCCGACGGGGGTGTCAGCGGCTCGTCAGGTGAATATCAGACGGGGGTGAAAACGTAAGCGGCGTGACCGGGAGAAAGAGGAGCCCGGGAACTGGGAGAGGTGCCCGGAGTGGCTTATCGGGGACCGGAGTTCGCTTCAGTCGGGTGCAAGCCCACGCAGGTTCGAATCCTGCCCTCTCCGCGCCGGGCACCGACATGGGACGTGCCGCGGGATGTGCCACGGGATTCCCGTCCGGCCGCCGATCACCGACGCAGCGTCTGGAGAATCGCCTCATGCCGACCGCGGCATCCCCGGCCCCCCGGCGGGCCCTCGTCGTCGTCAACCCCACCGCGGGCACGGCCCGCCCGGATCTGGTCGAACAGGTCGTGCGGCTGTGCCGGGAGGGGCTCGAAGCCGTCGAGGTGCACCGTACGACGCACCGCGGCGGCGCCACCGAGGCCGTCCGCGCCGCCCTGGCCGCCCCGGCCGCGTACGCCGTGGACCTGGTGGTCGCGGTGGGCGGTGACGGCACGGTGCACGAGGTCGTCGAGGGTCTGGCCGGTGCTGCCGGGCGGGGCCCGGCGCTGGCCATCGTGCCCGCGGGCACCGGCAACTCCGCCTACCGCATGCTGTGGGGGCAGTCGCCGTGGGCCCGGTCGCTGCGGGCCGTGTGGTCCGGTGGCGGCGCGGCCCGGCTGCGCCGCGTCGATCTGGGGCGGGTGGCCGAGACCGGGGAGCCGGTGCTGCTGGGCGCCTGTTCGGGTCTGGTCGCCGAGGGGCTGATCGCCGCCCGTGCCGTCGCGGCCGCCGGCCGGGAGAAGTACGCCCGGGCGCTGCCGGACGCGGCCGCGGCCTTCACCCCCTACCCGGGGCGGGTCACGGTCGACGGCCGGGTGCTGCACGAGGGCCGCACCGTGCTGGCCAACGTGGGCGGGGGCCGCCACCGCGGCGGCCAGTACCTGCTGCTGGACCACTCCGAGCTGGACGACGGGCTGCTGGACGTGTGCGTGGTCGGCGCCGAGGTGCCCGCCGCGCGGGTGCCGTCCCTGGCCCGCGAGGGACTTTTGTCCCGGCAGCCGGGCGTGGTGCACGGCCGGGGCCGGCGGATCGTCGTGGAGCGGACCGACGGCGAGCCTTTGCGTTTCGAGTACGACGGTGAACTGCAGCACCTCAACTGGACCAGCATGACCGTCGAGGTGCTGCCGGGCGCGCTGCCGGTCTGGGGTGCTCCCGAGGAGGAAGTGACGCGTGTCGATACTCAAGGAGCTGTGCCGCTGGGCGGCGTGGCTGCGACCTGAGGACATCCCGGCCCGCGTGCGGGCCCTGGCCTCCAGCCAGCTGCTGTCGCAACTGGCGTCGATCAGGGCGGGGGCGGCGCATCCGCTGGGCCGGCGCCTGATCGACGGCTTCGGGCCGCCGCTGCAGGCCGATCCGCGTGCCTCGGCGTGCGTGCTGTCCGGGCTGGGCTCCTGGCTGAACCTGGACGACACCGCCTACGCGGGCCATCTGTCCAATTCCACGGTGTCCGTTCCGCTGGCGTTCGCGCACGGCCGGGGCCTGGACGGTCCGGCGCTGCTGGCCGCGGTGGTGGCCGCCAACGAGTGCGCGGCTCGGATCACCGCGGCCGCCACGCTGGGCCCGCTGCGCGGCCACAGCGCCGTGCACACCCATCTGGCGGGCGCGGTCAGCGGGCGGCTGCACTGCGAGGGCGCCGACGACGCGGTGTGGAGCAACGCGCTCGGCCTGGCCTTCGCCATGCCCAACTGGCCGCTGATGCGGGCCTTCCTGGCCAGCGACGCCCGGCTGTTCAACACCTTCACCCCGGTGCGCACGGCCATGGACTCCTGTGACGCGGCCCGGGCCGGGCTGCACGGCGCCGTGGACATCCTGGAGCATCCCGACGGGTTCCTGGACCGTTTCGCCTCGGTGCCGCTGCCGGACGCGGTCAGCGCCGGGCTCGGCGAGCGCTGGCACACCGAGACCCTGTCGTTCAAGATGCACCCGGGCGGCCCGGGCGTCGACGCGGCCGTGGACTGCGCCGCCGAGCTGCACCGCCAGCTCGGTCCGTGCCGGCCCGAGGACATCGAGGAGATCGTCGTCGAGGCGTCGCTGTACACGCTGTTCGCGGGCAAGAAGGCGGCGTCCTACATCGTCGGGCCGGGCTCGCCGCTGGGGGCGCTGGTCCTGCACACCCCGTACCCGGTGGCCACCGCGCTGCTGACCGGCGGACTGACGGTCAACGACTTCGCGGCGCCGCTGCTCAACGAGCGGGCCCGCTGGGACGTCGCCGAGCGGGTGCGCCTGGTGCACGACCCGGAGCTGACGCGGGCCCTGTTCGCCTCCGAGGCGCCCTTCGGGGAGGCGGTGCGGCAGGCCGGGGCGGCGGCCGGGCCCTGGCTGCGCGACTTCGCCGGGGAGGAGGTGGCCGAGCTGGCCCGGGGCGCGGCCGGAGACCGCGCGCGGCCCGCGTTCACCTCCTCGGCCAAGGCCACCGGGGCCCGGGTGACGGTGCGTCTGGCCGACGGGCGCACGGCCTCCCGGCAGCGCATGATCCCGCTGGCGGCGGCCGGCCCGCACACCCGGGCCCACCACGCCGAGCTGATGCGGGAGAAATTCCTGGAATTCGGCGGGTCCCCGGATGTCGCCGACGCCGCGGCCGGGATCGAGTCCATGGACGCCGATACGTTGCACGGCTGGATCGAAGCGGCGCTGCGGTAATTCACGAGGGGAATGTCAGCGGCGGGTCAGCCGCCGCTGACAGGATCGTTTCCCGGTGGGCTCATGGACAGTGAGCAGGACCATAGACTTGGAAAGGTCCTTTGATGCCTGACAAGGAACTCCGCAGCTACAAGCTCTACATCGCGGGCAAGGACGTCGAAGGCGATGGCTGGGTCTATACGGTCAGCGCCCGGTCCCTCCTCGAAGATGTCTTCACGAGCGTCAGCCTGAAGCGTGAACTCGAGCAGAACCCGGATTCCGACGCCGCCGGCCACCCCTACGTGGTGGGCCGCTGCGCCATCGCCGGCGACGCCTCCATCGACCTGGCCACGGAGGCCGCCGCGGCGGCCGCCCCGGCCTGGGCCGAGGTGCCGCTGGAGCGCCGGATGCGGCTGGGCAGCATGTTCCGCGAGGAACTGATCCGGCGCGAGGACGAGTTCTTGGACATCCTGACGGCCGAGGCGCACCCGCTGCGCCTGGCGCGCTGGGAGCTGAGCTGCATGAAGCAGATCTACAGCGACGAGAGCCTGTACTGGTACCGGCAGCGGATGCACACCGAGTTCCAGCACGAGGGGCGGCGGCTGATCGTGCGCCGCCAGCCCGACGGTGTGGTCGCCTTCAATCCGCCGCAGAACGCGCCCGCGCCCAGCGCGGCCCTGGCCGTGCTGGCGCTGATGGCCGGCAACGCCGTCGTGATGCGCGCCCCGCGCAGTATCGCGCTGAGCACCATGTGGCTGATGCGTGACGTGGTCGGTCCCCTGCTGGAGGAGATCGACGCGCCCGCCGGCATCCTCAACGCGGTGTGCTCCAACCCCAAGCAGACCCTGGACCGCTGGATCACCTCGCCGCTGGTCAACGACATCTTCTACATCGGCGGCAGCGAGGAGGGGCTGCGCTTCCAGGAGCAGTGCGTGGCCAACGGCAAGAAGCCCATCCTGGAGCTGGCCGGCAACGACACCATCGTCATCTGGAAGGGCGCCGACCTGAAGAAGGCGGCGGAGGCGATCTGCGAGTCCTTCTACGGCTCGGGCCAGATCTGCATGGTGCCCAACTGCGTCCTGGTCCACCCCGAGATCGCCGAGGAGCTCATCGCCGAGGTGCAGGAGCGGGTCAAGCTGGTCAAGCCCGGCTATCCCGAGGACGAGGACGTGCTGCTGTCGCCGGTGCGGCGCAGCGAGAAGTTCTTCGCGCTGCTGCAGCAGTCCCTGGACCTGGGCGGGCAGATCATCACCGGCGGGCGGCGCACCGAGGTCGACGGCACGGTGTCGGACACCGGTGTCTTCCTGCAGCCGACGGTGGTGCGGGTGGACGGCCTGGCCGGGGCGCGCCAGCACGACATCGTCCGCAGCGAGACGTTCTTCCCGCTGCTGCCGATCGTGGTGCCGGAGGCGGCCGACGCGGCCGACGAGGACGAACTGCTCAACAGTTTCATCGAGTTCGTGAACTCCAACGAGTACGGGCTGCGCAACTCGCTGTGGGTGAAGTCGGCGCGGGTGATGAACGCGTTCGTGCAGCGCGTCGTCAACGGCGGACTGCTGAAGATCAACGACTCGCACATCGGGTTCCTGCCGTATCTGCCCAGCCACGGCGGCACCGGCCTGACCGGCGGCGTCTACGGCGAGGCGAACTATCCGATCCTGAAGACCTCGCACATCCAGGGTGTGAGCATCGCCCACGACGTCAGCCCGCACGAGGCGGTCTTCGGGCCCTGACACCCGCGTGCGGGCCCCGCGGCCCGGCCGGGGCCCGCTCGGGTCTTGCGGGGCCCCGCGGTCCGGCCGGGGTTCCCGGCCCGTACGGGCCGCGGGCCACGGCTCGCGGCCAGGTCTCACGGGGCCCCGGGCCCGCGTCCCACGGCTCCAGGCGTCGGTGTCCTTCAGGCCCCGGGGCCGCCGTGGCCGTCAGGCGGCGGGGCCGCGGGGCGTCAAGGGGCCGGTGGCCCGGCCGCCGCGTCCCCGGCGCCCGCGGCCGGGCCGCCCCGGCACCACCCGTCCCCCGCCGCCGGCCCCGTGCCGGCCGGCTGCCGCCCGGCAGGTGCCGGAGCGGCCGTCATTTCGAACCACCCAACGGAGGTGTTCGTCCGTGCGCTCCCTCGACTCCGCCCGCGCGGTCTGCGACCGGTACCACCCCGGGCTGCTGAAGGCGCTGGAAGCAATCCCCTTCGCCGAGCGGGAGGCCCTCGGGAGCCCGGCGGTCGACGTGTTCCGCGAGCGGGGCGGTGTGGGCCTGCTGGTGCCCGCCGAGTTCGGCGGGCACGGTGCCGACCCGGTGGACGCGGTCCGGGTGCAGCGGGCACTGGGTGCCGTCTCGCCGTCGGTGGCCGCCGGTGTGACCATGCACCACTTCACCGTCTCGATGCTGTACGCGCTGGCCGAGGAGACCGGGCGGCTGGAGCCCGGCCAGCTCGACCTGCTGCACCGCGTCGTTCCCGACCAGATCCTGATGGCCTCCGGCTGGGCCGAGGGCAAGACCCAGCAGAACATCTTCACGCCGTCGGTGGTCGCCGAGCCCGTCGAGGGCGGCTACCGGCTCAACGGCGCGAAGAAGCCGTGCAGCCTGGCCCGTTCGATGGAGCTGCTCACCGCCTCCATCGCCGTTCCCGGCCCCGACGGCTCCCCCGAGCTGGCCCTGGCCCTGGTCCCGGCCGACGCGCCGGGCCTGGAGGTGCACCCGTTCTGGGGCAACGACGTGCTGGCCGCCTCGCAGAGCGAGGAGGTACGGCTCACCGACGTCTTCGTGCCCCACTCCATGGTCGTGCGCACGACCGCCGAGGACCCGCACCGGCTGGACGACCTGCAGACCGCCGGCGTCATCTGGTTCGAGATGCTGATCTCGGCCGGTTACGCCGGCGCCGCCGCGGCCCTGGCCGAGGTGGTCCTCCAGCGCGGGCGGGGCACCGCCGGCGAGCGCGCCGACGTGGTCATCGGCGCCGAGAGCGCCTTCGCGCTGCTGGAGGGCGCGGCCCGCGCGGTCCGCGACGGCCTGGCGGGCGAGGAGGCGGTGGCCCAGGTCCTCGTCGCCCGCTACGCCGCCCAGGACGCCCTGGCCAGGTCGGCCCAGCTGAGTCTGGACCTGCTGGGCGGGGTCGACTTCATCCGCAGCCCCGACCACGCCCGCCTCGCCGCCTCCGTCCGGCCGCTGATCTTCCACCCGCCGGGCCGGTCGGCCACCTCCGGGCCGCTGGCCGACTACTTCAACGGCGCCCCGCTCGACCTGTCCTGACATAGGCCCTGTCTCTTATCCACCTCTGACGCTGCCGACGAAGCTAGAAGTGT
>NZ_WYCT01000244.1 GCF_011008945.1 Streptomyces harenosi
CGCGCCGGGGACTTCGGGCTCCGCGGCGGCGGGGGACGTGTCGGGAGCCTCAGGCTCCGCGGGGTCGGGGCTCGCGCCCGGGTCGGTACATGGGACGGGGACTTCAGAGTCCACGGGGTCGGGACACGGGCCGGAGGCCCCCGATTCCGCTGGGGTGGGGCTCGCGTCCAGGGCTTCGGGCTCCACGGAGTCGAGGCTCGCGCCGGGAGCCTCGCGTTCCGCGGGCTCGGAGCTCGCGCCCGGGTCAGTACATGGGTCGGGGACTTCAGAGTCCGCGGGGTCGGGACACGGGCCGGGGACCTCCGGTTCCGCGGGGTCGGGGCTCGCGCCCGGGAGTTGAGGCTCCGCGGAGTCGAGGCTCGCGCCGGGAACCTCGCGTTCCGCGGGCTCGCGTGCCGGAGGCAGGGTGAGGCCCGAGGGGCGGGCGACCGGGCGCTTGGTGGCGGGCACGGGGCGTGCGGGCGCGCGGCGTGCGGTCGTGGGCCGGGGGTTCGTGGCCGGGCCGGCGTCCGGATGCCGTCCGGTCTCGCCAGGGGTGCCGTTCTCCTGATCCGGAGAGCTGGGAGCGACTTGATCCGGGGGCCCGGACGGTGCCTGATCCGGGGACCCGGACGGCGCTTGACCCGGGGACCCGGACGGCGCTTGACCCGGGGACCCGGAAAAGGCTTGATCCGGGGACCCGGAAGACGTTTCGGCGGCGTCGGCCGGTGGTCGTCCCCGGGCGCCGTGCCCGGCGCGGGCCTGGACGGGGTGCGGCTCGGTGCGCCGGTCCTCCGTGGGGCGGAGTTCTCGGCCGCCGTCCTGGCCCTCGGCTGCGGGGCCACCGTGGAGGGAGCCCACCCGTTTCGGTGGCACCGCCCCCGCGCCGGGGCCCATGTCGCCGACCTCGTCGGCAAGTTGGTGGACGAGAATGCCGTGCCGGAAGGCGATCTCGCCGATGTCCGCGCAGGTACTGCCGTACACGGAGAGGCGGTTGCCGCCCTCGCGCACCACCTCGACGGAACGCCGCGCCGTACGTGCCTCCTTGGTGATGAGCGCGGCGAGGCGCGCGGCGTGCGGGCTGCGGACGGCGACCCGGGGACGCAGCCGGGTGCGGGCGAAGTCGGCGGCTTCCTGGTCGGCGACGAGCCTGCCCCGCTCCAGGGTGACGACGCGGTCGGCGGTGCGCGCGGCCTCCTTCGGGTCGGCCGTGGTGAACAGGACCGTGCCACCCTGGGCGGCGTAGGTGCGCAGGGTGTCGTGGAGCCAGCGGGCCTCGCGGGTGGAGAGGCCGTCGGCCGGGGCGTCGAGTACGAGGGTGTGCGGATCGGCGAGCAGAGCGCAGGCGAGGCCGAGCCGGCGGTCCATACCGCGCGAGAGCGTGCCGAGGCGCTCGTCGCGCAGGCTGACCAGGCCCACCGCCTCCAGGACTTCGTCGGCGCGCCGCGCGGGCACGCCGGCGGCGGCGCAGAGCATGCGGAGATGGCCGCGCACCGTGCGGGCCGGATGCCCCGGCACATCGCCCAGCAGCACGCCGACTTCGCGTGAGGGGTGGGCGATACGGTGCAGGGGCCGGCCTCTGAAGTAGGTGACGCCGCGGCCCTGTTGCAGTTCGAGCATCAGTCTGAGCGCCGTCGTCTTGCCGGCGCCCGGTGCTCCGAGCAGTGCGGTCACGCGGCCCGCGACCGCCTCGAAGGAGACGTCGTCGACGGCGGGCGGAAGCTCTTTGCGGGGGTTGCTGGTCAGTCCGAGGGCCTGGATCACCGCAGCAAGATAGCGCGCTATATCGGATTTTTCGGGCACCTGCGGCTCGTCCGGCGCACGGCGGCCGATCGTGCCGGACCCACCCGTGCGCTCTCGGCTCTCCTCCTCGCCCTCCTCGCCGTGCCCAACCGTCCCCGGGAGGCCGGATCACCGGGCCGGCCGTGCCGGGGACGGCGTCACGCCTCGGGACGCAGCATCGGGGGGTTGAGGAGGGTGGCGCCCCCGGCGCGGAAGAGCTGGGCCGGCCGGCCGCCCTGACGGGTCGTCGTACCACCGGTGGGGACGAGGAAGCCCGGTGTCCCGGTGACCTTGCGATGGAAGTTGCGCGGGTCGAGGGCCACGCCCCACACCGCCTCGTAGACCCGGCGCAGCTCGCCGACGGTGAACTCGGGCGGGCAGAACGCCGTGGCGAGCGAGGAGTACTCGATCTTGGAGCGGGCCCGCTCCACCCCGTCGGCGAGGATCCTGGCGTGGTCGAAGGCGAGCGGCGCCGCCGGTTCGCCGTCCCGGCCGCGGCCGCCCTGCTCCAGCAGTTCCTCGACCGGCGCCCAGCGCGCGTTGTCGGCGTCACCGCCCGGTCGCGGAGCGGGAAGGTCGGGCGCGAGGGCGAGGTGGGCGACGCTGACCACGCGCATCCGGGGGTCGCGGTCGGGATCACCGTACGAGGCGAGCTGCTCCAGGTGGGCGCCGTTGGCCTCGAGCGGCGCCGCCGGGTCGTGGACCCGCAGCCCGGTCTCCTCGGCCAGCTCGCGCGCCGCCGCCTGCGCCAGGTCCTCGTCGGGCCGTACGAACCCGCCGGGCAGGGCCCAGCGCCCCTGGAACGGCGGCTCGCCCCTGCGCACCGCCAGCGCGCACAGGGAATGGCTTCGCACGGTCAGTACGACCAGATCCACGGTGACGGCGAAGGGCGGGAACGCTGACGGGTCGTAGGGCATGCCGCGATCATAGTCGTCTGCCTGACGATAAACACTCCCTTCGCTGGTCGCTCCCATGACCTGCCCGACCGGCCCCGGTCCGCCGGTCACCGTCCGGCCCCCGGTCGCGCGTGGCGGCGTGTCCGGCGAGGTCACGATCTCAGCAGCAGTCCGTCGCCCGCCTCTTCGACCAGGGCCAGGCCGAGCCGGCTCACCCGTACGGAGAAGGGTGCGCCCGCGACCCGCAGCCCCGTGAGCCCGATCTCGCCGAGGGGGGCGCCGCGCACGGGGCGCAGGGTGACCGTCCCGGCCGGGGCGTCAGGGCGGATTCCCGCGAGCGCGGTCAGCAGCAGGACGGCGGCGGCCGCGGACGTGGCCGCGGGACGGCAGGCCGCGGGGTGGGGCAGCGGTGCGCCGCCCTCCGCGCGCCGCACCCCCGCGTACATCTCCGGCAGCCGGTGCCCGAAGACGTCCGCGGCGGCCAGTATCCCCAGCAGCAGGGACGTCGCCTCCCGCTCGTGGCCGGCGGCGAACAGGCCCGCGACGGCGACCGCCGTCTCCTGCACGCGCACCGCCCCCGCGCGGTGCCCGAACGGGTTGTGTCCCGGTTCCTCCGCGCCGAGGCCGCGCAGTCCCCAGCCGGAGTCCATCGCCGGGCCGCCCAGCAGCCGGGCGAGGCGGGCTGTCCGGGCCTGGTCGAGGAGTCCGGGAGCGTACGTGCCGCCGCCGAGCAGCCCGGTGTCCAGCAGATGGGCGGCCGCCGCGCTCAGATGCGGCACCAGGCGGCCGTCCCGGGTCCGGGCCGCCGCCGGGCGGCCTCCTGCGGGGTCGTCGGCCCAGAAGTCCCGCCGGAACGCCGTCCGCGACGACTCGGCCCACTGCCGCAGTCCCTGCGCACCGGGCCGGCCGCAGGAGTCGAGCAGATCGGCGCCGAGCAGGGCGGCGCGGTGCGCGTGGGCCTGCGTTTCGCAGCGGAGGTGGCCGCCGGGAAGCGGATCGGGTACGTACGGGCCGTCGCCGGCGGTGGTCCGCAGCCAGTCCAGACAGCGCTCGGCCGCCGGGAGCAGTTGCTCGGTCTCCTGTTCGGGCAGCCCCCAGCGCCGGGCCTCCGCGAGGAGTACGGGGAAGAGCAGGGTGGCCTCGGTACCGGTGCAGCCCGGTGGCAGATGGGGACCGGCGTCCCGCCACGGCCCGGGGATCATGCCGGACCGGGGTCCTGGAGCCGGGAGCTGGGTGCGGGCGAGGGCGCGCAGGGTGCCCGCGGCGAGGCGGGTGCCCAGGGGCAGCGTCATCCGGGCCGCGGCGAGCGCCTCCGCGGGGGCCGGGCCGCAGCGCCAGGGGACACCGGCCGCGAGGTGGAGATCGGCCGGGTGCGCGGGATCGCGCAGCAGCAGGGCCTGGAGGTCGTCGAGGCTGGTCCGCAGGAGTGCGGGGATCCGGGCGTCGTCGCCCGCCGCGGCGGCGGGTGACGGCCAGCCGGTCGCCGTGCGGCGCACCGGGCGCAGGGGGCCCGCGCCGTCCGGGCGCACGCGCAGTTCCAGGCTCGTGCTGCCACCGGGGGGCAGTTCGACCTCCCACCGCAGCACTCCCGCGCCGGCCAGCGCGTCCGCCGGTGGCGGATCGGCCGTGACCACCGAGGTGCCGGCGCGGCCGGTCCACCGCAGTCCGGCGGCATGGACGTCGGCGGGCAGTTCGGGTCCCGCACGGCCGGAGGCGATCGCCGCGAGATCGGCCAGGTCCGTGCCGAGGGACACCTCGACGGGCAGGCGCAGCGGCCGGGGGGCGTGGCTGCGCAGGGTGATCTGTTCCGTACCGTCCGCGTGCCGGACGCGTTCGACCATCAGGTCGGGGTCGGGTCCGGGCGGGGCCGATATGCGCAGCGTTGCCACGAAGCGAGCACGGTCGGCACCGGCCATCCGGGCCTGCACCTCGACGGGGTCGCGCCCGGCCACCCGGAGACGGCACCGGGAGAGCAGGCGACGGCCCCCGCGGTAGTACCCCTCCAGCCCCCGGCCGGTCATCTGCCCTTGTCCCAGGGAGACGGCGAGACCCGGCAGGGCGACGCAGACGAGGGCGGTGTGAGCGGGCGGCAGGTCGGCGAGCGGCCCAGGGGCGGGCGGTGCCGCCCCGCTCCGCGACCGGGCGGCGGCCGGGGCGGTGGCCGGGCGCGGACTCCGGCCACCGCGGCCGGATGTCCCCGGGGACGGAGGGCGGGGCGGCACCGTCACCGCGGCCGGGGGCGGGGCCTCGCGTCGATCCGGAGTCGTGGACGGCCGGGCGCCGCTCCTGGGCGCGGGCACGGCCGGGATCGTGTGGGCCGGGGAGCCGGGGGCGGGCGCCGCGGGCCGGCCCGCGCCGGGGTCGGCAGCGTTGACGGACGGCGGAGTCGGCTGGTGCATGGAAGGGCTTCCTCTGCGCTTTGGTACGCCTCGGGTACGGCGCCGGACGGGAGTGTCGAGGTCGGCGGACGAGCGCGGCGCGGCGTCGTGGGCCATCCGGGCCTTCCACCGTTCAGGTGAACGGATCGGGCGTCCCCCGGGTCACGCCCGTGGCGCGGACGGCACCGGCGGGCGGCCGCCCCGGCCGGTCGTCACCGGGTCGGGAAGGCGCGTCTCCCCGCCCGGTGAGCGGGAGCGTGAGGGGCGCGCGCTCCCGGCCGCTGCCTTCGGCACGTCCCTCACTCGCCCTGCTCGGAGCCGCTGCCGCCGGCTCCCGCGTCGTCCGCGCACCCGTCCCGGTGCGGCCCCGCCGTGCCTCCCGTCCCGTGTGCGCCTCCCGTGCCAGCCGTACGCGCCCGTGCGGTCCTGGTGCGAGTACCGCCAGGACGCGTGCCGCCCGCAGGGGTGCGCGGGCGCGTGCCGCCCGCCCCGGCACCGCGGCCCCGCATCCCCGCGCGCCGCCCGATGCCGTCGGCCGCACCGGACGCACGCGGGCGACGCCGACGCGCCGGCACCGCCTCGGGGACGGGCACGGAACCGGGAACGGGCACGGAGTCGGGGGCGGACACGGAACCGGGAACGGCCACGGAGTCGGAGACGGGCCCAGAGCCGGGGGCGGGCCCGGAACCGGGAACGGGCACGGAGTCGGAGACAGGCACAGAGCCGGGGGCGGGCACGGAACCGGGAACGGGCGCGGAGTCGGAGGCGGGCACAGAGCCGGGGACGGGCACGGAGTGCGGCTCTCCGGCCTCCGCCCGTGACTGCGCGCCGCCCCCGGGTGCGGGGGTGCCGCCGTGGTCGCCGCGCTCCGCGCGCAGGCAGCGGCGCATGGATTCGGGATCGAGGCCCTCGTTGCACGCCTGGTGCAGAAGGCGCGCGAACAGGTAGTCCGGGTCGGCGCCCAGGGCCATGGCCAACGCCTCCCGGGCCTCCAGTTCGTCTCCGGTGGACCACGCGACCCAGCCGGCCAGGGTGAGGGGCGGGGCGGCGTGCTCGCCGTACGCCCCGACGCAGCGCCGGGCCAGCGCCCGCCAGAGCCGCAGGGCGGGCCCCGCCTCGTCGCCTTCCATCCACTCGGCCGCGCGGTCGCGAGTCGTACGGTCCTGCAGGCCGAGAATCAGCTTCGCGGCCTCGTCGTGGGCGAGCAGCTCGTCATCGCGGGCGTCCGCCGTGACCGCGCCGGACACGGCCGGCGCCGCCGCCAGGCGGCCCATGATCCGCGCCGCCAGCGCCAGTGTCTCCTCGGCCACTTCCACGCGGCCCGTCCGGTCCAGCATCCTCGGCATCAGCGTCATACCGGCCGCGTCCAGGGCGGCCTCCTGGTCGAGGGCGGCGGAGTTCTCCCGGGGCAGCAGCCGGGCGCGCAGTTCGCTCAGGGACCCGCGCACCTGGATGCCGGCGTAGGTCGCGGCGGCGGCCAGCACCGACGTGCCCGGCAGGCCCATCGGGGTGCCCTCGGCCGGGCAGCAGGCGCCGCCCGCGCAGCAGTAGGACCAGAAGCGGCCGTCGGAGACGCACAGCGCCTCGATCACCGGGACGTCGAGGGCGCCGCACTCGACGCGCAGCTTCTGCACCAGCGGCCGCAGGCGTTCCATCACCTCCCGTCCCGACCGGCCCGGGGGCGGTTCCTGGCAGACGTAGGCGACCATCTGCTCGGGCCGGGCACCCCGGCGTGCGCTCCCGGTGATCAGCCCGTGGGCCAGCTGGCGGGCCGCGGACGGCCAGTCGTCCGGGCTCGCGGGAATGCCGAGCCGGGCCCTGCCGCCGAAGCGGCCGCGTCCGTCCCTGTCGTGCAGGGCGACCAGCACGATGCTGTCCTCCGGGCGGTACCCGAGCAGATAGGGCAGGGCGTCCGCCAGTTCGGCCGGGGTGCGCAGGGTGACCTCGTGTTCGGCACCGTGTCCGTCGTACGCGGTGCACGCGACCTGATCCGCCCGGTGCGGCCCGGTGATGCCGTCGTCGCCGGAGGGGCCCGTCGTTTCGCTGTGGTTCGTCATGCGCCGACGATCTCGCGGATCACGAGCCTCCGCTTCGCCCTGTGGATAAGTCCGGTCAGGGGCATGCCAGCCACGCCCGGGCCGCTCGGCCGCGCCGGGGCGGCTCGCGGGCCGGCGGTGCCCGGTTGTCAGTCCCGTCCTGTTCCATGGAAGGCATGGAGCACACGAGCAACGCGGATCTCCGCACCGCCGCCGACGCCGTCCTCGCCCGCCTCGTCGGGGATTCCTCGGGCGCTGCCCGGCTGCGCGAGGACCAGTGGCGGGCGATCGAGGCGCTGGTCGCCGACCGGCGCCGGGCCCTGGTCGTGCAGCGCACGGGCTGGGGCAAGTCCGCGGTCTACTTCGTGGCGACGGCCCTGCTGCGGGCCCGGGGCGGCGGCCCCACCGTGATCGTCTCCCCGCTGCTGGCGCTGATGCGCAACCAGGTGGAGGCCGCGGCCCGCGCCGGCATCCACGCCCGGACCATCAACTCCTCCAACACCGAGGAGTGGGACACGGTGCAGAGCGAGATCGCGGCGGGCGAGGTCGACGTCCTCCTGGTGAGCCCCGAGCGGCTGAACAACCCGGACTTCCGCGATCAGGTGCTGCCCAAGCTGGCCGCCGCGACCGGACTGCTGGTGGTGGACGAGGCTCACTGCATCTCCGACTGGGGCCACGACTTCCGCCCGGACTACCGGCGGCTGCGCACGATGCTCGCCGACCTCCCGCCGGGCGTGCCGGTGCTCGCGACGACCGCCACCGCCAACGCGCGCGTCACGGCCGACGTCGCGGAGCAGCTCGGCACCGGGGGCACCTCGGACGCCCTGGTGCTGCGCGGCCCGCTGGACCGGGAGAGCCTGAGTCTGAACGTGCTGCGGCTGCCGGACGCCGCGCACCGGCTCGCCTGGCTCGCCGACCACCTGCACGACCTGCCGGGCTCCGGGATCGTCTACACGCTCACCGTGGCCGCCGCCGAGGAGGTCACGGCCTTCCTGCGGCAGCGCGGTCACACCGTCGCCTCCTACACCGGCAAGACGGAGAACGCCGACCGGCAGCAGGCCGAGGACGATCTGCTCGCCAACCGGGTCAAGGCCCTGGTCGCCACCTCCGCGCTCGGCATGGGCTTCGACAAGCCCGACCTGGGCTTCGTCGTGCACCTCGGGTCGCCCTCCTCCCCCATCGCCTACTACCAGCAGGTCGGGCGCGCCGGACGCGGTGTCGAGCACGCCGAGGTGCTCCTCCTGCCCGGACGGGAGGACGAGGCGATCTGGGAGTACTTCGCCTCCCTGGCCTTTCCGCCGGAGGAGCTGGTGCGCCGCACGCTGGACGTCCTCGCGCGCGCGGAGGGCCCGATGTCGCTGCCCGCCCTGGAGCCCTTGGTGGAGCTGCGCCGCTCCCGCCTGGAAGCCATGCTCAAGGTGCTCGACGTGGACGGGGCGGTCAAGCGCGTCAAAGGCGGCTGGATCGCGACCGGACAGCCGTGGACCTACGACACCGAGCGGTACGACTGGGTCGCGCGGCAGCGGAAGGCGGAGCAGCAGGCGATGCGCGAGTACGCGTCCACGACGGGCTGCCGCATGGAGTTCCTGCAGCGTCAGCTCGACGACACGGCCGCCAGGCCCTGCGGCCGCTGCGACAACTGCGCCGGGCCGCGGTTCACCGCGGACACGTCCGCCGAGGCCCTGGACGCCGCCCGCGGCGACCTGGGCCGGGCCGGTGTCGAGGTGGAGCCCCGGCGCATGTGGCCGACCGGGCTCCCCGCCGTCGGGGTGGACCTCAAGGGACGCATCCCCGCCGGTGAGCAGGCCGCGCCGGGCCGGGCTCTGGGACGGCTGTCCGACATCGGCTGGGGCAACCGGCTGCGGCCGATGCTGGCGCCCCAGGCGCCGGACGGGCCGGTGCCCGACGACGTGGCGAAGGCCGTCGTGCACGTCCTGGCCGACTGGGCCAGGGGCCCCGGCGGCTGGGCCTCCGGCGCGGCGGACGCGCCCCCGCGACCCGTCGGTGTGGTGACCGTGCCCTCGCGCACCCGGCCGCACCTGGTGGGCTCTCTCGGCGCGCACATCGCCGAGGTCGGCCGCCTGCCGCTGCTGGGCCGTATCGAGTACACGGCCGACGCGCCCCGCGTGTCCCGCAGCAACAGCGCCCAGCGTCTCAAGGCCCTCACCGGAGCGCTGACGGTGCCGCCCGGCCTCGCCGCCGCGCTCGCCGATCTGCCGGGGCCGGTCCTCCTCGTGGACGACTTCACCGAGACCGGCTGGACCCTCGCCGTGGCGGCCCGGATGCTCCGCCGCGCCGGCGCCCAGGGGGTGCTGCCCCTGGTCCTCGCCGTGCAGGGGTGAGCTCGCCGGGGTCGCTGCCGGGCGCCCGCCCGCCGTGCGCTGCGCGAGCGGGCCGTGCGCCCCCGGCGCGATGTCCCGGAGGAGCACCACGGCCTCGACCGCGCCCCCGTAGGTGCGCGCGCACCCGTCCCGCACCCCGGCCCCGGGCCCTCCCCATGCTTCATACGGCGCTGACCTGGGTAGGGATATAAGACCTGCATCGCCCGATAACGGTCGACGGTCCCAATTGCTCGTTGCCGCATCTCAGTTCGACAGGAAGAATCGAAGTCCGCTCCCCGCACGGCTCGTCCGTGATCCGGCAGGGCTTCACTGCGGTGCGCGCTCCCCCGAATCCGACCTCGCCCGCAGTGTGGGCGCGTAGCCGAAGGGAGGAACGTGACCTTCGGATTCGCTTCGTCCTCGACGGCATCGTTGTCGCCCCCGGCCCCTTCCGCGAACCGCGTGCTGGAACCCGCGGAGTGGGCCGCTGCCGGAATCCCGCTGCTGCGCAATCCCAGGGAGGTCGTCAGCGGACTGCACGCCCGCCATCACCCGCAGCCGGCCACCGCGGTCGTGGCCGTGCTCGACCCGGACGAACGGCTGCGCGCCAGCGCCTCGTTCGCCGCCCGCCCGGCCCCGGCCGACGGGTGGATGCTGCGCAACGTGCTGCTCTCCCAGCTCCGCCGGGTCATCCCGCACGATCTGCGGCGCCGCACGCCCGTCCGCACCGCCGTACTGCTCTACTGCCGTGAGGGCGACGGGCGTTGGACGGAGGAGGACGGTGCGTGGATGTGGGGGCTGCGGGACGCGTGCACGCTGCACGGGTTGCGCTGCGGCGCCTACGTCACGCTGACCGCGGAGGGCTGGCGCGTCCTCGGTGAGGGCCGCGGCGGCCGGCGCCCCAACGCGACGTCCGCGCCGGAGCCGCTCGCCCTGTCGACGGCGCCGCCGCCGCGCGTCGGCGGCGCCTCCTCGGAAGTACTGCGCGCCACCGCCCGCTGAGCCCTTCCGGCCCCAACTCCCGGCACGCACACGGCACCGGCCTGCGCGCACCCGGAACAGGCACCGCACGCGGCGCGCGAGGCCCGCGCGACCGGCGGCCGGAACTGCGGGCCGCCACCGCCGGGGGACCGGCGTCCCGCCCAGGCCCGGCGGGCTCCGGGCGACCGGACACACCGGTCACCGCGGGCACGCCATCCGGGGGACGGGCCCGCGCCGCGTACCCCACCGGCCCGGCGCACACCGGGCGAACCCTTCCGGGCTCGCCCCGGCGTCACGCCGTACCATCCCCCCGACGCGGCGGAGCCGGCTCAGACACCCGCGCCCAGCGCCGAGTTGATCCGCTGCGGGTCACCGCAGACGATCAGCAGAGCACCGGCGCGGGAGTGGGCCAGCGACAGGGCGGTGGCGGCTGCGGCCTCGGAGCCGCCGTTGACCGCGACCACGACCACGGGCCGCGAGGCGGCGCGCTCGGCCACGGCGGCGTCCGCGTAGAAGACGTCGTCGCCGGCGTCGTGCTGCGCCCAGTAGGCGGCCTCACCGAAGGACAGTTCGTGGGAGGCCCACGGGTGCGGCTCACCGGTGGTGATCACCAGTACGTCGCCGGGGGCCCGGCCGGACTCCAGGAGCAGATCCACGGCCTCTTCGGCCGCGTCGAGGGCACCCTCGGCCGTGGCCGGGACCAACTGGATCTGCGGGGTGGCGGAGGCGGCGGGCTTGCCCGGAGCCGACGGTCCGGGCTTGGCGGCCACATCGCGCGGCGTACGTTGCGCCGGCGGCGTGGGCCGGACGGGCCCGGGACGTCCGGGACGCGACGGAGCCGCGGGACGGGGGCCGGGAACGGGGC
>NZ_WYCT01000245.1 GCF_011008945.1 Streptomyces harenosi
CGCGGGGGCGGGTGGGCGGCGTCCGCGTCGCCTCCGGCGCCGGGGAGGAGGAGCTCGGCGCCGATCTGGTGGTCGACGCCAGCGGCCGGGGCTCGCGGGTGGTGACCTGGCTGGCCGGGCTCGGACTGCACGGCGTCCGCGAACTGGTCGTCGACTCCGGCCTGGTCAACGCGACCCGCGTCTACCGGGTGCCGGACGGTGCCGAGCGGTTCCCGCTCACGGTCGTGCAGGCCGATCCCTACGCCGGACGGCCCGGCCGCAGCGGCATGGTGCTGCCCATCGAGGGCGACCGCTGGATGGTCAGCCTGGCCGGCACCCGGGGCGGGGAGCCGCCCGCCGACCCGGACGGCTTCCTGCGGTACACCCTCGACCTGCCCGACCCCATCGTGGGCCGGCTGATCTCCGGCGCCGAACCCCTGACGGACGTCCACGTCAGCCGCAGCACCCGCAACGTCCGGCGGTACCTGGAGAGGGTCCGGCACTGGCCGGAGGGGCTGGTCGTCCTCGGCGACGCGCTGGCCACCTTCAACCCCGCCTACGGCCAGGGCATGTCGGTGGCCGCGCTGGGCGCCCGCGCGCTGGCCCGGGAGCTGGCCCGCACCGGCCCCGCCGCGCCCGGCCTCGCCCGCCGGGTGCAGCGCGAGGCCGCCAGGCCGGTCGACGCGGCCTGGGCCATGGCCGTCAGCCAGGACGTCCGCTATCCGGGCGCCCGCGGGGGCCGGCCGGGCGTCGTGGAACACGTCGTCGGCGCGTACACCCGCCGGATGACGAAGGCGGCCACCGGCTCCTACGCCGCGGCCGCCGCCCTGTGGGACGTGACGAGCCTGCGCAAGGGCCCGGCCCGGCTGCTGCGGCCGGACACCCTGCTGGCCACCCTCGGCGGCTCGCCGCTGCCCCCGGCCGCCGAGCCCCCGCTGACCCCGGGCGAGCGCCGGACGCTGCGCGCCCTGGACCACTCCGGGGCCTGAACCGGCCTCAGCCGGCGAACGCCGGCTGCGGCAGCCCCCGGCCCGCTCCCGGCACCACGAAGACCGATCCGGCGAGCGGGTGCGGCGCCGCCAGGCCCGTACGGGCCGTGGTGATGTACAGGTCGGTCAGGTCCGGGCCGCCGAAGGCGCACGCCGTCACCCGGGGCACCGGCAGCTCGATCACCCGGTCGAGCCGTCCGTCCGGGGTGTAGCGGCGGACCGCCGCGCCCTCCCACAGGGCCACCCACACGCAGCCGTCGGCGTCCACGGTGAGGCCGTCGGGGAAGCCGGCGCCGTCCTCGATCCGCGCGAAGGGGCGCCGGCCGGCGGCCCGCCCCGCCTCGTGGTCGAAGACGTCGATCCGCCCGGTCGGCGTGTCGACGTAGTACATCAGCCGCCCGTCCGGGCTCCAGCCGGTGCCGTTGCTCACCGTCACGTCGTCCAGGACCGGCCGCGCGGTCCCGTCGCCGGTGAGGCGGGTGAGGGTGCCGCCGCCGGGCGCCCCGTCGTAGCGCATGGTGCCGGCCCACAGGGAGCCGTCGGGGGCGACGGCGGCGTCGTTGCCCCGGCGGCCGGGGACCGGCTCGCGGCGCAGCCAGCGGAAGGCGCCGTCCGGGTCGAGGAGGGCGACCCCGTCGCGCAGGTTGAGGACGAGTCCACCGCCCTGCCGCGGTTTGGCGGCGCCCACGTGCTGCCCGGTGGTGCGGACCGTCCGGCGGCCGGTGGCCGGGTCGTAGGTGTGCACGCGGGAGCCCAGGATGTCGACCCAGATCAGCCGGTTCCGGGCGCCGTCCCAGGTCGGGCCCTCACCGAGGGCCGCCTCGGCCCGTACCGCCACGTCGTACCTCATGCCGCGCTCCGGTGTCCGAGCCGCTCCGACAGGTCGGCGGCGCCCTTGCCCGCGAGTTCCTCCAGCTCGGCGCGGCGCTCCTCGCTCCAGCGGATCATCGGCACCGAGATGGACAGCGCGGCCACGACCCGGCCGGTGCGGTCGCGGACCGGGGCGGCGACGCAGGAGACGTCCGGGTTGGACTCGCGGTTCTCCACCGCGATGCCGCGCTCGCGGATCTCGGCCAGGGCCTCGCGCAGGGCCACCGGGTCGGTGATGCTGTTCGGGGTCATCCCGGCCAGCTCGGCGTCGTCCGGGATGCGGGCGGCGAGTTCCTTCTCGGGGAGGGAGGCCAGCAGCATCTTGCCGACGGAGGTGCAGTGGGCGGGCAGCCGGCGCCCGGCCGCCGAGACCATCCGCACGGCGTGCGTGGAGTCCACCTTGGCGATGTAGATGACGTCGGTGTCCTCCAGGATGGCCACGTGCACGGTCTCGTCGCAGGTCTCGGCGACGGTCCGGGCGACCTGCTGTCCCTCGGCGGCCAGGTCGAGCTGCTCGGCGTAGCGGGCGCCGAGCTGGTACGGCCGGACACCGAGCCGGTAGCGTCCGGGCTGGCCGGGCACCGGCACGATGTACTTCCGGGCGGCGAGCGTGGTGACCAGCTCGTGCACGGTGGTGCGCGGCAGCCGGAGCCGGCGCACGATGTCGGGGGCGGAGAGTGTGCCGTCCCCGTCCAGGAACAGTTCGAGTATGTCGAGAGCCCTGGTCACGGCTGGTACGAGGCGTCCCATGTTCCGGCCCCGCTCCTCTCCTGCGTCTGAGGCGGCCTGCGTTCGAGATTTCAACAGGCGATCGGAATGACGAACACAGGCTAGACACACAGGGCTGACGCGGGCAATGGCCGGGATGGGCGACGATGGGCCCATGCCTTCCGCGCCGCGCCCCGCCGGGCCCTTCACGCCGGCCGACTTCCAGCTCGTGCTGCTGCGCCGCATGGCCGACTTCAACGCGGATCTGGTCGACCGGGCCCGGCGGGAGCTGGGCGCCTCGGCGGCGGACATGCGGGAGGCGAACAAGCGGTGGCAGGCGATGGTCCGCTCCCCGCGGGGCCGCCCGGCCGCCGTGCCGCCCGGCCCGGCCCGGACCAGGGTCGCCCTCGTCCGCTCGGTCCTCGGCCCGCCGGAGTCGGCGGAGCCCCGCCGGATCGGCGACCTGGACTGCGAGGCCCTGCGATGGCGGCTGCCGCTCTGGCCGGACCTGCGGTTCGAGGTGCTCACCGGCGGGGACGGCCTGGCCTGGAACGAGTGGCTGGTGCGCGCGCCGGGCGCCCCCGCCCCCGCCCTGCGCACCCTCGCCGACCTCACCCCCTGGTCGTGCACGGTCGACGAGGCCGCCCGCGCCTTCGCCCCCGCCCGGCCCCTCCAGGGCTCGGCGCCCACCCGGTGCGGGCTGGCCTTCACCGCCCCGGACGCGCACGGCGTACGGCACGAGGTGGCCGCGGAGTTCACCTGGGGGCTGCTCCAGCGGACCGCGGTGCGGGGGTAGCCGCCGCCCGGCCCTCAGCCGGTCTCCGGGTCCCAGTCCAGCAGGCGGACCTCGGCGACCGTGCGGACGTGGCGGCGCATGGCGGTGGCCGCCTGCCGGGGCTGCCGGGCGGTGATGGCGTCCAGGATGGCCCGGTGCTGGGCGAGGGAGCGGGCGGGGCGGCCGGGCTGGCGCAGGGACTCGGTGCGGCTCTCGGCGATCTGGTGGGCGATGGAGCGCATGAACTCCGCCAGCAGGCCGCTGTGCGCCGCCGCCGTCACCGCCGCGTGGAACAGGCGGTCGCCCTCCGTCCCGGGGCCGCCGTGCTCGATCTCCTCGGCCATCAGGGCGAGCGCGGACCGCATCGCCGCCAGGTCGTCCTCCGTGCGGCGCTCGGCGGCCAGTTCGGCGAGTTTCGTCTCCAGCGCCTCGCGGGCCTCCAGGACCTCCGGGAGGCGCCGGCGGCGTTCGACCATCCTCTCGACCGGTTCGGCGTCGAGGCTGTCCCGCACGAGGTAGGTGCCGCCGCCGTGCCGCGCCTCCACCAGCCCCTGCACCTCCAGGACCACGATGGCCTGCTTCACCGAGGCCCGGCTCACACCGAGCCGCTGGGCCAGTTCCCGTTCGGCGGGGAGCCGGTCGCCGGCGCGCAGACCGCCCTCGGCGACGTACTGCCGCAGCCGCTCGATCACCTGCTCGTACAGGCGCTGCCTGGTCATGGGGCGCAGGGCGTCGGTCACCGGTCCCCCCTCTCCTGCGCAGGCTCGTTCCGCGGGCTCGTTCCGGGGGCTCGTCCCGCCGGCCCGTCCGCCGGCCGGAGCGTAACACCGGGTTCCCGGGCGGCCGAGCGGTCCGGCCCCTTCCGGCCACGCCCTCTTGACTCCGCTGCCGGGCACCCTCACGCTGCAACCGACCGATCGTCCAAGTGGCTCAGCCACTCGACCAGTTTCCGAGTGTTCGTCATCCGCCCGGCCCCCCGGCCCGCGAGCGACAGCCAAGGAGTACTCCGCGTGTCCACTCTCTTCCCGGCCCTGACCGAGCCCGAGGCCGGCCGCCCCGCCCTGCGGTTCGGCGCACGCTCCCTGACCTATGCCGAACTCGCCGCCGCGGCCGGTACCGTGGCCGCGCGGGTACGGGGCGCGGACCGGGTCGCCGTCTGGGCCACCCCCGCCCTGGAGACCGCCGTCGCCGTCGTGGGGACGCTGCTCGCCGGGGTGGCCGCCGTGCCGCTCAACCCCCGGTCGGGCGGGAAGGAGCTGCGGCACATCCTTTCGGACAGCGCGCCCTCCCTGCTGCTGGCCGCTCCCGGTGACGAACTCCCGGCGGCCGTGGGGGACCTGGACCGCGCCGACGTCGACGTGCGCGCCGCCGGGCCGCTGCCCGAGGAGCGCGCCGGGGACGGCGATCCGGCCCTGATCGTCTACACCTCCGGCACCACCGGGCCGCCCAAGGGCGCGGTCCTGCCCCGCCGGGCCCTTTCCACCACCCTGGACGCGCTCGCCGACGCCTGGCGGTGGACCGGGGACGACGTGCTGGTGCACGGGCTTCCGCTGTTCCATGTGCACGGGCTGGTGCTCGGCGTGCTCGGGCCGCTGCGGCGCGGCGGGTCGCTGCGGCATCTGGGCCGGTTCTCCCCCGAGGGCGTGGCCCGGGAGCTGAACGAGGGGGCGACCATGCTCTTCGGGGTGCCGACCATGTACCACCGGATCGCCGAGGCGCTGCCCGGCGACCCGGAGCTGGCCGAGGCGCTCGGCCGGGCGCGGCTGCTGGTGTCCGGGTCGGCCGCGCTGCCCGTGCACGACCACGAGCGGATCGCCGCGGCGACGGGGCGGCGCGTGATCGAGCGGTACGGCATGACGGAGACGCTGATGAACACCAGCGTCCGGGCGGACGGGGAGCCGCGCGCCGGGACCGTCGGCGTGCCGCTGCCGGGGGTCGAACTGCGGCTGGTGGAGGAGGACGGGACGGAGGTCACGGCGTACGACGGGGAGACCGTCGGGGAGATCCAGGTGCGCGGGCCGAACCTGTTCACCGCGTATCTGAACCGGCCCGACGCCACCGCCGCCGCCTTCACCGCCGACGGCTTCTTCCGCACCGGCGACATGGCGGTGCGCGACCCGGACGGCTATGTCCGCATCGTCGGGCGCAAGGCCACCGACCTGATCAAGAGCGGCGGCTACAAGATCGGGGCGGGTGAGATCGAGAACGCGCTGCTCGAACACCCGGGGGTGCGGGAGGCCGCCGTCACCGGGGAGCCGGACGCCGACCTCGGCGAGCGGATCGTGGCGTGGGTGGTCCCCGCCGACCCGGCCGACCCGCCCGGGCTGGAGGAGCTGGCCGGTCATGTGGCCCGCCGGCTGGCCCCGCACAAGCGCCCCCGGGTCGTCCGCCACCTCGGCTCGCTGCCCCGCAACGACATGGGGAAGGTCATGAAGCGGGAGCTGGGCCGTGGCTGAGCGGCTCTCCGCCCGCCGCGTCCTCGCCCTGGTCGCCGACGACTTCGCCGAGCTGCCGTATCCGGAGCGGGAGGACGGGCCCGACGGCCCGCTGGACTGGCCGGGGTACGGCACCGCCCGGGCCCGTGCCGCCGCCCGCACCGGCGAGCGGGAGTCGGTGGTCTGCGGCACCGGGACCGTCGGCGGCCCGGGCGGCACCCGGGCGGTGCTGATGGCGTTCGAGTTCGGCTTCCTCGGCGGCTCCCTGGGGCAGCGCACCGGCGACCGGCTCCAGGCCGCGTACACCTACGCCCGCGCGCACCGCCTGCCGGTCGTGCCGCTGGTGGCGACCGGCGGCAGCCGGATGCAGGAGGGCATGCCGGCCCTGACCCAGCTCCAGCGGGTGGCCCGGCAGTCGGTGCTCACCCGGGAGGCCGGGCTGCCCCAGGTGGCGGTGGTGCGCGACCCGACGACCGGCGGCGGCTGGGCCACCCTCGGCGCGGGCGCCGACGTGGTGCTCGCGCTGCCGGGCGCCCAGGTCGGCTTCGCCGGGTCCCGGGTCCGGCCGCCGGACGCCGATCCGGCGGCGTACACGGCCGAGGCCCAGGTGGCGGCGGGTTCGGCGGACGCCGTGGTACGGCCCGAGGAGCTGCGCGGCACGCTGGCCCGGTGGCTGCGGCTGCTGACGGCCGCGTCGAGCGCCCCGGCGCCCGTGCCCGAGGCGCTGGGCGCGCCGGCCGCGCCCGCCGGGGGCTGGGAGGCGGTACGGCGGGCCCGGGCCCCCGAACGCCCCCGGGCCCGCGCCTATCTGGACGCCTACTTCACCGAGCGGGTCGCGGTGAGCGGCGACCGCTGCGGGGGCGCCGATCCGGAGGGGATGCTGTGCGGCTTCGGCACCCGCGGCGGGCGGACCATCGCCTACGCCGCGCAGACCGGGACGGCGACCCGGCCCGCCGGGTACCGCACCGCCGCCCGGCTGATCCGGCTCGCGGACCGGCTCGGCATCCCGGTGCTGACGCTGGTGGACACCCCGGGCGCGGCCAACGACGCGGAGGCGGAGCGGCAGGGGGTGGGCCCGGCCGTCGCCGATCTGTTCGCCGCGGTGGCCTCCGCCCGTACGCCGGTCACCACGCTGGTGATCGGCGAGGGCGGGTCGGGCGGCGCGCTCGCGCTGGCGGCGCCCGGCAACACCTGGGCCACGCCGGACAGTTACTTCTCCGTCATCGCGCCCGAGCTGGCGGCGGCGATCCTCAAGCGCCCGCCCGAGGAGGTGGCGGCCACGGCGGACCAGCTCCGCCCCGCGCCCTGGGACCTGGCCGAACTGGGCGTGATCCGAACAGGCGATCACTTGTTCCCTGGAACAGGTGATCGTCACCCGTGAGGGTGCATGTGACGGGCGCGGCGCAGGATACTTACGGTGCGCAAGTGACGGGCTGCAGACCGTAGTTGACGCGCAGGTCCCACATTCACAGCACCACCGCAAGGAGTAGCACGCTCATGAACCTTCTCACCGACGTCCTCGCCGGCCTCGTCCACTTCATCGGCTGGCTGGTCTGACGTCCCGCTCCGCGCGGGCGGCGGCGCCGTCTCCCCGTCCCAGGGAGGCGGCGCCGTCCGCGTGTCCGCGGGGTGCCTACCGCACCGCCACCGCGTGGATGATCTCCTGCGTCACCGAGCCGCCCCGGTCGTCGCGGGCGAAGGCCCGCAGGGAGACGGAGTCCGCCTCGCGCGGCACGGTCAGCGCGCCCCGCCAGGAGGCGCCCTCCCCGCCGCTCAGCGCGACCCGCCGCCAGCTCCCGCCGCCGTCGTACGACACCTCCAGCCGGCCGCCGCCGAGCTTCCCGGTCGCCGGGGCGCCCCGCACGTACTGCGCGCCGATGGCGACCGGGAGCCTGCGCCCGGCCGGGACCCGGCCCGCGAGGTCGGTGCCGACGTCGAAGGAGAGGTTGATCAGCGGCAGGAGGGTCCAGCGGTCCCCGGGCGTGGCCGCCGACCGGAAGGTCCACTCGGTGTGGCCCCTCGTCCCGGTGCCCCAGCGCTCCGCGTCGAGCGCGGTGTCGGTGACGAGCCGGTACGTGTGCTCGTCGGCCGGCGCGTCCCGGACGTGGGCGGTGGAGTCGGACGTCGCGTCGAGGAGTTCGCCGTCCCGGTGGATCGCCGTGGTCTGGGACATGCCGCTGTCCTCGCCGTACAGGTCGCCGAAGCCGGTGTGGTCCGGCCCCGAGTCGCCCCAGCCCGGCACGTTGAACCGCAGCGTGTCGCCCGAGCGCTGCTGCCCCCAGCCGAGCCCGGTGCCGAGGTAGGGGTGCCAGACGGGCCTGAACCAGTTGAGTTCCGCGCGCGTCCCGCCCTCGTACCGCGCCAGTCCGCCGCGCTGCTCCAGCGCGCCGCCGGCCACGTCCACGGACTCGTGCCAGCCCTGGCCGGCGCCGGTGGAGACGTACTCGGTGCGCTCGGCGGGGAGGTCGACGCGCTCCTTGAAGCCGATGGCGAGGGGGAAGGCGTCGGTGACCGAGTACCGGAACTCGCCGCCGGCCGCCGGTCCGGCCGCGTGGTACTTCGTCTCCAGGACGGCGAGGTCGCGCGTGCCCGGACGGTAGGTCAGGTCCCGGTCGGGGACCGCGCCGGGGTGCCCCTCGGACAGGTCGTAGACGTACGGGGTGTTGCGCGTGCCGGTCATGTCGACCCGGCCGGCCTCGCGCAGCCGGGCCGCGTCGGCGGCGTTCACGGTCGCGATGGTCAGCGGCCGGCCGGCGTTGTCGTCCGTGCCCCACCACGCCATCAGCCGGCCGGGCGCGTCGTCCGTCACGAACAGCGCCTTCGCACCCGCGTCCTGGGCGGCCCCGGCGAGCGCGGCCGGGTCGGTGCCCTCGGTGAGCCGGGCCAGGACCGCCTTGCCCCGCGCCCCGGTGATCGGCCCGTCCCCGGCGTCGACCAGCGCCAGCCGGGTGCGGCCCTCGGCCGGGGTGCCGCCCGGCTGGACGGTCGCCTCGCCGACGCCCTTGACCTCCAGCAGCGGCTTGCCCAGCCGCCACACGGTCCGGTACTCGAAGGTGCCCTCGGTGACCTCGCCGGTCGGTGCGGCGAAGACGCTGTCGTACGTCAGGGGCACCTGCACGGCCTCGAACAGGTCCGCGCCGTGCGCCGTCCGGCCGTACTCCATCAGCAGTTGCCGGGTCTCGGTGCGCCGGCCGGTGACGGCCCTGATCTCGCGCAGCGCGCGGCCGTCCAGGGTCACCTCCCGGTCGCGGTCCAGGGCGATCTGCGGCGCGGCGAGGAAGCCGAGGCCGAGGGAGTCCGGGCCGTGGCTGCCGCGCACGTCGAGGAATGTGGCCAGGCTGTAGGTGCCCGGCGCCAGGCGCAGCTTCAGGGTGCCGGAGTCGCCGACGTGTGCGGGGACGGGATCGGCGCCCTGGGCGAGCTTGTGCACGGTGAGTCCGGCGGCGGTGGCCGCGCCGTCGCGGTCCTTGACGTGGACGGTGAGCGTGTACCGCTCCTCCTCCTTCACCAGCCCGAAGGCGGTGTGCGCGACGGGCGTGCCGCCCACGGAGGCGACGATCCGCCCGCTGGTCTCGCCCACCGGAGCCCCGGTGCCGTCCCCGGTCACCGTCGTGGCGGCGGTGCCGTGCGCGGGCACGGTCAGGGTGGTGTCGGCGAGCGTGACGACGCCGTCCGGGGCGCCCTGCACCGCCAGGCCCAGTTCCACGTCCCGGCCGGAGTGGTTGGTGTAGGTCACCGTCCGGGTGACGGGCTCGTTCGCCTCGTGGGGCCAGGAGAAGAAGCCGAGGTCGGCGCTGCCGGTGGCGGTGACGTCCGCGCCGATCGCGCCGGGGACGCTGACCCGGCCCGCGCCGAGGGTGTAGGCGGAGGCGCCGAGCGGCTCGGACGTCGACATCAGCGCGTCCTTCAGCTGCGCGCCGGTCCAGTCGGGGTGCTTCTCGGCGAGCAGGGCGGCCACCCCGGCGACGTGCGGTGCCGCCATCGACGTACCGTCCATGGAGGTGTACGCGCCGCTGCCCTCGGTGAGGGTGGAGCGGGCGGCGAGGATGCCGACGCCGGGCGCGGACAGGTCGGGCTTGAGCGCGTTGTCGCCGTGGCGGGGCCCGGCACTGGTGAACCAGGCGGCCTCGTCGGCAAAGTCGACCGCCCCGACGGTCAGGGCGGCGTCGGCGGCGCCGGGCGAGCCGATGGAGGAGGGCGTGCCGGTGTTCCCGGCGGCGGCGACGAAGAGGGCGCCCGTCTCGCGGGAGAGCGTGTTCACGGCCCGCGCCATCGGGTCGGTGCCGTCGCCGGCCTCGGTCGAGCCCAGGCTCATCGAGACGATGTCGGCCCTCACCTCCCGCGCGGCCCACTCCATGCCCGCGATGATCTGCGACTCGCTGCCCGACCCCTGGTCGCCGAGGACCTTGCCGACGGCGAGCCGGGCGCCGGGCGCGACCCCCCGCTCCGTGCCGCCGGAGGCCGCGCCGCTGCCGCCGACGGTGGAGGCGACGTGCGTGCCGTGGCCGTTGCGGTCGGCGACCGCCTCGCCCTCGACGAAGCTGCGGGACTGAGCCACCCGCCCGGCCAGGTCGGGGTGGTCCGCGTCCACGCCGGTGTCCAGCACGGCCACGGTGACGCCCTTTCCGGTCAGCCCGGTCTCCCAGGCCCGCGCGGTCCCGATCTGCGCGTTGCTCGCGGCCATCCGCGCGGTGACCCGCCCGTCCAGCCACACCCCGTCGATGCCGTCCTGCCGGGTGAACGCCCGCCAGAACCGGCGCCCCTTGTCCGCCCGTACGGCGGCCCCGCGCACGCTGGGCAGCTCCCGCGTCCGCTCGGCCCCGCGCGGGGTGAGGGCCGGGGCGCCCTTGCCGTACGTCACGATCAGCGGCAGTTCGCCGGTGCGGGAGTCGGCGAGCCCCTGCTCCATCAGCGCCCCGACGTCGAACAGCCGCTCGTCCAGCGTCCCGGCCCGCAGATAGGGCAGGGCCTCGTCCGGTACGACGCTGAGACGGCCGCCGGCCTCCCGGGTGCGGACGGCCCCGGTGGCTCCCGCCGGCCGTTCGACCGTGACCGTCCGCTTCCCGCCGCCGAGGCCGGTCACGGTGACGCGGTCACCGGTGACCAGGGTGACGGTGTGCGCTCCGGACGGGGTGGTGCCGCTCGTCCCGGCGGGTGCCTCCCGGGCCGCCGCCGGGGTCACCGGCAGCAGGCCGGCCAGCAGTCCGGCCGACAGCAGGGCCGCCGTGCGCCCGACTGGTCCTCTGTTCATCCACGCCTCTCTCCGTCGTGTGCTGCGAAGAGTCTCAGGCGGCGGGCGGCACAAGGGAGTTGGGCGGTCGTGGCGGATTGGCGCCCTGGCGGGTTCCCGCCAGGGCACCGGGGCCCGGCCGGTCCGGCGCGAGGCGGCGGCGCCGCCGCCGCGGCGGCGGCGACGCGGCGGCACCGCCGGCCCGCCCCGCCGTGTCCGCCCGCGCCGCGGCACGGACCCCCGTTC
>NZ_WYCT01000246.1 GCF_011008945.1 Streptomyces harenosi
GGCTTAGCGAGTGTCTGGTGGGCTCGGAGATGTGTATAAGAGGCAGGTGGGCGGGGGCCGCCGGGCCCGCAGCCGGGGGCTCCTGCGCCGCCTCCGAGCCGTCCACCGAGATGCCGAAGTCGGTCGCCAGGCCCTCCAGCCCGTTGGAGTAGCCCTCACCCAGGGCGCGGAACTTCCAGGCGTCCCCGCGCCGGTACAGCTCTCCGCAGATCAGCGCGGTCTCCTCGCCCGTCTCCGGCTTGACCTCGAAGTACGCGAGCGGCTCGGCGTCGGCGGCTGCCGCGTCGTACAGCAGGATGCGCAGATCCCGCACCCGGTCGAAGGGGACGCCGTCCGCCGAGGCGACCAGCAGGATCCGTCGCACGGCGGGCTCGACACCGAGCAGCTCTGTCTGGATCGTGTCGGTCAGGCCCTCGGCGACGCGCTTCTGGCCGAGCCGCCAGACCTTCCCGGAGGGGTGCCGGGGCTGGTTGTAGAAGACGAAGTCCTCGTCGCTGCGCACGCGGTCGTCGGGGCCGAGGAGCAGCGCGGAGGCGTCGACGTCCGGAATGCCCTGCCCGGGCGTCCAGCGCAGCACGGCGCGCACCGTCGTGGCTTCCAGCGGGACGTTCGACCCCTTCAGCATGGCGTGCGTCATGCCAGTCATCCTGCCTTCTCGGTCCTGGGCACGACAACGCGGGGGCGGGTACCCGGAGAGGTCCGGCGGTCGCCGCCCGCACCGCCGACACCACGGGGACACCGGGAATTCACACCGGGCGGGAACCCGCGACATGGATCTCTACGTACTATTACCGGCCACCTTCGGACGGCTCACAGGTCGCCCAGATCCCACGGGGGAGAATATATGCGTCATTTCGGGCACATCGCCCCCGAGGTACGGAAGCGCCTCTTCCACCAGGAGCCGTGCGAGTTCGGCGCGGACTCCCCGGCCCGGCTGCTCTCCGCCGCCCTCGGCGCCACGCTGTACAGCCCGGCCACCCGGCCGCGGCTCGCCGAGGACATCCTCAAGCAGGCCGGACGCGGCGTGGTGTCGATGGTGCTGTGCCTGGAGGACTCGATCGACGACGCCGATGTGCCGGCCGGCGAGGAGAACCTCGTACGGCACCTCACCGACCTCGCCCGTCGTCCCGGAGCCGACCTGCCCCTGCTGTTCGTCCGGGTCCGCACGCCCGGGCAGATACCGGACCTCGTCCGCCGCCTGGGACCGGCCGTGCGGACGCTGTCCGGATTCGTGCTGCCCAAATTCACCGAGGAGCGCGGCGCCCCCTTCCTGGCCGCCCTCGCCGCCGCGGAGGCGGAGTGCGGGCGGCGGCTGTTCGCCATGCCGGTACTGGAGTCGCCGGAGCTGCTGTACCGGGAGACCCGCGTGCAGACCCTGGAGGGCATCTTCCGCGCGGTGGACAAGTACCGCGACCGGGTCCTCGCGCTGCGCCTGGGCGTGACCGACTTCTGCTCCTCCTACGGGCTGCGCCGGGGCCCCGACATGACCGCCTACGACGTGCAGATCGTCGCCTCCGTGATCGCCGACGTGGTCAACATGCTGGGCCGGGCCGACGGCACCGGCTTCACCGTGACCGGGCCGGTCTGGGAGTACTTCCGCGTCCAGGAACGCATGTTCAAACCGCAGCTACGGCAGAGCCCCTTCCTCCAGGTGCAGGCCGCGGACCTGCGCGCGCAACTGATCGAGCACGCCATGGACGGCCTGCTGCGGGAGATCTCCCTCGACCACGCCAACGGTCTGCTGGGCAAGACCTGCATCCATCCCTCCCACGTACTGCCCGTGCACGCGCTGTCCGTGGTCAGCCACGAGGAGTTCAGCGACGCGCAGGACATCCTCAGGCCCGAGCGTTGCGGCGGGGGTGTACTGAGGTCGGCGTACACCAACAAGATGAACGAGGTGAAACCGCACCGCGCCTGGGCGGAGCGGACACTGCTGCGCGCCGAGGTCTTCGGCGTGGCCAACGAGGACATCGGCTTCGTGGAGCTGCTCGCCGCGGGCCTGTCCGACTGAGCACAAGGAATCCATGAACGACGCAGTGCACGCGGTGGACGCGGTGGACGACGGGAGACACGGGAGCATGGACGAGGAGGCGCGCGCCGGGCGGCGCGGCGAGGTGTGGACCGGGAGCTGGGTCGCCGAACGGCTCGGTGTCGAGCTGACCGGCGACGACGGGCTCACCGGCCTGCTGGGCCTCGCCCTGCGCCGC
The DNA here is from genome assembly GCF_011008945.1 of Streptomyces harenosi. Lineage (GTDB taxonomy): Bacteria > Actinomycetota > Actinomycetes > Streptomycetales > Streptomycetaceae > Streptomyces > Streptomyces harenosi. Next base: position 2,208 of record NZ_WYCT01000246.1, read on the forward strand.
AACCCCAAGCGGGCCCACCTGCTCGTCTCGAACGTGCTGGGCAAACACGTCCCCCAGTCCCCGTCCGTGGTCTACGGCCACGGCGTCGCCCTCGGCCGGCGCGTACGCGAGCTGCTGGGCCCCGAGGAAGCCGCCACGGCCGTCGTCCTCGGCTACGCGGAGACCGCCACCGGCCTCGGCCACTCGGTCGCCGACGGCCTGGGCACCGCCCCCTGCCTGCACTCCACCCGCCGCCCGGTCACCGGGGTCGCCCGGGCCGGCGGCTTCGAGGAGTCCCACTCCCACGCGACCTCCCACCTGCTGCTGCCCGAGGACCCGGCGCTGCTGGCCGGCCACGGGCCGCTGGTCCTGGTCGACGACGAGTTCTCCACGGGCAACACGGTGCTCAACACCATCCGTGCCCTCCACGAGCGGTATCCCCGCAAGCGGTACGTCGTGGTGGCCCTGGTGGACATGCGCTCGCCCGCCGACAGCGGCCGCCTGGACGACTTCGCCCGCGAGATCGGCGCCCGGGTGGACCTGATCGCGTCCGCCTCCGGCACCGTCCGCCTGCCCGCGGACGTGCTGGCCGCGGGAGAGCGGCTGGTGGCCCGGCACGAGACGGCGGTGCCCGGGACGCGGGCCGGCGCCGCAGGCCCGGCCGGCCCGGCCACCCGGCCCGTCCCCCGCATCGACCTGCGCTGGCCCCCGGGACTGCCCGACGGCGGGCGGCACGGCTTCACCCCCGCCCACCGGGCGCGTCTGGAGGGCGCCCTGCCCGCCATGGCCGCCCGTATCGCCGGCGCGCTGCCCGACGGCGCCCGCCGGGTCCTCGTCCTCGGGTGCGAGGAGCTGATGTACGCGCCGCTGCGGCTCGCCCACGAGCTGGAGCGGACCGTCAGCGCCGAGGTGCGCTACTCCACCACCACCCGCTCGCCCGTCCTCGCCGTGGACGATCCCGGCTACGCGATACGCACCCGCCTGGTCTTCCCCGCCCACGACGACCCCGCCGACGGCCCCGGCGAGCGCTATGCCTACAACGTGGCGGGCGCCGGCTTCGACGCCGTCGTCGCCGTCGTCGACTCGGCGGCCGACACGCCCGCTCTGCACGCGCCCGACGGCCTGCTGGCCCAGCTCGCCGCCCACATCCCGCACGTCAGGCTCGCGGTCGTGCCCTCGTACGTCCCCGCGCCCCCGCACGCGCCCGAAAGGCCCACCATGCTGCCCGAGCCCCTCCGCGGCCCCGCCTTCTCCTCGTACGCGCCCGACGAGGTCGGCTGGCTGCTCCAGGACCTCTCGGACGTGACCCTGGAGGCGCCCACCGAGGAACGCGAGGAAGCCATCCAGAGCGGCGGCGCGCACTACGCGGAATCCCTGCCGGTGGAATACCAGCCCAGCGAGCAGTACCAGGAACTCTTCCACGCGGCGCTGCGGGCGTCCGCCGCACGGCTCGCGCAGGCCGTCGGCACCGTCACCGAGATCGTGCTCGCCGAGCGCTCCGCCCGCCCCGTCCTGGTCTCCCTCGCCCGCGCCGGCACCCCCGTCGGCATCCTGATGCGCCGCTGGGCGCAGTTCCGTCATGGTCTCGACCTCCCTCACTACGCCGTGTCGATCGTCCGCGGGCGCGGCATCGACGCCAACGCGCTGCGCTGGCTGGCCGGCCGTCACGACCCCGCCGACGCCGTCTTCGTCGACGGCTGGACCGGCAAGGGCGCCATCACCCGGGAGCTCGCCGCCGCGCTGGGCGACTTCGAGGCCACGGACGGCATCAGCGGATTCAGCCCCGAGATCGCCGTCCTGGCCGATCCCGGTTCCTGCGTGCGCACCTACGGCACCCGCGAGGACTTCCTCATCCCCTCCGCGTGCCTGAACTCCACCGTCTCGGGCCTGATATCCCGCACCGTGCTCCGCGCCGACCTCGTCGGCCCGCACGACTTCCACGGCGCGAAGTTCTACCGCGAACTCGCCGGGGCCGATGTGTCGGTGGCCTTCCTCGACGCCGTCTCCGCGCGCTTCACCGAGGTCGCGGACACCGTCGCCATCCGGGCCAAGGAACTGCTCGGCGCCGACCGGGAACCCACCTGGGAGGGCTGGGCCGCGGTGGAACGCATCAGCGAGGAGTACGGCATCCCCGACGTCAATCTCGTCAAGCCGGGCGTCGGCGAGACCACCCGGGTGCTGCTGCGGCGGGTGCCGTGGAAGATACTGGCGCGGGCCGGGGCCGGCAGCGACCTGGACCACGTACGACTGCTGGCCGACCAGCGGGGCGTGCCCGTGGAGGAGGTCGCCGGCCTGCCCTACACCTGCGTCGGCCTGATCCACCCCCGGTACACCCGCGGGGCGACCGGCGCCGACGGCAGGGCGGTGACCGCCTGATGCCGGTGCTCGTCGCCAGCGACCTCGACCGCACGCTCATCTACTCCGCCGCCGCCCTGGCGCTGACCGGGCCCGACGCGCGGGCGCCCCGGCTGCTGTGCGTGGAGGTGTACGACGGCAAGCCGCTGTCGTATCTGACCGAGACCGCCGCCCGGCTCCTGGCCGAGCTCGGTGACACGGCCGTCTTCGTCCCCACCACGACCCGTACGCGCGAGCAGTACCTGCGCATCTCCCTGCCCGGCCCGGCGCCGGCGTACGCGATCTGCGCCAACGGTGGCCACCTGCTGGTGGACGGGGTCGCCGACGCCGACTGGCACGCGCACGTGACCGCACGGCTGGCCGACGAGTGCGCCCCGCTGGCCGAGGTGAGCGAGCACCTCATGACCGCCGCCGACCCGGTGTGGGTGCGCAAGCACCGGATCGCCGAGGACCTCTTCGCCTACCTCGTCGTCGAACGCGAACTGCTGCCCCTGGACTGGGTGAAGGAACTCGCCGTGTGGGCCGAGAACCGCGGCTGGACCGTGTCCCTCCAGGGCCGCAAGATCTACGCCGTCCCCAAGCCGCTCACCAAGAGCGCCGCCGTCCGGGAGGTCGCCCGCCGCACCGGCGCCGACCTCACCCTCGCGGCCGGTGACTCCCTGCTCGACGCCGACCTGCTGCTCGCCGCCGACCGGGGCTGGCGCCCCGGCCACGGCGAGCTGGCCGACACCGGCTGGACGGCACCGACGATCAGCGCCTTGCCCGAGCGGGGGGTATGGGCCGGGGAGCGGATCCTGCGCGAGTTCCTGCGGGCGGCTCGCCCGGCCGGGTGACCCCCGCCGGGCCGGGGGCGTCCTCGGCGGCCGTCCCGTCCTCGGGCCGCCCGCGCCCGCCCCGCCGGCGCCGGCCGGCCCCCGGCCGCAGCAGACGCATGCAGACGAAGACCACCACCGCCAGGAGGGCCCCCGCGAGGACCACCTTCGAGTACGCGGAGACCACGTGCGTGACCTGGGACCAGTTGTCACCCAGCGCGTATCCGGCGAGCACGAACGCGGTGTTCCACAGCGCGCTGCCGAGCGTGGTCAGGGCCAGGAAGACGGGCAGCCGCATCCGCTCGACACCGGCCGGCACGGAGATCAGGCTCCGGAAGATCGGGATCATCCGGCCGAAGAACACCGCCTTGGTGCCGTGCCGGAGGAACCACGCCTCCGTCTTCTCTATGTCCGCCACCTTCACCAGGGGCAGCCGTCCCGCTATCGCCACCGTCCGGTCACGGCCCAGCAGCGCCCCGATCCCGTACAGGGCGAGCGCGCCGATCACCGAACCCGCCGTCGTCCACAGCAGGACGGCCGGCAGGTCCATCCGGCCGGAGCTCGCCGCGAACCCGGCCAGCGGCAGGATCACCTCGCTCGGCAGGGGAGGGAAGAGGTTCTCCAGGGCGATGGCGATGCCGGCGCCCGGCGCGCCCAGCGCGTCCATGAGGTCGTTGATCCACTGCGGTGCGGCCCCGCTGTCCGCGGCCGTCTGCGCTGCGATGGCTGTCATGCCGACCACGCTAGAAAATCGTCGCTGAAGGGACCCTGAGGAAGACCGCACGATCCGCTGCGGCCGGCCGCAACCGGACTTTGCGGTTTTCCTCAGTGCGCGGCGGGTCCGCCCATGACTAGCCTCGCGATCATGCGAGACATGGCGCGACGCGGAGCGCGGTACGGGGTGGGCCTGATGTGGGGAACCGCCGCGGCCGCCGTCGAGCTGCCCTTCGCCGTCCTGGCGGGCGCGGCTCTGCTGCCGGTTGCCGCCTGGCCGGCCGGACGCCGTGCCGTGCTCCGCCCGGTCCTCGTGTGCGCGCGGAGACTGGCGGAGCTGGAGCGGGCCCGGCTGCGGATCTGGCTGGGCGTCCACGTCCCGCCCCCGCAGGAGGACCTGCCGGCCCTGCGGTACGTGGCGGGCCGGCCGGCCCTGGGGCTGCTGGGCGGGGTCGTGATGCTGTCGGCGGCGATCGGCCTCGGGTACGGCCTGTTCTGGCTGTACGGCTGGATCCTGCTGGACCGCATACGCGACCCCGGCTCCATCGCCCTCAGCAGCTTCGGCGGCTTCTTCCTGCTCTTCCTCGCGGTGCAGGGCATGTTCGGCGTCGCCGGGCTGGAGGGGCAGTGGGCGCGGCACTGCTTCGGGCCCCGCCACCAGGAGGAGCTGGAGCGGCGCATCGCGGAACTGTCCGCGAGCCGTGCCGCGGTGGTCGACGCGGTGCACGACGAACGCCGCCGCATCGAGCGCGACCTGCACGACGGGGTGCAGCAGCGCCTCGTCGCCCTCGGGATGCTGCTGGGCCGCGCCCGGCGCAGCCAGGACGCCGCCCGCAGAGACCGTCTGCTGGGCCAGGCCCACGAGGAGAGCCGCCGGGCCCTGGACGAGCTGCGCGAGGTGGCCTGGCGCATCTACCCCACCACGCTGGACGAGGCGGGGCTGCGCGCGGCGCTGGAGACGGTCGCCGAGCGGGCCTCCGTACCGGTGCGGGTGGAGTACCACCTCACCGAGGAGCCCGAGCGGGCCGTGGCGACCGTCGCCTACTTCGTGGTCTGCGAGGCGGTCACCAACGCGGTCAAGCACGCGGCGCCGAGCCGGATAACCGTCGCCGTGGGCGGCGCCGAGGAAGGGATGGTGCATGTGGCGGTCCAGGACGACGGCTGCGGCGGGGCCAACGCCGCCGGGAGCGGACTGTTCGGGCTGGCCCGGCGTGTCGCCGCGCTGGACGGTGTCCTGACCGTGGTCAGCCCGCCGGGCGGCCCCACCGTCGTGGCCGCGGAGCTGCCATGCGCGTGATCCTGGCCGAGGACTCGACCCTGCTGAGGGAAGGACTGGTCCGCCTCCTCGCGGAGGAGGGCCACGAGGTCCTCGCGGCCGTGGGCGAGGCCGAGTCGCTGCTGAAGGCGGTCGCCGAGAACCCGCCGGACGTGGTCGTCGCCGACGTCCGGATGCCGCCGACCCACACCGACGAGGGTCTGCGCGCGGCCCTGGAGATACGCAAGCGGTGGCCGCGGGTGGGCGTGCTGGTGCTCTCGCAGTACGTCGAGAAGCGGTACGCGACGGAGCTGCTGACCGGTGAGACCGAGGGGGTGGGTTATCTGCTCAAGGACCGTGTGGTCCAGGTCGACGAGTTCCTCGACGCACTGGAGCGGGTCGCCGACGGCCGGGCCGCCTTCGATCCGGAGGTCGTACGCCAGCTACTGGGCCGTACCTCGCACACCGACCTGCTCGCCCGGCTGACGGCGCGGGAGCGGGCCGTGCTCGCCGAGATGGCGCAGGGCCACACCAACGCGGCGATCGCACGGCGGCTGCACATATCCCAGAGCGGCGTCGAGAAGCACATCAACGCGATCTTCGACAAGCTCGAACTGTCGGGGGGTGAAGGCTACTCGCGCAGAGTGCTCGCGGTGCTGCGGTACCTGGGGAGCTGAAGCGGCGGGGAGGCCCGGCGAGGCGGGAATCAGCCGCAGCAGCCCCCGCCGCAGCAACCCCCTCCGCCGCCCGGTCCGGGCGAGGGGGCAGCGGAAGCGGACGACGAGCCGCCGACCGCGACCGTCGACAGGAGCTTCACGGTGTCGTCATGGCCCGCGGGGCAGGCCGCGGGAGCGGAGGACTCGGCCATGGGACGGCTCAGTTCGAAGGTGTCGCCGCAACTGCGGCAGCGGTACTCGTAGCGAGGCATGGGCACAGGTTAACGGCCGTGCGGGGGTAGTGCGTAGGGCGAGAACCGTTCGGGGAAGCCGTCCGGCGGCCGATCGTTCAGTGACCGGTGCCGCGGTCCTCCCGGATCCGGGTGACCACACGGGCCACCGCCCGGCGGATGGCCTCCGTCTCCGTGAGGAAGTGCCAGTAGTCGGGGTGACGGCCCTCCAGCGTGGCGACTGCCCGTTCCAGCCGGGCGACGGCCTCGTCCAGGGGACGCGCGTGGCGCGGGTCGGGGGTGTGGCGTCCGGCCATGGCCAGCCGCTGGGCGTCGCGGATCGCGAACCGGGTGCGTTCGATCTCCTGCTGGGGGTCCTTCTGCACGGCGTCGAGCTGCCGCAGACGGTCACCGGCGGCCGAGACGGCTTCGTCGGTCGCGTTCAGCAGGGCCCGGACGGTCGACAGCAGGGCGGTCGCGTCCGGCCAGCGCTGCTCGTCCCGGGCCGCCTGCGCCTCGGCCAGCTTCCGCTCGGCCTGCCGCACGGTGTCGGCGGCCTGCTCCGGCACATGCTGCAGGTCCTGCCAGCAGGCGAAGGTGAACCGCCGCCTCAGTTCGCTGAGGACCGGCTCGACCTGCTCCGTGCGGGTGGTGAGCGCCTGGGCGCGGGTGCGCAGGGAGACCAGGCGGTTGCCGATTTCGGCGGCCCGCTCCGGCAGCCGTTCGGCCTCGGCCCGGACAGCCTCGGCCTCCCGGGTGACCCGCTCGGCGCGGTCCAGCGTCTGCGGGACGCCGTGCCGCCCGGCGCCCTCGTTCAGCTTGGTCAGCTCGGGGGCGAGGGCGGCGAGACGAGCGGCGAGGTCGTCCGCGCGCAGCCCCGCTCCCCGTGCGGTGTCCAGCGCCTGGGATGCGGCGAGCAGGGACTGCCGGGCCCGTTCGACGGCGGGGGCGAGCCGGGCCAGTTGCGTCTCGGCCTTGCCGAGCAGCGGACCGAGCCCCTCGGCGAAGCGGTCCAGCTCCTGCTTGGCCCGGCCGAGCTCGTCCTTGGCCGCGGTCAGCTCGGCGCGGGCCCGGGAAGCGGCCGGTGCCTCCAGGTCGTCGCGGTCCAGGTCATGGGCGTCGACGGCGTCGATGTACTGACGGCTGGCCTCGTCGATGCGCCGCCCGAGCGCCGCGAAGCCGTCGACCACGCGCCGGGCGGCGGGGGAGTCGTCGACGGCCGTGATCGTCTCGATGGAGATCCGCAGGTCCCGCTGGGCGGTGTCCAGCTCGTAGAAGGCGGCCGCGGCGGCGTCCTTCGCGGCCTGTGCCTCGGCCCGCTGGCTCTCGGCGCGCCCGCCGAACCAGCGCCGGGTGCCGCCACCGGCGAACGCGGCGGGCAGCGCCAGCGCGGCCATCAGCGGCAGGCCGAGCAGCGTGAGCGTGTCGCGCAGAGCGCCGTACCGGGGGCGGCGCGGCGATCGACGCGGTGGGCGGGGCGCGCACGGCTCCATCGGCGGCGTATACGGCTGCGATGGTGTCGCCGTCACATCCCTCTCCCGTGTCGTCCGCCCTGCCCGGGTTCATTCTCCCACCCGTAAGGGACGAACACACGGGGCGTTCAGTTCGCCGCGCGGACGGTGACTCTGCCGTCGTTGGTACGGGCGTTCACCACGTGGGAGCTGGAGTCGTCGCGCGGCACGGACACGTCGACGCCTCCGTCGCCGGTCTCGGCCGTCACCCGGTACCTGGCCCGGGGAAGGTCGATCGTGACGGAGCCGTCGCCGCTGCGGGTGTCCACGAGGTCCGGTACGGCGTCCAGTTCGAGGCGAACCGAGCCGTCGTTCGTGTGCGCGCGCACCTGACGCGAGGAGACCTCCGCCCGGACGGACCCGTCACCGGTGCGCAGTGTCAGCGGCCCGCTGGTGTCGGTGACGCGGACGGACCCGTCGCCGGTGCGGATCTCCAGCGCGTCGCGGAAGCCGCTCGCCCGTACGCTGCCGTCGCCGTCCACCACCTTCACCGAGACACCGTGGGGCACTTCGACGCGGTGCTTGGCCGCGCAGTTCGCGACCACGCCCGAACAGTGCATCCGCAGCTTCAGCCGGTCGTCCCGCATCGACCAGGTGACCTCAGGGGCCTCGCCGACGGTGACCGACCCCTGGAACCAGCGGGTGACCCCGACACTGCCCCGCTCGCGCGACGGGGCGGCCACGATCTCCAGTGCGGAGTCGTCGGAGTCGATGGTGAGGGTCCGGCCGTGCAGCGGGAAGGAACGGTGATCGGGGTCGGTGTCGTCCTCCGCCGAGGAGCAGGCGGTGAGGCCCGCGAAGAGCACGACGACGGCCCCGGTGACGGCGGCCGCGCGAGCGGGAACGGTACGGGCCATGACGATCTCCCCCAGAGGTGACGACGGACGGCTCGCCCGGAGCCCGAGCGGACGGGCAGCCGGAGTCCGAACGGACGGGCGGCAGGACCCGGGGCCCTGCGCGGCGAGGCCCTTCGACGGTAGGTGTCCGCCGCCCGTCCCGGGATCCGGGCGGCTCCCGGATCAGTGGTGGGGTTAACCCCAGGATCGGAGGCCGGGGAAAGCCCGGAGAGAGCGGTGCGCGGGTGCGCGGTACGGGTTTGCCGGACAGCGCCCCGGGCAAGGTAGGCTGTCGACTCGTTCTGGGTGCGTAGCTCAGGGGTAGAGCGCCTGCCTTACAAGCAGGATGTCGGCGGTTCGAAACCGTCCGCGCCCACCGGAACCGGCGGTGCGCCCGCCGGTGTACAGGCCCCCGGAGTCCTTCGGGGGCCTGTGTGCGCTTGTCCGTAGGATGTGCTCCGTGATGGGTTCCGAGCAGCACGGCCGACGGCCGCCAGCGTGGCGGTGGCGGGCCGTGTGCGTGCTCGGGCTGCTGGCCGGGTTGCTGGGGATGCACGGGCTGGCGCCGCACGGCGGCCTCCCGGACCCCACCCACGCGCCTGCCGCACACGCGGCCCCGGCGGGACATCCT
>NZ_WYCT01000247.1 GCF_011008945.1 Streptomyces harenosi
GGCGAAGGGGGCGCGGCGGGTGACGGGGAGCACCGCCGCCGGGATCAGAACGGGTAGTCGGCGATGTCGGGGCGGACCGTGAGCCACTGCGTCTCCGTGAACGCCTCCATGTTGGCGGCGGCACCGCCGAAACGGGACCCGGTACCGGAGTCCTTGACGCCCCCGAAGGGCGCGTTGGGCTCGTCGCCGACCGTCTGCTCGTTGATGTGGATCTTGCCGGAGTCGATCCGGTCGGCCAGCTTCATCGCCGTACCGACGTCCCCGAGGATGCCGACCGACAGGCCGTACTCGCAGTCGTCGACGATCCGCGCGGCCTCCTCCAGCGTCGAGAAGCCGATGACGGGTGCGACGGGGCCGAAGATCTCCTCCCGCCACGCGGGCATGTCGGTCGTCAGCCCGGTCAGCACGGTCGCCCGGTAACAGGCGCCGACGATCTCGCCGCCCGCGGCGACGGTCGCCCCCGCGGCCACGCTGTCGGTGACGATGCGGTGCACCCGCTCCAGCTGGCGGCGGTCGATGATCGGGCCGAGCGCCACGTCCTCACGGGCCGGGTCGCCGACCGGCAGCGCCTCGGCCTTCGCGGCGAGCGCGGCGGTGTACTCCTCCAGCAGCGACTCGTGCACGATGTGACGGCCGGTCGTCATGCATATCTGACCCTGGTGCAGGTAGGAGCCGAACGCCCCCGCGGAGGCCGCCTTGGCCACATCGGCGCCGGGGAGGACCACCAGCGCGTTGTTGCCGCCCAGTTCGAGGTGGGCCCGCTTCAGCAGCCGCCCGGCCCGCTCGCCGATGGCCCGTCCGACCGGCGTGGACCCGGTGAAGGAGACGACGCGCACCTCGGGCGCCTCCACCACGGCCTGCCCCACCGAGCCGTCGCCCGGCAGCAGGTGCAGCACCCCCGCCGGCAGACCGGCCTCCTCGAAGACACGCGCGATGACCACGCCACCGCTGACCGCGGTGCGCGGATCGGGCTTGAGCAGCACCGCGTTGCCGAGCGCCAGCGCGGGCGCCACCGACCGCAGGCCGAGGATGAGCGGGAAGTTGAACGGAGCGATCACGCTCACCACGCCGGCCGGGCGGCGGCGCGCCAGCGACCAGCGGGCCTCCTGGGAGGTGAGCACCTCGCCCTGGGGGTGGGTGGGCAGCGCCGCGCACTCGAAGCACTCGCCCACCGCGAGCCCCGCCTCGAAAGCGGCCTTGGCGCGCACGGAACCGGCCTCCCTGATCAGCCAGTCCTCGATCTCCGCGGCGTGCTCGGTGAACAGTTCCCCGGCCCGCCGCAGGACGGCGGCCCGCTCCTGCGGGGAGGTCGCCGCCCAGGCGCGCTGGGCCTCGGCGGCGCGGGCCGCGGCGCGGCCCACGTCCTCGGCGGTCGCCAGGCCCACCGTGCCGAGCACGTCCCCGGTGGCCGGTTCGACCACGGGGTGCTCGGCGGCGGAGTCCCGCCAGGTGTCGCTGAAGAACTTCTTGCTCCAGACGGCGCTGTCCAGGAGTGTCATCGGTTCGCCCTTCCTCGGTGCTGCGTCGGTGATGAGTCGATGGCGCCGGCCGAGCCGGCGGGGGCCGGTGTGCTGCCGGCCCGGCTGCTGCGGGGTCCTGCGGCCGGACCCACGGGTCACGCCGGAGTGGTGAGCTCCGTGTCCACCTGGAGCAGCCGGGGGTGGTCCGTGCGCTCGGCGAGGGCGGCGCGCAGTTCCCCGGCCCCGGTGACCTGCCGGGCCGGGACGCCGTAGCCCTCCGCGATGCGGGTGAAGTCCAGCCCGGGGATGTCCAGTCCGGGCGCGTCCGGCACGCCGAGCAGGCCGCCGAACCAGCGCAGTGCCCCGTACGTCCCGTTGCGCAGCAGGACGAACGTCACCGGCACCCGGTGCTGTGCCGCCGTCCACAGCGCGGTGACGCCGTAGTTGGCCGAACCGTCCCCGATCACGCCGACGACGGGACGGTCCGGCTGGGCCAGGGCGACCCCGACCGCGCCGGGCAGCCCGAACCCGAGGCCGCCGGCGGCCGGGAAGTAGTAGGAGCCCGGACGGCGCAGGTCCATCTGCCGCCACCACGCGGAGTTGGTCGACGTCGACTCGACGACGTACGCGGTGTCCTCGGGCATCTCGTCGCGCAGCGCGGCGAAGACCTCCTCCGGGTGCAGCCGGGGCCCCTCGGCGGTGGGCGGCTCGGGTGCGGGCCGGTAGGCGCCCACCGGCCCGGAGGGGGAGTCGAGCGTCTTCAGGAGCAGGTCGATCACCGCGCCGGGGTCGGCGACCAGCGCCTCGCCCATCGGCGCCCGCGCGGCGGCGGAGGCGTCCTCCGTCACCTGGACCAGCCGGGTGCCCTCGGGAAGATAGGGGCCGGGCAGGTGCTCGTGGTAGCGGAAGACGGGCGCTCCGAGTACCAGCACCAGGTCGTGGCCCTCGAAAGCCCGGGAGACGGGCGCGATCCCGGCGGGCAGCACACCGCGGAACAGCGGGTGGCGGTTGGGGAAGGGGAGCCGGAACAGGGAGGGCGCCGCCCACACCGGTCCGCCCAGGCGCTCGGCCAGCCGGACGGCGTCGTCGAAGAGACCGGCCGTGTCGATGTCGCCGCCGAGCACCAGCGCGGGCCGCCGGGCGGAGGCGACCCGTTCGGCCAGCAGACGGCCCTGCTCGGCGGAGGGCGCCGAGGCACGCTGCACCCGCCGGTCCAGCACCGGCAGAGCGTTGGCACCGGCCTCGGCGTCCCAGTCGTCGTACGGCACGGAGAGGTAGGTCGGCCGCTGCTGCAACCGCGCCTCGAAGACGGCCTGCGCCAGCGCGCGCGGTACGTCCTGCGCGCAGGCCGGCTCGGCGGCCCAGCCCACCAGGGGCTTCATCAGCGCCGGGGCGTCGACGCTGGCCAGGTTGGCCTCCGGGCCGACCGCGGACCGCACCTGCTGCCCGGCGACGATCACCAGCGGGGTCCGCGAGGCCACGGCGTTCGTCAGCGCGCCCATCGCGTTCCCGGAACCCGAGGCGGCGTGCAGATTGACCAGAGCCGGGCGGCCGGTGGCCTGCGCGTAGCCGTCCGCCATGCCGAGCACGGCACCTTCGTGCAGCCCGAGGACGTAGCGGAAGCCGTCGGGGAGGTCGGCGAGGAAGGGAAGCTCGTTGGAGCCGGGGTTGCCGAAGAAGGTGGTGAGCCCTTGGCGCTCCAGGAACTCGTGGGAGAGGCGACGCACGGATGGCACTGACGTTCCTTTCCGAAAGTGGTGCGGGACACGCTAAGGAACGCTGTGACATGGGCACCAATAGATGTTGCGGAGCCCCGATATAGAGTCCATCGATATGGTGACCTTCGATCTCAATCTCGCCCGGGTCTTCGTGCTGCTGTACGAGACCGGCAGCGTCACGGCCACCGCGGAGACGCTCCACGTCACCCAGCCCACGGTCAGCTACAGCCTGGCCAAGCTGCGCCGTCACTTCGGTGACGACCTGTTCCGGCGCACCGGGCGCGGACTGACGCCCACCGCGGGGGCCCGCCGGCTGTACGAGCCGCTCCAGCGCGCCCTGGCGGAGATCGACGGGACCATCCGGCAGGCCGACGACTTCGACCCCCGCACCATGGCGGGCCGTTTCACGATCGCCCTGTCCGACCTCGGGGAGGCGACCCTGCTGCCACGCCTGCTGGCGGCGGCCCGCGAGCGCGCGCCCAGGGTGTCGTTCACCGTCCGGCCGCTGGACGTGGACGACGCCGAGCGGCAGCTGCGCCGCGGTGAGCTCGACGCGTTCGTCGCCACCCCGGTGCTCACCTCGCACCGGACCGTGCGCATCCCGCTGTTCCACGAGCGCTACGTCGCCATGGTCGCCGCCGACCACCCCCGGGTCCGGGGCGAGTCGGTCACCCTGGCGCAACTGGAGACCGAGCACCACGCGACGGTCTTCGGACCCAGCGGGCACGTGGTGCCGCGGGCCGTGCTGGCGACGCACGGCCTGCTGGACCGCGTGGTCGTCGACGCGACCCGCTTCTCGATGCTGCCCTATCTGCTGGAGCACACCGACCTGATCGCCATCGTTCCCGAGTACGTCGGGGAGGTCCTCACCGACTCCCGGCGCCTGCGCCTGGTCCGGCTGCCGTTCGAGACCGAGCCGATCGAGGTCGCTCTCTACGCCCGGCACGAGTCCTCGCGCAGCCCCTCGCAGCGCTGGCTGGTCCGGTTCATGGCCGAGGTGCTGGGCACCCGGGTGAGCCCCTCCCAACTGCCCCCGTCCGCCGGTCACCTGCCGCAGGCGGCCCTCTGACCGGCGGACCGGGCGAGGGGGCCGGTCGGCCGCGCCGCCCCCTCGCCGCGGCGCCGCCCGGCCGGCCGTCGCGGACGGGACCGCCCTGCCGGTGCCGGCAGGCACGCGGGCCCGGCTCGGGCCTGCCGCTGCTCACCGGCGGCACGCGGCGCCGTCCGCGAGGCCGCCCTCGGCGGCCCGGCCACGGCCCGCGCCGCCGGGCACCCGGCCCGCGCCGCGGAGGCGGCGAAACCGTGGTCACGGAGGGCCGGCCGAGCGCCCGGGCGGGACGGCGTCGAGGCACCCGAGGATGCCCGGCGGCCTCTTCGGAGACAGGCGGCCGGGCATGCTCACGGCGCCGGTTCGAGACCCCAGGCGGCGGCGCGCCCCGCCGCGGCGGCCCGGTTGGGGACACCCAGCTTGGCGAGGATGTGCTCGACGTGCGTGGCGACGGTGCGGACCCCGACGCACAGACGGTCCGCGATCTCCCGGTTCGTCCGGCCCCGGGTGAGCTCCGCGAGGACGTCCAGCTCGCGGGCGGACAGCGCCGCGGGCCGGGCGACCGGACGGCAGACCGTGTGCAGCGCCGGGCCCTGGCGGGCCACCCGGAGTTCGAGCAGACGCCGCTGGTAGGGCACCAGGACGGTGGCGGGCAGCGGCCGCCCGGCAGCGACCTGCCGGACGAGCCGGACCAGCGGCGCGTCCGCCGAGGCCAGCCCGGGCAGGGGTGGCCCGCTCACCGGGACGGGCTCCGCCGTCCTCCCCGGCGGCAGCACCACGGCACAGACCCCGCCCTCCGGCGCGCCGGACGGCCGGGCAGCGGTCAGCGGGTCGGCCACCGCGCCGAGGGCCTCGCCCAGCAGGGCCATCACGGCGCGCAGGGCTTCCGGTTCGCGGTGCGCCCGCGTGGTGCTCACGTTGAGGACCCCCACGTACCTGCCGTCCGCGGCGAACAGGCACTGGGCCAGGCCGCCCCGCACTCCCAGCGGGCCGAGGACCTCCTGGATGCCGGGGGAGACCCGCCGCTCGGGCACCGGCACGTCCCGCCACCAGCGCACGCCGTCCGGTGAGCGGCGGACGGCGGCGAAGGCCGGGTCGTCGTGGAGCCGGTTCTCGATGTACGCGGTCGCGGTCTTCGGGTAGGTGCCGGCCAGGGTGAGGTGCCGGCGGCGCAGCGGGTCCCACTGCGCCAGCGAGGCGAAGTCGTGGTCGATCACCTCGGACAGCGCCGTGAGGACGGCGTCGGTGCCGGCGGTGCCGCGGGCGGCCTGCCGCGCGGCCCGGCGCAGGTCCATCGCCGCGCCCAGCACGTCCGCCGTCCTGCGTGTCGCTGCCATCGGCCCAGGATGATCAACGGACGCGGTGGCGGTCAACCCGCGAGCTCGTCGTGCACGACCTCCCCGCCGACGGCGGTGAGCACCACCGGCAGGCGGGGGATGTCGTGCGGGTCGGCCGCCCGCAGGTCTCCCCCGAGGACGCACAGGTCGGCGACCTTCCCCACCTCCAGTGAGCCCTTCCAGCTCTCCGCGAAGTCCTGCCAGGCCGCGTCCACGGTGTAGGTCCGCACCGCCTCGGCGAGCCGGATGCGCTGGTCCGCGCCGCTGACCCGCCCGCTCCCCTTGGCCTCGCGCAGCATCATCGTCGCGATGCCCTGCCGCCAGTCGGGGGAGGTGACCGGCGCGTCCGACCCGCTGGTCACCCGCACGCCCGCGTCGAGGGCGTCCCGGTACGGCCACTCGTAGGCCGCCCGCCGCGGACCGACGTACTCCTCCTCGATGTCCGCGACGGTCCACTTGATGGTGGGGTTCATGTTGACGCCGAAGCCGTGCGCCGCCAGCTCGCGCATGCTGCGGGCGGTGAGGAAGTCGCCGTGGATGACGTAGTGGCGGGCGTCCGCCCTGGGGTGGGCGGCCGCCGCCGCGGCGAAGGCGTCGACGACGGTGTCGATGCAGCGGTCCCCGGTGGCGTGCACGCCGACCTGGAGACCGGCCGCGTGCGCGTGCCGGACCATCTCCCGCAGACCGGCCGTCCGCTCCCGGTCGGTGTGCCCGCCGACGCACAGGGCGCCGTACCCGCCCGACACGTACGGCTCGTGCATCCAGGAGGTCTTGTTCAGCGGAACGCCGTCGGCGAAGACCTTCACGCCGAGTACGGCGAAGCGGCGGGGGTCGGCGCACGGCCCGACCCGCATGCCGTCCAGCGCGCGGACGAACTCCTCGGCGCTGCCCGACATCCCGGCTGGCAGCAGCAACGCGCTGACCCGCGCGGTGAGCTCGCCCCTGGCCAGCAGGTCCTGGTAGATCCCGAGCACGTCCTGCCCCAGCGCCCCGCGCATCAGACGGTCACCGCCGGGGCCGAGGCCGGGCTCGGTGTAGCTGGTGACCCCCAGCCGCGCCAGCGTGGCCAGGGTGGCCCGGATCGCGTCGGCCTTCTCCTCGGGGGAGGGCGGCGGCAGGACCCGGTGGACGAGGTCCTGGGCGCCCTCGTACAGCAGCCCGCCGGGCTCGCCCGCCTCGTCGGTGACGATGACCGCGCCGGGCGGGACGGGAGTGTGCCGGTCCACCCCGGCCCGTGCGAGCGCGGCGGAGTTGACCCAGGTGGCGTGCCCGGAGGCGGAGTACAGCAGGACCGGGTGGTGCGGGCTGACCGGGTCCAGGTCCCGGCGGCCGGGCAGGCGTGCCGGATCGGCGGCGCACTCCTCGAGGAACCCGGGGTCCCAGCCGTGCCCGACGATCCACTCGCCCGCGGGGGTACGGCCGGCCGCGGCGCGTACGGCACCGGCCACGTCGGCGATCGACCGCACGGTGGGGTGGGTGAGATCGAGGGACAGCGGGGGCCGCGTCATGCCGAACGCGCATCCGTGCAGGTGGGCGTCGTTGATGCCGGGCAGCAGCGTGCCGCCCCGCAGGTCGACGACCCGGGTGCCCGGGCCGGCGTGTGCCATGACCTGCGACCGGTCGCCGACCGCGGTGACGACGCCGTCGGCGACCGCCAGGGCGGAGGCGACGGTGAAGCCGGGGTCGACCGTGAGCACGGAGCCGTTGACGAAGACGAGGTCCGCCGGGTGCGCGGCAGTCAAGGGGTGTCCTTCCGTCGAAGCGAGGGGGGCGAAGGGGAGAGGGGGACCGGCGGTCGTGACGGCCCCCCACGGCGTGCGTGCGCGGCGCCGTGGCGGACGTGCCGGGGCCGGGAAGAACTGTCCCCCGGGCGGGGCGGGCGCCGCATCGGTCATCCGACCGAGGGGCCGGACCCGTCGGCCGGGGACGCCCGGGCCCGGCCGGGAGCGGGCGGACGGACGGGACGAGGGGGGGGCCGCCCCTGCGGGGCGCGCAGGGACCGATGCCGCCGTCACACGGCGCCGCAGCCGGGTGCCGCGGCCCCCCGGATGGCCCGTCTGGCTGCGCAAACACACCGCGGTGACACGTGAGACAGGTGGTGCAGGGGACACGGAGCCACATGTCGACAACCACGGACCAGTCGCCGGCCGGTACCTCCGGCCCGGTGCTCAAGCGCGCCCTGACCACCCCGTTGCTCTACTTCTTCATCCTCGGGGACGTCCTCGGCGCCGGGGTGTACGTCCTCGTCGGCCAGGTCGCCGCCGACTCGGGCGGCGCGGTCTGGCTCCCCCTCCTCGTGGCGCTCCTGCTGGCGCTGCTCACCGCGGCCTCCTACGCCGAGCTCGCCACCAAATACCCCAGAGCCGGCGGGGCCTCCCACTACGCCACCCGGGCCTTCGGGCCTTTCACCGGCTTCGTGGCGGGCTTCTGCATGCTCGCGGCGGGCATCGTCTCGGTCGCGGCGCTCGCCCGCGGCTTCGGCGGCGACTATCTGTCGGAGTTCGTCACGCTGCCGGTCGGGCTCGTCGCCGTCGTCTTCCTCGTCGGGCTGGCGCTGATCAACGCCAGGGGGATCAAGGAGTCGACGCGCGCCAACGTCGCCGCCACGGTGATCGAGGTGGGCGGCCTCGTGGTCATCGTCGTCCTCGGCGCCTGGCTGCTGCTGCGCGGTGACGGCGACGCGGGACGCCTCACCCAGCTCGGCACGCCCGACAAGGGAGCGGCGGCCGCCGTCCTGAGCGGGTCGGTCCTGGCCTACTACTCCTTCGTCGGGTTCGAGACCTCCGTGAACGTCGCCGAGGAGACCCGCGACCCGCGGCGCTCCTACCCGCGCGCCCTCTTCGGCGCACTCGTCACCGCGGGCGCCGTCTACGTCCTCGTGGGCGTCGCGGCCTCCGCCGCCGTACCGACCGCGCGGCTCGTCGAGTCGAGCGGGCCGCTGCTGGAGGTCGTCAAGGAGGCGGGCGGCGTGCCGACGCGGCTGTTCAGCGTCATCGCCCTGGTCGCCGTCGCCAACGGGGCGCTGCTCACCGGCATCATGTCCTCCCGCCTCGCCTACGGCATGGCACGGGACGGACTGCTGCCCTCCGGGCTCACCCGGGTGCTGCCCGGCCGCCGGACCCCGTGGGCCGCCATCGCGGCCACCACGGTGCCCGCCCTCCTGCTGGCGCTCACCGGCAGCGTCGCCACCCTGGCCTCCACCCTGGTCCTGCTGCTCCTGGTGGTGTTCCTCATCGTCAACACCGCCGTCCTGGTTCTGCGGCGCGAGCCGGGGGAGGCCGGGCACTTCCGGGCGCCCACCGTGGTGCCGGTCCTCGGTGCCGCCTCCTGTGTGCTGCTGGCCACGCAGATCGAGGGGGAGGTGTGGCTGCGCGGCCTGGCCGTGCTGGCGGTCGGCATCGTGCTCGCCGGGGTGGCCGCCGCCCGCCGCCGGGGGCGCGGCAGCCGGGAGGAAGCGGCCCGGAAGGACGCCGGCGTGCCGCACTGAGAGCGAGCCACGGCGGGCGGGGCGCCCCGGCCCGTGAACCGGCCGAGGGCGCCCCGGAAGATCCGCCGGCCCCGGGCCGCCGCCCGCGGACGGGCGGCGGCGTGGGGACTTCAGTCGCGGTCGACGTGTTCGCGCAGGACCCTGCCGCTGGAGGCGTCGACGTCGTACGTGGTCTTGTTCCAGTTGTCCGGGGTGACCACGTCGACGGACCAGATCAGACGCCGGTCGTCGTTCTCGTCGAGCTCGACGCCGGTGACGGTGCCCTTCGTCCGCCCGGTGGCCGCCCGCACGGCCTGCTCCGGACTCTGACGGGCGTTGCCCAGGCGGTCGGTGATCTCACGCTTGTCGTCCGCGTCCTGATCGGGATCGGCCTGCGTACGGAACACCTTGCCGTTGACGGCGTCGATGTCGACGCGGTGGATGGTGCCGTCCTCGGCGGCGACCTCGGCGGCCCACGCGGGTGCGCCCGGCGAGGGCGCCGGGTTGGGGGTGCTGGGGCTGGGGCTGCCCGGTGACGAGGTGGCGTCACGGGGGGTTCGCTTCAGTTCCAGGTGGGTGAGCTTGCCGCGGGGAACCTCCCCGACGGCGGTGGCCGCCGCCTTGTCCCAGGTCACCTTCGCCTTCGGGACCAGGTCCTTGCGTTCGGCCTGGTCCTCGCTCAGCGAGGGAGACGTCGCGGCGGGGGTGGTCTGGGCCGGCGCGGCGGCGCCGGCCTCGGTGGTCTCCGCGTTTCCGCAGGCGGCCAGCAGCAGGGTGGAGCCGCCGAGGGCGCAGAGAACGGCCACCGACCGCATCGGCCGCCGCCCGCGCATACTCGCAAAACGTGACATAGCGCTCATGCACCTGTCACTATCCGCAGGCCGGCGCCGACACACCGGGGTGGGGCGGAGATCACCGCAACGGCCCAGCGGAGCGCCGGAGGGTGCCGTCACCGTCCCCACGCGTCCGGACCGCCGCCCCGCCACTCGATCAGGGAGGAGCCGGCCACATCGAGCTCGTCCCAGCCCTGCAGCCCCGCCTCCTGCAGGAAGGCCGTGACGTCCCGCAGGCTGTAGGCGCGGCCCAGGATCTTCCCGTCGGCCCGCACCCTGCGGCCGCCGTCCTCGTCGGGCGGGTACACGATCACAGGCGCCTCAGACATGCCACCAGCCTCCCGGGATCCCGCCGTACCCGCACGTCGGGAAAGCGGGGCCGGGGCCGAACGGCCCGCCCGAGCCCCGCGTCCTGAGGCCTTCCCGGCGCGACGCCGGAAGGCCGTCCCGGGACGCGACGCCGGGAGCGCCACACCCGCCCGGGCGTACCGGACGGCCCCGGCACGCCCCGCCGCCCGCCGGGCCGGGCCGCGCCGCGCGCCCCGCCGCCGGGCCCGCGTCACCGCGCGCCGCGGCCGGTACGGGCGGTGCCCACCGGGGTCCGCGGCCGAGCGCTCCCGTGCTCATGGCGGCATGGTCTGAGACGATCGATGCGGGCCCCGCCACGCCGGGAGGGACGCCGATGGACGTCGAGGCTGTCGCCGACGAGCTGTACGCCCTGCGGCCGGAGGACTTCACGGCCGCCCGCAACGCCCGGGCAGCCCAGGCGCGCCGAGCGGGGGACCGGGCCCTCGCGGAGGCGATCGGCCGGATGCGCCGCCCCAGCCTGTCGGCCTGGGCCGGCAATCTGCTGGTCCGGGAGCGGCCCGAAGAGGTACGGCGGCTGCTGCGCCTGGGGGAGGGGCTGCGGCAGGCCCACCACGAGCTGGACGGCGCCTCGCTGCGTGAGCTCAGCCACCGGCAGCGGGACGTGATCGGCGCCCTGTCCCGGCAGGCGCGGCACCTCGCGGCCCGGGCCGGTCACCCTCTCGGCGCGGACGCGCAGCGCGAGGTCGAGAACACCCTGCACGCCGTGCTGGCCGATGCCGGTGCCGCCGCGGAGTGGGCGCGCGGACGGCTGGCCCGGCCGCTCAGCGCCTCCAGCGGTTTTCCCGCCGTCGCGGAGGGCGCCGCACCACGCCGCGAACCCGCCGCCCCCGGTCCCGCGCCCACTCCGCGGCGGCACCGGCATCGGCC
>NZ_WYCT01000248.1 GCF_011008945.1 Streptomyces harenosi
ACCACCACCCGTCCACCCCGCACGCCCACCAGGCGGCACCGACCCTCGTCCCGCTCGTCGACCAGCGGTAGGACCGGCGGCGGCCGAAAAGGGCGGCGGCCCGGTGGAAGCCGACCACGCTTCCACCGGGCCGCCGCCCGTCCGCACGCCGCCCCGTGCCCGTGGGCCTAGAACACCGGCGTGCCCTCCCGCGTCAGCCGCCAGTCCGCCGAGGCGAAGTCCGCCGGGTCCAGCACGCCCTTCGCGGTCACCCACTCCGCGATCCGCGTCCGGATCTCCGTCGACTCCGACCACACCTCCTGCGCCGAGGCCACGTGCGGGAAGGCACCGCCGCCGTTGGCCCGGTAGTTGTTGACCGCGAGCACGAACTGCTGGGCGTCGTCCAGCGGAGCACCACCGAAAGTCAGGTTCCGGATCCGCGAACCGGCCGGCCGGGCGATGTCGATGTCGTACCGCAGTCCCGACACGTAGTCGTAGTTGTAGTCCGGCCGGCCGTTCGCGTTCGTCAGCTTCGCCACGTCCACCGGCGCACCGGGCGCCGTCTGCACGAAGTACTCCGCCGAGTACTCCAGGTACGCCCTCAGCTGCGCCCCCGTCATCACCTTCGCCACCAGCGTGTTGTCGTACACGTACAGACTCGACAGGTCCCGGATCGTCACCTCGCCCGCCGGGATCTGCGACGTGCGGGAGAACGGCGACGCCTGCGACAGCACCGGCAGCGACGCGTACCGCGTACCCGCCAGCGCCTGCCGGACCACGTCCTCCTGCACCTTGTTGATCAGATCGATGATCGGCGCGTCCTTGTACCGCGCCTCCGCCGTCGTCAGCGTCGCCGTCGCCGTGCCGACGACCTGATTGACGTAGGCCACCACCTTCCGGTGCTCGTCCGCCAGCAGCCCGGTGATGCGCGGATCGTCGGCCACCGTGCGCGCGTCCCGCAGCGACGCCTTCACCGACGCCACCCGCCACCGGCCCCGCTCGAAGACCAGATCGAAGTCGAACAGGGTCAGCCGCTCCGCGTAGCACAGGGGCTCCGACAGCACCACGGTCTTCCCGGTCCGCTCGTTGACGACGCGCAGCTCCTCGATCTCCGCGTGCGCGTGCCCCACCAGGATCGCGTCGATCCCCGGGACCTGCCGGGCCACGTTCGCCGCCGCGTTCTCCACGTACGGCAACTGGTCACCGTACGACGACGTCCCCGAGGACCCGGAGTGCGCCGAGACCACCACCACGTCCGCGCCCATCGACCGCAGCTTCGGCACCCACTTCGCCGCCTGCTCCTCCAGGCCCGGGAACGCCAGCTTCCCCTGTACGTACGCCTTGTCCCAGATGGCGATCCCCGGGTTCGTCAGGCCCAGCACCGCCACCTTCACCGGCGGGGCGCCCTTCACCCGGAACGACTTCATGAAATAGGGCGGGAACGCGGGCCTGAGCGTCTTCGCGTCGACCGCGTTCGCCCCCAGCAGCGGGAAACGGCACTGCTCCTCGAACTTCCGCAGCGTCTCGATGCCGTAATTGAACTCGTGGTTCCCGAGCGCCACCGCGTCGTACCCGATCGCGTTCATCGCCCGGGCCATCGGATGCACCGGCCCGCCCTCGGCCGTGATCGGGTCCACCTTGGCGTAGTAGTACGTCAGCGGCGTCCCCTGGATCGTGTCGCCCGCGTCCAGCAGCAGCGTGTTCTGCCGCCCCTTCTCCGCGCGCACCTGCTCCACCAGCGTCGACACGCGGGCCAGGCCCTGGGCGTTGCCCTGGGCGTCGGAGTACTCCGCGTTCTTGAAGTAGTCCCAGTTGAAGACGTGCCCGTGCAGGTCGGTGGTCCCCATCACCGTCAGCGCGTACCGCTTGGGGCCGCGTCCCTTGTTCTCCCCGCGCCCTTCGGCGGCGCCGGCCGCCGGAGCCGCCGCCGCACCGGTCAGCGCGACCGACGCGCCCGTCACGGCGGACCTCTGCAAGAACTTCCGGCGGTTCAACGGCATCAGTGCTTCTCCTTGGTGAACGTGTGTCACGAAGCGCGTGGACAACGCGCGTAGATTCTGGCCCGCCCGGGCCGCCGGCAACAGGCTCTCCAGGTTGCGATCTGATGACCGGCAGCCCCGCGACCCCCGCAAACCGCGGCACACACGGGCGCACCGGTACAACAGCCATCCGATCCGACCGGCCGTGACAGAAACCGAACAGGTGAAAATACGCCTGAAAAACCCTGGTGAAACGCTCATCGGAGCGCCGGGCCGCACAATTCAACACATGTCAAAAACGCTTCACCCAAAGGCCGTTGCGCAGTCACGTACCACCAATTCTCTACCCGTCGGTAAGTCATAGGCTCGCCCCATGCGCCGAGCAAAGATCGTCTGCACCCTTGGCCCCGCCACCGACTCATACGACCAGATCAAGGCACTTGTCGACGCCGGAATGGACGTCGCCCGCTTCAATCTCAGCCACGGCACCCACGCCGAACACGAGCAGCGCTACCGCCGCGTACGCGCAGCCGCCGACGAAACGGGCCGCAGTATCGGCATCCTCGCCGATCTGCAAGGCCCGAAGATCCGCCTCGGCCGTTTCGCCGAAGGCCCCGTACTTCTCGAACGCGGCGACCCCTTCACCATCACCGTCGAAGAGGGCGCCGAGGGCGACCGCCACCTGTGCGGCACCACCTACGCCGGCCTCGCCGACGACGTCCGCCCCGGCGAGCGCATCCTCGTCGACGACGGCAGGGTCTGCCTCGAGGTCACCGGGGTCGACGGCCCGCGCGTCCACACCACCGTCACCGAACCGGGCGTCGTCTCCGACCACAAGGGACTCAACCTCCCCGGCGTCGCCGTCTCCGTCCCCGCCCTGTCCAAGAAGGACGAGGAGGACCTGCGCTGGGCCCTGCACACCGGCTTCGACGTCATCGCCCTCTCCTTCGTCCGCACCGCGCGCGACATCCAGGACGTGCACCGCATCATGGACGAGGAGGGCCGCCGCCTCCCCGTGATCGCCAAGATCGAGAAACCCCAGGCGGTCGATCATCTGGAGGACATCGTCGCCGCCTTCGACGGCATCATGGTCGCCCGCGGCGATCTGGGCGTCGAAATGCCCCTCGAGCACGTCCCCATCGTGCAGAAGCGCGCCATCAAGCTCGCCAAGCGCAACGCCAAGCCGGTCATCGTCGCCACCCAGATGCTCGACAGCATGATCGAAAACTCGCGTCCCACCCGGGCGGAGGCCTCCGACGTCGCCAACGCCGTCATCGACGGCACCGACGCGGTCATGCTCTCCGGCGAGACCAGCGTGGGCAAGTACCCCGTCGAGACCGTGCGGACCATGGCCCGGATCGTCGAGGCCGCCGAGGAGGACATCCTCGCCAGGGGCCTGCCGCCGCTCACCGAGCGCAACAAGCCCCGCACCCAGGGCGGTGCCGTCGCCCGGGCCGCCGCCGAGATGGGCGACTTCCTCGGGGCCAGGTTCCTGGTCGCCTTCACCCAGTCCGGGGACACCGCCCGCCGGCTCTCCCGCTACCGTTCGCCGATCCCGCTGCTGGCCTTCACCCCCGCCCAGGCGACCCGCTCCCAGCTCAGCCTGACCTGGGGCGTGGAGACCTACCTGGGACCGCACGTCGACTCGACCGATGCGATGGTGGACCAGGTCGACGAACTCCTCACCGAGAACGGCCGGTGCGGCGAGGGCGATCTGGTCGTGATCACGGCGGGCTCGCCGCCCGGGGTGTCGGGGACGACGAATCTGGTACGGGTGCACCGCATCGGGGAGAAGTCCTGACGGCGGTACGCCGCGGGAAAAGCGCGAGAAAAGGGGTTCACGGAAAGAAGGTCACCGCCTGAAAGCGGTGACCTTGGAACCGGAGGAAAAGTACCCCGGGTCGGATTCGAACCGACGCTGTATGGTGTTTGAGACCATTGCCTCTACCGCTGGGCTACCGGGGCCCCCTTCGAAACGAAGGACGACGGTCACCCGCCGTGCCCCCACCTTACCGCAGCTAGGTACGCTCTTGGGAGCAGTACCGCCTGCCCCGGAACAAGGAGCGCCACGTGACCGCCCCCGAGTCGCCCCAGCCCGTAGACGTGCCCGACGACGACACGTCGCACGTTCCTCCGATGACGACCCGTGTCGTCATCGCCGAGGACGAGGCCCTGATCCGGCTCGATCTCAAAGAGATGCTGGAGGAGGAGGGGTACACCGTCGTCGGTGAGGCCGGTGACGGTGAGCAGGCCGTCGAGCTGGCCCGCGAGCACCGGCCGGATCTGGTGATCCTGGATGTGAAGATGCCGAAGCTCGACGGTATCTCCGCGGCCGAGAAGATCGCGGAGGAGCGGATCGCCCCGGTGCTGATGCTGACGGCGTTCTCCCAGCGCGATCTGGTGGAGCGGGCCCGGGACGCGGGTGCCATGGCCTACCTGGTCAAGCCGTTCAGCAAGAGCGACGTGGTGCCGGCGATCGAGATGGCCGTGTCGCGGTTCACGGAGCTGAAGGAGCTGGAGAAGGAGGTCGCGGACCTCAGCCAGCGGCTGGAGACGCGCAAGCTCGTGGACCGGGCGAAGTCGATCCTGCAGACGGAGTACGGCCTGACGGAGCCGGCCGCCTTCCGCTGGATCCAGAAGACGTCGATGGACCGCCGGATGTCGATGCAGCAGGTGGCGCAGGCGGTCATCGAGGACGCCGAGGAGAAGAAGGCGTCCAAGGACTGAGACGCCTGCCTGCCGGCCGAGGCCCGCGCCCCTCCGGGGGCGCGGGCCTCGGCGTGCGCGAGGGCCGGGACGCGGGCCCCGTCGTGAGCGACAGGGCCGGGGCACGGGCCTCGTCGTCGGCGGAGGGTCAGTCCTCGCCGAGGTACGCCTTGCGGACCGACTCGTCGTGCAGGAGTTCCTGTCCGGTTCCGGACAGGACGATCCTGCCGATCTCCATGACGTGGCCCCGGTCGGCGAGGGAGAGCGCGGCCTGGGCGTTCTGCTCGACGAGCAGGATGGTGGTGCCCTGGGCCTTGAGTTCGGCGATGGTGGCCATGATCTTCTGCATCATGATCGGCGAGAGCCCCATGGAGGGTTCGTCGAGCATCAGCAGCTTGGGCTGCGACATCAGGGCGCGGCCCATGGCGAGCATCTGCTGCTCGCCGCCGGAGAGGGTGCCCGCGGCCTGCTTCCTGCGCTCCCCCAGGATGGGGAAGAGGTCGTAGGCCCGCTGGATGTCCTTCTCGATGCCGGGCCTGTCGTTGCGGAGGAAGGCGCCGAGGCGGAGATTGTCCTCGATGGTCATGCGGGGGAAGATGTGGCGCCCCTCGGGGGAGTGGGCGAGCCCGAGCGAGACGATGTGGTGGGCGGGGACCCTCCTGAGGGATTTCCCGTCGAATCTGATGTGGCCGCCCACCGGCTTGAGAAGACCGGACAGCGTGCGCAGCGTGGTGGTCTTTCCGGCCCCGTTGGTGCCGATGAGGGTGACGACCTGCCCGGCGTCGACGGTGAAGGAGATGCCCTTGACCGCTTCGATCTTGCCGTAGGCGACGCGCAGGTCCTCGACTTCCAGAAGGGCGGTCATCGGTCGTTCTCCTTGGTGGCCGCGGGGTCCGTCGGGGTGGCGCCGGCGTGTGCCTCGGCGGCTTCCACTTCGGCGAGTTCTTCGGCGCCGGGGGCGTTCTCGAAAGGCTCGCCCAGATAGGCGGCGACGACGCGTTCGTCGCCCTGGACGGTGGCGCTGTCGCCCTCGATGAGTTTCTCGCCCTGGACGAGGACGGCCACGCGGTCGCAGAGATTGAAGATGAAGCGCATGTCGTGCTCGATGACGAGGACGGCGATGCCCCGGTCGCGGATGGCGAAGACCAGTTCCTCGGTGGCCCGGGTCTCCTGCGGGTTCATCCCGGCGGTGGGTTCGTCCAGCAGGAGCAGGCCGGGTTCGCTGGCCAGCGCGCGGGCGATCTCCAGCTTGCGCTGCTCCCCGTAGGGGAGGTTGCGCGCGAGGTGGTCGGCCTTGTGGGCGAGGCCGACGAAGGCGAGGAGCTCGCCGGCCCGCTCGCGCGAGGCGGCCTCCGCCCGGTGGAAGCCCGGGCCGCGCAGGACGGCGGACCAGAACCCTTCCCTGGTGCGGGTGTGGCGGCCGACGAGGACGTTCTCCAGGACGGTCATGTTGGAGAACAGCCGGATGTTCTGGAAGGTACGGGCGATGCCGGCCGCGGTGACCTTGAACGACTTCGGCGGCAGGACCCGGCCCCGGTAGCGGACCTCGCCCTCGGTGGGGATGTAGAGGCCGGTGAGGCAGTTGAAGAAGGTGGTCTTTCCGGCGCCGTTGGGTCCGATCAGTCCGACGATCTCGCCGCTGTTCACGGTGAGGTCGACGCCGCGTACGGCGGTGAGCCCGCCGAAGCGCATGGTGACGCCGCGGGCGTCGAGGACGGTCTCGCGGGAGGGGGTGCCGCCCGGGGTGCCCTTGGTGCTGGTGTCGGTGGTCATGGTGATCAGGCCCCTGTCTTGCCGAGGACTGCGGGCGCGTCGGCTTCTTCGTGGAATTCGAGCTGGCGGCGGCGGTTGGGGATGAGCCCCTCGGGCCTGAAGCGCATGAGCAGGATGAGGGCGAGCCCGAAGGCGAAGAGCTGGTAGTCGCCGAGGAACTGGAGCTTGTTGGGGATGAGGAAGAGGAGCGCGGCGCCGATGAGGGGGCCGCCGATGGTGCCCATGCCGCCGAGGACCACGGCGGCCAGGAGGAAGGCGGAGTTGGGCGGGATGGTCCCGGCGAACAGGTACTGCTCCGGGGTGACGGTGTAGGTGACGTGCGCCTGGACGGTCCCGGCCAGGCCGGCCAGGGAGGCGCCGACCGCGAAGGCGATGAGCTTGACGCGGAAGCCGTTGATGCCCATGGCGAGGGCGGCGGTTTCGTCCTCGCGGATGGCGACCCAGGCGCGGCCGATGCGGGAGTCACCGCTGCGCCGGAAGACGAGGACGACGACGGCGGTGATCAGGAGCATGAGGAAGAAGTAGTTGGCGAACCGGCCGATGGTGAAGCCGGCGACGGTGTGCTCGGCCCCCAGGTCCCAGCCGAAGATCTTGAGGTTGGGGATGGAGGAGATGCCGTTGGAACCGTTGGTGACGTCGGGTCCCGAGGTGCCGTCGAGGTTGTTGACGGTGATGCGGAAGATCTCCCCGAAGCCGAGGGTGACGATGGCGAGGTAGTCGCCGCGCAGCCGGAGGGTCGGGGCCCCGATGAGGACGCCGAAGACGAGGGAGGCGGCGGCGCCGACCAGGACGGTGGCCCAGAAGGGGAGGTGGAGGTCGAGGGGGGAGCTGGGCGAGCCGGAGACCAGGGAGGCGGCGTAGGCGCCGACGCCGAGGAAGGCGACGTACCCGAGGTCGAGCAGGCCGGCGAGGCCGACGACGATGTTCAGGCCCAGGGCGACGGTGGCGAAGATGAGGATGTAGACGCCGATGGTGGCGTACTGGTCGTCGGTCTGGGTGAAGGGGAACAGGGCGGCGGCGACGAAGGCACCGCAGATGGTGATGTTCTGGTGACGCGCGGTGATCTGGGAGGCGTGGGCGATGAGGCCGGCCCTGTGCAGGGCGGCGAAGCCGAGCCCGGCGGTGAGGAGGAAGCCCACGAAGAGTTCGTCGTACTCGGTGCCGATGCCGTAGGTGAAGACGGTCAGGGCCAGGGCCATGATCCCGACGATGATCAGGATCTCGGCGTAGGCGGCCCTGACGGTCTGCCCGGCGTGGGCCAGGCGGTGCCTGGTGCGCTCCCAGGACGTGCTGTCGGGGTCGACGGGGTCGGGCTCGGGCTTGCGGTAGGGGAGGGCGAGGGCGCCCAGGAGGGTGAGGAGGGTGGTCGCGGCGGCGACCCAGCCGCCGGGTTCGAGGTTGACCAGGCCGCCGAGCTGGTAGCTGATGGCGAGGACGGTGTACCAGGTGGTGGCGAAGGTGCCGAGGGCGGCGAACTTGACGGCCGGGTCGGCGCCGGCGGGGGTGAGCCGGCGCAGTCCCCCGACGCCGTAGGAGGCGAGGCCGAGGAGCGCGGTGAGGGCGCCGCCGACGAGGACGAGGACCTGGAGGCCGCCCGGGTAGCCGTAGACGGTCAGGTTGCCGGGGAAGGCGGTGGTCCAGGTCCAGGCGAGAAAGGTGGACAGGACGGTGAGGAGCCCGCCGCCGGTGGCCAGGGCGCGCGCGAGGTGCGGGGGGATGCCGATGAGGCCGGTGTCCGGGGCGGCGGGGGCGCCGGAGGGCTTCTGCGGGGTGGTCTGTGTGGTCATCGGTGTCACGCCCTGTCCGCAACGCGTTCGCCGAGCAGGCCCTGGGGCCTCAGCAGCAGTACGAGGATGAGGAGGATGAAGGCCCAGACGTCGGCCCAGGACTGGCTGCCGAACTGGTCCATGCCGGGGATGTCGGCGACGTAGGCGGTGGCGAGGGTCTCGGCGATGCCGAGGACGACGCCGCCGATCATGGCGCCGTAGATGTTGCCGATGCCGCCGAGGACGGCCGCGGTGAAGGCCTTCAGGCCGAGGATGAAGCCCATGCGGAAGTCGATCTGGCCGTACTTGAGGCCGTTGGCGAGGGCTCCGACGGCGGCGAAGACGGCGCCGAGGGCGAAGGCGATCACGATGATGCGGTCGGTGTTGACGCCCATGAGCTTGGCGGTGTCCGGGTCCTGGGCGGTGGCCTGCATACCGCGCCCGGTGCGGGTCTTCATGACGAAGTAGGCGAGGACGGCCATGCTGACCGGCGCGGCGACGAGGAGGAAGATGTCACCGGTCTGGATGGTGACGTTGCCGAGGTGGAAGGGGCCGCCGTCGATCTGGGGGAAGCTGCGGGCGGATTTCGCCTCGGGGTACCACGCCCACACGGCCTGCTGGAGGGCGAGCGAGAGGCCGATGGCGGTGATGAGGGGGGCGAGGCGGGGCGCGCCGCGCAGGGGCCGGTAGGCGAAACGTTCCGCTCCGACGGCGACCGTCACCGCCACGACGACGGCGCCCAGGAGCATCAGCGGCAGGGCGACCCACATGGTGGTGCCGTCGGGCAGGATGTACACGTAGACCGTGAGGGCGCCGAAGGCTCCGGTCATGAAGATCTCGCCGTGGGCGAAGTTGATGAGCTGGACGATGCCGTAGACCATGGTGTAGCCGATGGCGACCAGCCCGTACATGGATCCCAGTAGCAGGCCGTTGACCAGCTGCTGCGGCAGTTCGTTCACCGCATGTCCTCCGAGACTTTCGGATGTTCGACGGATGTGGCCGGATGCGAGTCCGCGCGGGGCGCCTGTGGACAGCGCCCCGCGCGGCTCGTGGGCAGTGGTGCGGTGTGGTCAGCCGGTGTAGGTGCCGGACTCGACGGCGCTGAACTCGCCGTTCTTGACGGCGTAGACGGTGAGCTGCTTGTTGGTGGCGTCACCGAACTCGTCGAAGGAGACCTTGCCGGTCACTCCGTCGAAGGAGACGTTCTGCAGGGCCTCGGTGACCTTGGCGCGGGCGTCGGAGGGGAGCTCGCCGCCGTTGCCGTCGACGACCTTCTTGACGGCCTCGATGATGGCCCAGGCGGAGTCGTAGGAGTAGCCGCCGTACGCGGCGTAGTCCTCCTTGTAGCCCTGTGCCTTGTAGTCGGTGACGAACTGCTTGGCGGAGGCGATGTCCTCCACGGGCGCGCCGACGAGGGTGGCGAGGTCGCCCTCGCTGGCGGGGCCGGCGAGCTTGATGAAGGCGGGGTCCTTGATGCCGTCGCCGCCGACCAGCGGGATCTTGGCTCCGGCTTCCTTGATCTGCTTGCTGAGGGGCCCGGCCTGCGGGTATTCGCCGCCGTAATAGACGACGTCGGCGCCGGAATTCTTGACCTTGGTGGCGACGGCGGAGAAGTCCTTGCTGTCGGGGTTGATGTGCTCGGTGCCGACGACCTTGCCGCCGAGCTTCTTGAACTCGTCGGTGAAGGTGGCGGCGAGTCCGGCGCCGTAGGTCTTCTTGTCGTCGATGACGAAGACCTTCTTCTTCTTGTAGTCGTTGAAGACGTACTGGGCGGCGAACGGGCCCTGGACGGCGTCGGTGGTGGCGGTGCGGAAGTAGGACTTGTACTGGCGGACCTTCTTGGTGCGCCAGTCGGGGCCCTGGGTGAGGGAAGGCCCGGTGTTGGCCGGGGAGACCTGGACCAGCTTGGCGTCGTCGAAGACTTTCTGCATGGATTCGCCGACGGAGGAGTTCAGCGGGCCGACGACGCCGAGGACGTCCTTGTTCGCGACGAACTTGGTGGCGTTCTGCTGGCCGGCCGACGGCTGGCCCTGGTCGTCCAGGGCCTGTATCTCGAAGGTGACGCCGTCGACGTACTTCTTCTTGTTGGCGATCTTGGTGGCGAGGTCCGCCGAGTTCTTGATGCCGAGGCCCATCGCGGACAGGTCACCGGTCATCGGGGCGTCGACGCCGATGACGACCGTGGTGCCGCCGTTGTCGGAGTCCGAGCCGCCCCCGTTGTCCTCGCGCGAGCCGCAGGCGGTGAGGGTGAGTGCTCCCGCCGCCAGCGCGGCGGTGATGGCGATGAGCGAACGTTGACGCACGATCAGTCCTTTCCCCGGGCACAGCCGCTTCCCGGTGGAAACGGCCGAGTCGAGCGCTGGGCGGAAGTGACAATCCGGCGGCGCGGTGACTGGCCGTGACTCTAAGCGGGTGTGGGGAACGTGGAGGAGAGTCTGGAAGAGGCTGTGACGCTCTTGTTATGACACGGCGTTATGCAGAGCGGTACTGCCGGGGAAGAAGGGCGGAATTCAGGCCGATTCGCCCTGTCCGCATGGTGAGAACCCGCAGGACTCGCGGGGGGTGGTTCAGGCGTCTGGGGCGTTTTGGTAATGACCGGGATTCGTTGCCGCGGGCGACCTGCAGGGCGTTGGAGAGGTGCTGTGCATAGCGTGGTCCGGCGGCGAAACCGCCCACTTGTATTGCGTGCGCATTACGCAGGGTTACGCGGGGCAAAGGGAGTCTCGCATTCCGCGGCTTTTTTCCGTGCGACTGCCACCCGGGGCCAGGAAATGATCTTGTGGAGGTCCGCCACGTTCGGAAAGACGCCGGGGCCGTCCCCGGGGCGCATCCGGGAGGCCGTGGGCCAGGGCGGTGCGGGGGTGCCGGCG
>NZ_WYCT01000249.1 GCF_011008945.1 Streptomyces harenosi
AGCTGATCTCTAGCAGCCCATAGTGCCCGATCCTGCTTATCTCTGCTGTTTTTTTTTTCAAGCAGGGGGCGGCATACGAGATTAGCGAGTGTCTCGTGGGCTCGGAGAGGTGTATAAGAGACAGTCCCTGGACCGCCTGCGCCACCGGCCGCAGGACGGGCCGGGGGCGAGCCCGCGCGCGGTGGAGATCTCCACCGCCGTGGCGGACGGGATCACCCGGCGCCGCCGGAACCTGCTGCGGCAGTGGACGGAGGACCTGTCCGACGGCGACGTGGCCGCCCACGGCTGGTGCGGCCTCGGCCAGGTGGCGGCGGAGGCCGGCGGCCGCCTCGACCTCACCGTCGGCGACGACATGGGACGGGCCGCCCGCGAACTCGACCTGGGGTTCGTCATCGGGCAACTGCGCGAGCTGGAAGCCTTCGCCGCCGCCCCGGGCATGCCGCTGCGCGAGGCGGCCACCCGCCTGCTCGGCGCCTACGGGCCGTGCGACGCGCGCCGGGCCGCGCGCGCCGCCGCCCTCGGAGTGGCCCTGCACATCCACGACTTCGCCTGCTACTTCGATGTCGACGACGCGGAGATCCCGGTGTGGACCGCCCTGCTGAGCGATCTCGTCGACGAGGCGGCCGCCTGATGCGGCCGCCGTGCGCGGGAGCAGACGGCGGCGCGACCGGGCGGCGGGAAGGCGGCACCCCATGACGACGTCCGGGCCCGAGCTCCTCCGGCTCGGCAACGGGCTGCGGGTGGTCCTCCTGCACCGGCCGGGCGCGGCCGGAACACATGTGGTGACCCATGTGGGCGCGGGGTACCGCTTCGACCCCCCGGGCCGTCCGGGGCTGGCCCATCTCGTCGAGCACCTGTTCACCCAGGACAGCGGCGAGCCCGTCACCGCACGCGCCCTCACCACGGCCCAGGCGTACGGCGGCGCCTCCGGGGCCGTGACCCACGCCGACTACACCGAGTTCCACCACACCTTCCCCTCCCCGCTGCTGCCCGCATTCCTCGCCTGGGAGGCGGAGCGGCTGGCCGGACCGCGTTTCACCCCCGCCCATCTGGCCCGCCAGCTCGCCGGAGTCCACGAGGAGATAGCGCGACGGCGCACCGGTACCCGGTGGGGACTGTTCCCGTGGCCGGCGCTGCCGTGCCACCTGTACGACGACTTCGCGCTGGGGCACGACGGGCTCGGCGTACCCGAGGCGCTGCACGACGTCTCCTTCGCCGAGGCGGTGTCCTTCTTCACCGGCCACTACGTACCGTCCAACACGGTGCTCACCCTGGCCGGGGACCTCGGCGGACGGGGAGGCGCCGGGCTGGAGCGGCTGCTGGAGAGCACCCTGGGCGGGGTGCCCGCCCGCGGCGGAGCGCGCGAACGCCCGCCGCGGGCCCGGCCGCTGCGCCGTGACCGCCGGGGGACCGTGGCGCTCCCCGCCGCGGACCGGGCGGCCGTCGCGTTCGGCTACGCCGTCGACGGGCCGCGGGCGGACCCGGCGGCGTACGCGGCGGCCGTGGTGACGGCGCGCTGCGTCCTGTCCCTGGACCGGCACGGCCGCCCGCCGGACGGGGACCACCTGGTCTCGGCCGCGTGCGGCTTCTTCGGCCCCTGCGACAGCCCCGATCACGACACCCTGTTCTTCGTGGGAACGCCCCGGGACTCCGGCAGCCGGGACCTGGCGGCGCGGCTGGACGACGCCCTGGCGTCCCTGGCGGCGGACCCGTCCGCCGCGGTCGTGCGGGCGGCACGGACGCGGGCGGTCGCGGACCGGGTCCGGGACGGGGAGACCGCGATGGACCGGGCGCGATGGGCGGGCCGGGGGACCCTGCTGTTCGACGACGCCTGGCTGCTGGACCGGTTCGTCACCGCTCTGGGCGAGGTCACCCCCGCCGCTGTCCGGGAGGCCGCGCACCGCCTGGTCTCCGCTCCCCGGGCCACCCTCCACGGGACACCGGGTCCCGATGCGGACCGTCCGGCGGGACCCCCGCCACCGCCCGCCCGGCAGCAGCCGCGGCCGGTGCCGGCGGCGTCCGCGCCGCACCCGGTCTTCGGCAGGCTCACCGCGCCGCCGCTGTCCCTGCCGGTGCTCCGGGACTCCTCTTCCGGCACGGGTCGGGTCGTCGTGGTCCAAGGACACGGCCCGCAGGTGTCGGTACGGGTGATCGTGCCCGCGTGCGGACTCGGCGTCCTGGCACGGACCGGCTTCGAGCGGGCGGTGCGTTCCGCACTGCGCGGCATGCGTGTCGCGCCCGAGAGGACGACGTGGATCGGCGACCGGCTGATCGTCGCGGCCCGTGTGCCCGCCGCCGGGCCGCACCGCTGGGAGGACGTGCCGGCCGGCCTGGCGGAGCTGCGTGAGCAGGCCCTCGCACAGGACGCATCCGGGGACCGCGCGAGGGCGGCCCTCCCGCCGGCGGTTCTGGCGCGCGAGCTGGCCTCGGGCCCGGACGACCGGGCCGGCCGGAGCGGGAGCGTGCCCGCGCCCGCGGTCGTCCTGGTCACCGGGCCGGAAGGAGGCGGCGGCCGGGCCGCGCCGGAATCCGTCCGGCCGCGGCCCGCCCCGGTGCCGCTCCCAGCCGGGCAGGCACCGCCCGCGCGGCCGGGCCCGGACGGCCCCCGCGCGCCCCGGGTCCTCCTGCGTGTCGTCCCGGACTGCGCCTCGGCGGCGTTCTCCCTTCTGCCCCGTCGGAAGGAGACCGCCCCCGCCGTCGCGGCGCAGCACCTCGCCGTCGCCGTGCTGGCCGGGGTCGGCCGGCTGCCGCTGGGCCGGCGCGGACGGCTGGCAGACCTGCGGAACGGCACCGTGGCCGCCGGACTCGAACCCGCCCTCGGGGGAACGCGGGCCTTCCTGAGCGGAACCTGCGAGCCGGGCCGCAGCGGACACCTGCTGCGGGAGACCATGGAGGCGCTGAGCGCGTGCGCGGACGGGCTGACGGCCGCCGAGACGGAGGCGGCGGCGGAATTCTGCGCCGGTCAGTGGGGGCTGGCGCTGGACGAGGACGCGACCACCGCCGATCTCGTGGCCCAGCAGATCGCCTTCGGCCGCGGCCTGGCGGAGATCGAGGTCTTCCCCGCCCGGCTGAGAGAGGTGACGGCGCAGGACGTCTCCGCCGCCCTCGGCTGCCTGTTCGCCCCGGACCGCATGCGGGGCGGCGTCGTGGACGTCCGGGCGCCCGAGGGCCTGCCCTCCGCGTGGGCGGTGGACGGCGAGACCGTCCACCCCTGACGCGACCGTCCTTCGCGAGGCGTCAGATCCACCCCTCGGACCAGGCGAGGTGCGCCGCTTCGTGCCGTGTGCGCGCGTTCAGCTTGATGGTGGCGGAAGAGAGGTAGTTGCGCACGGTGCCCTCGCTCAGCGAGGTCCGCTCGGCGATCTCCGAGACCGGAGTCCCCGGACGCGCCAGTGCCAGCAGTTCGAGCTCGCGCCGGCTGAGCGGACAGGGGTCCTCCACCAGGGCGCTGGCGGCGATCTCCGGATCGACGTACCGGGCACCGCCGTGCACGTCGCGCAGGATCTTCAGGAACTGCGCGGCGGGAGTCGCCTTGGGCACGAATCCGCGCACGCCCGCCTGGAGGGCCCGCCTGAGCGTCGCGGGCCTGGCATGCCGGGTGACGATGACGATGGGCACGCTCCTGGTGCTCAGGATCGCCTTCGCGGCCTCGATCCCGTCCATCTCCGGCATCTCCAGGTCGAGCACGACCAGATCGGGTTCGCGCTCGGCGACCACGGCGACGGCCTCCGCCCCCGTTCGGGCGCTTCCGACGACCGACATGTCGTCCTCCAGGTCCAGCAGCGAGGACAGCGCCTCCCTGAGCAGTCCCTCGTCGTCGGCCAGTACCAGCCGGATCTCGGCGTCCTGTCTCGTCATGCGATCGGTACCCTCCCCATCAGCTCGAACCACCCGTCCGCGCAGCGGGCCCGTACGGCACCCCGGTGCCGGGCGAACCGTTCCTCGAGTCCCTTGATCCCGGTTCCCGGATCGGTGGCGTCGGGTGGATCGACGACTCCGTCATTGCGCACCGTGAGTGTCACCGTGTCAGGCTCCGCGCACAGTACGACGATGCAGTGGCGCGCCCGGCTGTGCCGCAGGATGTTGGTCGTCGCCTCCCGCAGCATGCGGCCGAAGAGCGACCGGGCCGCCGGCGGGACCTTCTGCAGGTCCCCCTCCCAGCGCGTGGTGATGTCGGCGGCCCGCAGGACGGCGATCGCGTTGGTCAGTTCCCGGCTGAACGAGATGCTGCGGTACCCGCTCACCACCTCACGGGTGTCGGCGAGCGCCGAGCGGGCGATCGATGCCACTTCCTGCGCCTCCAGGGCGGCCCGCCGCGCGTCCCGCCCGGCCAGCCGGGCGATCAGTTCGCTCTTGATCGCGATGGCTTCCAGGTGGTGCCCCTGGATGTCGTGCAGATCGGCGGCGAACCGCAGCCGCTCCTGGGCCACCGCCAGTTCGGCGGCGATGGCGCGGCTGCTGTGGAGCCGGCTGACGAGGGACCAGTTCCGTGTCTGGGCCTGCTCGAGCAGCATGACCGACACCATCACCGCGGCGCCCAGAGCCGCTTCCCGCAGCGCCCTGTCCGCGGAGAGCCCCGCCGGGCCGAGGAGCGCACCGGCGAACAGGGCGCCCGCCGCCCCCGCGGTCAGCCAGGCGGCCGGCCCGGCTCCGGACGCAGGGCCGAGGATCAACGAGGCACTCAGCACGCTGCCCGGAAGGAGTGCCCACAGCATGGTGTACTCGCCGCCCGAGCCGGTGACGGCGAGGGCGACGGCCGGACACAGCAGCGCCACCTGGGCACCGCGGCCGGGTCCTGCCCTGCCCGGGCGGTCGAACGAGCGCAGGAACCACACGGAGCGGATCACGACCAGGAGGCCCATCAGCGCCGTCAGCGCGGCCTTCACCTCGCCGGGGCGCTCGCCCGACAGCAGGAGACAGCCGCCGGGTACCGCGGCGGCGAGTCCGGAGAGCAGCAGGATCCTGCGGTTGGACAGCCGCGCACGGGCCACCGGGCTGTCGAGAGCATCCCGTGCGTGATCCATGCCCTCCACGCAGTCGTCCCCCCCAGGTACTGACAGCCGGCAGTGATGGCTTCACGCATGGTGATGTGGTGCCGCGCAGTCTAGCGACCGGCCGGGCCCGCATCCACAGAACGGCGAGTCCGGAACGGATACCCGGCCGGTGGCGCCCGCCGCAGCAACGGCCGGGCCCGTGGCGTTCCTGCCGCCGTCCCCGTCGTCCAGGGGAAGAGGCGCGCAGCCGGCGCGTTGCTCCGGCGATGCGCAGCCCCGGTGTGGCGGGCCCTTCGTCTCCGTCCCACGGCGTACCGAGCCGCCCGCCCCACGCCCTGCGGCCGGTCCGCCGGCGACGGGCCGCGGGGCGCCCCCGTGCCGGCGGATCGCGCGGCGCGCCGGGGTCGCCGCGGGCGCGGTGGCGGCCCGGTGCGGCGCGGCCGCCTCGTGCTCCGACTGGAGTAGGAGGGCCCTGCGGTGACCGGCACCGTCCGTCATGCCGTGTCACAGTCTGCTCATGATCTGGCGACATGCTGAGACATCGGACGACCGCCGCCCCCGGCTGCGCGGCGCCCGGGCCGCACTGGTGACCCTGACGGCCACGGCGGCGCTGGGCGCCACGGCCGGGACGGCGGCGGCCTCCCCGGCCGTGCGCCTCGGGCCGGACTGGGACGCCATCGCGCGGTGCGAGTCCGGAGGCGACTGGAAGGCGAACACGGGCAACGGCTACTACGGCGGGCTGCAGTTCTCGCGGTCCAGCTGGATCGCCGCCGGCGGGCTGAAGTACGCCCCGCGCGCGGACCTGGCGACCCGCGAGGAGCAGATCGCCGTCGCCGAGCGGCTGGCCGCCCTCCAGGGCATGTCGGCCTGGGGCTGTTCCTGGGCGGGCTGACCGCCGCCCGGTCGCGGTCCGGGGCGTGACCGCCGCGCGGCAGCCCTCCGGTGCGCGCGTGCCGCGCCGTCACCCGGCCGCCCCCGGTCCGGCGCGCGGCCGGACGGCCTCCGGCGCCCGGGCCGTGCGGCACACGGCCGGGTCCGGTACCCGTGACCGCCGGAGCCGCGGTCGTCAGCCGGCCGG
This sequence comes from Streptomyces harenosi, assembly GCF_011008945.1. Taxonomy (GTDB): domain Bacteria; phylum Actinomycetota; class Actinomycetes; order Streptomycetales; family Streptomycetaceae; genus Streptomyces; species Streptomyces harenosi. The sequence goes on from NZ_WYCT01000249.1 coordinate 6,073, forward strand.
CCGGTCCTCCTCCAGCCTCCGGCGCGCATGGGACAGGAAACCCTCCAGGGCCAGTTCGAAGGCCCGGTCCGCCCGCCGCTCACCCGCCGCGTCCAATGCCTGTGCCAGCCGGGGCGTGGCCGTGTCGTCGGCGAGCTCCCACATGGCCTCCGGGGCGGCCAGGTCGAGCGCCGACCCGAGGACGACGTTCTCCAGCGCCACGATGACCGGCATGACGTCCGGCGGGGGGAAGCCCGCCTCGAGCAGGAGCGAGACGGCCCGCTCGTACTGGTCGAGGACGCGCGGCGCGCGCACCGGATTGGTCATCAGCAGGGGGATGGCCCGCGGGTGCGCGGCGAAGGCGGCGCGGTAGGAGCGCGCCCAGGCCCGCAGCGCCTCGTCCCACGGCCGGAGATCCAGGGTGGCGATGTCGATGCCCGCCGACACCCGTTCGCGCAGCAACTCGACGATGCCGTCCCGGCCGTCCACATGGTGGTACAGCGATCCCGTCTGCACCCCCAGGCGGCGCGCGATCTGCGGGACGCTGAACTCGCCCTTCTCGTCGACGAGTTCGAGTGCCGTCGTGGTGATGCGCTCCCGGTCCAGCAGGGGTGTGCGCGGCCGTCCCATGTCGTGTGCTCTTCCTCGAGGGTCTTCACAGGTGTCTGAAGGGGAGGTTACATTGCGGAAACCGAATGCCTTTAGGTTTACCGGCGCCGGACACCCCCCACCCCTGCCTTCCGTCCCTCACGCAGCAAGAAGGGCTTCCCCGTGCCCGACACCAGTCCCAGCCCGAGCCCCTCCGGAGGCTCCCCGGTGCCCGCCGCCGCCCTGCGCTCCGGGGCGCTCGGGACCGCCGACATCGCCTTCTTCGTCGTCTCCGCCGCCGCCCCGCTCACCGTCATGGCCGGGGTGGCCCCCCTCGCGATCCTCCTGGGCGGGATCGGCGCCCCGGTGGGCTATCTGCTCGCCGGCATCACCCTCGCCGTCTTCGCCGTCGGCTTCACCACCATGAGCCGCCATGTCCACAGCGGCGGCGCCTTCTACGCGTACATCACCCGCGGCCTGGGCCGCGCCGCCGGTGTGGGCGCCGCGCTGCTCGCCCTCATCGGCTACAACGGCATGGAGATCGGCGTCTACGGCCTGCTCGGCAGCGCCACCCAGGACACCGTCCACGCCCTGTTCGGCGCCGACATCCCGTGGCTGCCCGTCTCGCTCGCCGGTCTGCTGCTCATCGGATACGGCGGCTACCGGTCCATCGACTTCGGCGCGAAGGTTCTCGGCGTCCTCCTCGTCGCCGAGACCGGCATCCTGGTCCTGCTCGCCATCGGCGTGCTCGCCGAGGGCGGCGCCCACGGCCTGTCCCTGGCCTCCTTCGCCCCCGGCAACGTCTTCGTGCCCGGGACGGCGGCCGTGCTCGCCTTCGCCTTCGCCGCGTTCACCGGCTTCGAGTCCACCGTCATCTACCGCCGCGAGGCCCGCGACCCGGCCCGTACGGTGCCGCGCGCCACGTACGCGGCGGTCGGCTTCCTCGGCCTCTTCTACGCGTTCGTCGTCTGGATCGCCATCCAGTCCTTCGGCGACGCCGAGGTCGTCGAGGCCGCCGGCGGCGACCCGGCCGGGCTGTTCTTCACCGCCATCACCACCTACGTCGGCGGCTGGGCCGCGGACCTCATGCACGTCCTGATCGTCACCAGCGTCCTGGCGTCCCTGCTCGCCTTCCACAACGCCATCAACCGCTACGGGCTGGCCCTCGCCGAGGAAGGCGTCCTGCCCAAGGCACTGGCCCGGGTCCATCCGCGCCACGGCTCCCCCTACGTCGCGGGCATCGCCCAGACCGTCCTCGGCGCCGTCGTCGTCCTCGGCTTCGCTGCGGCGGGCGCCGACCCCTACGGGCAACTGCTGCTGTGGGTCAACACCCCCGGCATGCTCGGCCTGATGGCCCTGCAACTGCTGGCCGCGCTCGCCGTGTTCGGCTACTTCCGGCGGGTGCGCCACGACGAGGGCACGCTGCGCACGGTGGTGGCGCCCGTCGCCGCGGCGGCGCTGCTGACCGCCGCCATCGTCCTCGTGGTCACGCACCTGGACCTGTTCACCGGGGCCTCCGCGACCGTGAACACCGTCCTCGCGACCCTCGTCCTCGTGGTCTTCGCCGCCGGGCTCGGCCTCGCCGGGTGGCTGCGCCGGCACCGTCCCCGGGTCTACGAGCGGTTCGCCACCGAACCCGGCTCCGCGCCCGGCAGCGAGCCCGAGCCGGGGCGCGCGCCCGAGGCCGTCGCTCCCCGCGACTGACCGCCGCCCGCCCCGGGCGCGGCCGGCCTCCCCGGGCGGGCCCGTGACCCCGGGCGGCCGCCGTGCCGCCCGGCGGCCGCCGGTGTCCGGGCCGCATCCGCCGGGGCCGCCGGCCGCCCCGTCCCCGGCGCACGGCCGCGCCCGGGGCACCCGTCCACCCGTTCTCTGTCCGACCACGTTCCCACCCACCCGCAAGGAGACCCCCGCATGCCCACCGCCGACCTGGTCCTCACCGGCGCCCGCGTCCGCACCCTCGACCCGCAGCTTCCCCGGACCTCCGCGGTCGCCGTGCGCGACGGGCTGATCGCGGCCGTCGGGGAGGAGGCCGACGTACGCGACTGGCGCGGGCCCGGCACCGAGGTCGTGGACCTGTCCGGCGCCGTTCTGGTGCCCGGCCTGGTCGACGGTCACAGCCACCCCGTGTGGGGCCTGGAGATGGCCACCGGGCTCGACCTGTCCGACGTCCGCGACCTGGACGGGCTGCGCGCCCGGCTCGCCGGGGCCGAGCGGACCGGCGGATGGGTCGTGGGCTTCGGCCTGGACCACAACGTGTTCGGGGGGCGCCCCATCGACCGCGCGCTGATCGAGGACGTCCTGCACGGCGCCCCGGCCTTCCTGCGTCTGTACGACGGGCACTCGGCCCTGGTCACCGGCGCCGCGCTGGAGGCGGCGGGCGTCACCGGGCCCCGGACGTTCGCGCAGCGCTCCCACCTCGCCGTCGACGCCGGCGGACGGCTGACCGGGCATCTGGTCGAGCACGCCGCCATGGACCTGGTCGCCGCGGTGATGCCCCGGCCCACGTACGCCGAACGGCGCGCCCGCCTGGTGGAGTTGCTGTCCGCCATGGCCGCCACGGGACTGACCGGCGCCCATGTGATGGATCTCGGCGACCTCGAACTGGTCGGCTCCGTGGCCGAGGAGACCGTCCTGCCGCTGCGGCTGCGGTTCGCGCCCTGGTGCATGCCCGGCGACGACGAGGCGGCCCTGGACGAACTCGTCGCGCTGCAGAGCCGTGCCGGGCGCCACTGGCGGGTCGGCGGGGTGAAGTTCTTCATGGACGGCACCGTCGAGGGCGGCACGGCCTGGCTGGAGCACCCGGACTGCCACGGCCAGGGCACCGAGGCGTTCTGGCCCGACCCGGCCGCGTACAGCGACGCCGTACGCCGTCTGCACCGGGCCGGAGTGCGGACGGCGACCCACGCCATCGGTGACGCGGCCGTGCGCCACGTCCTCGACACGGTGGAGACGCTCGGCGCGGACGCCCGTTTCGCGCACCGGGTGGAGCACATCGAGTCGGTGCCCGACGACACCCTCGCCCGGTTCGCCCGCCTCGGTGTCGCCGCCTCCATGCAGCCCCCGCACACCGGTTACACCCGTGCCGACCACTCCGACGAGTGGTCGCAGCGGCTGGGGGAGGGCCGTGCCGGACGCGCCTGGCGCCTGCGGGACCTGCGGGAGGCCGGCGCGGTCGTCGCGCTCGGCTCGGACTGGCCCATCGCCCACTACGACGTCCGGGCCGTGCTGGCCACCGCACGGGCGCCGCGGGGCGCGGCCTCGGCGCGGGAGGGCCTGACGGGTCTGCAGGCCCTGGAGGGCTGCACCACCCACGCGGCCGTCGCCGCCGGGGAGGCGGACGTCGCCGGCCGCATCGCGGTGGGCTGCCGGGCGGACCTGACCGCCCTGGGAATCGACCCCGTCGAGGCGCCCGCCGACGAGGTCGCCGAGGCGCCGGTGCGGCTCACCGTGACCGGCGGGCACGTCGTGCACCGGGGGGCGTGACACCTCCGGGTCACCTCCGACGGCCGCCGGCGAGCGGGCCAATCCCGTGCCACGAGCGCACGACATGGCCCGCTGCCCCCGGCCGTCCTCTCCGGTCCGCGGCCGGCCCGGCCCGCCCGGTACGCGTCAGCGGGCGGGGAGCCGGCCGTCGCCGCGCCGCCCGCCGTCCGCCTCACCACGCACGCACGCCTCGTACGCCGCCCGGTGCACCGCGCGGGCGATACGGGCTCCCCACACCGACCGGGGCCCGGCGAACGGCTCGGCGGCCCGGCCGGGGCCGGGCCGGGCCGCCGCCACGCAGACCGCGTCGGTGGGCGTGCCCGAGGCGTCGATCCCGGCGTCCCGCAGCGCCTGCACCTTCGCCTCGGTGACGGTGGCGACGGCGTTGACCAGAGCGGCGTCGGCCAGCGGCACGGGAACCGACACGACGATGTTGACGGTGCCCGCCGGGGACGGCCCCGGGCGGCCGGGAGCGGGCGTCGCGGCCCAGCCGCGCACGCCGAGACCCGCCGTGACCAGGGCCACCACGCCGTCGTCGGCCGCGCAGGCCCGGTCCGCCACCCGGGCGGCCGTCATCAGCCCGACCCCGTCGCCGCGCACGCCGAGCGAGGCCGCCATCGCGGCCAGGTGCGCCGCCGGGTCGCGGCGCGGATAGCCCGGCGGGACCTGGGCGTTGAGCACCCACTCCCGCTCGGCCAGGCCGCCCCCCAGGACCGCGGTGGAGATCATGCGCATGCTCTCGCCGGGCACCCACAGCAGCATCGGCCAGGCGGCCCCGTCCTCCGCGCGGGTCAGCAGCGGAAGGCCGTCCAGGGCGGACAGGCGGGACAGGTCCGGCCGCTCGGGCAGGCCGGCGGCAGGGGCGGGGGCGACGGCGGGCATGCGAGGCACCTTAACCGGTGGCCTCGGACACGGCGGCGACG
>NZ_WYCT01000024.1 GCF_011008945.1 Streptomyces harenosi
CCCCAGCCGCGCCCCGAGCGCCCCCGCCGCGAGCACGCCGAGCAGGCCCGCGCCCAGCGCCACGGCGAACACCACGCCGATGGCGGCCTCGCTCAGGTGCGCCTGGGACAGGCCGATCCGGCCGCTGACGCCCCACAGGGAGTTCTGCGCGAGCGACCACAGCGGCATGACGGCGACGAGGAGCAGCCCGGAGCGGCGGTGCGGCAGCGGGGTCCCGGCGGCGCGGGACCGCGCGGCGCCGGTGCCGGACGGCAGCCGGCCCGTGGCGGGCCACACGGCGAGCGCGGTCAGGGCGAGCGCGGCCAGCGGCAGCCCGTGACCGGGGCCGAGGTGGGGGACGGTCAGATAGACGGCGCCCGCGAGGCCGGAGACGCTCAGCAGCCCCAGGGTGGAGGCCCGGTGCGGGTCCCGCTGGGCGGCGATCCGGGTGGCGGCGACCGTCGTGGCCGTACCCGACCCGAAGCCGCCGAGGACCGCGCCGGCGACGACGGCCGGGACGGCGGTGGTGAGGGCGGCGCCGCCGTAGCCGAGGACGGCCAGGACCAGGCCCGTCCGGGCCAGGGCGCGGGCGCCGACGCGTTCGACGCGGGAGGCGAGCAGGAAGCCCGCCGTCGCCGAGCTCAGCAGCAGCGCGCTGCCGACGGCGCCCGCCTGCGTGGCGGAGAGCGGAAGCCCGGAGTCGAGCCGGCCGACGGTGGTCGGCAGCAGATACGGGGCGAGGTACCCGGCCATGAACAGGGCGACGAGGGGCCAGGGGGCGGTGCGGGGGGCGAACACGGGCGTTCCCAGGGCATGCGAAAGGAGCGGTTCGAGGGGGGAAGGGGCGCCGACCGTCGACGGACAGGAACGCGCGGCCAATTTGTATCAAGCGGCGACGGGGCGCGGGAGCGCGGGGGGTGTGATGTGGGACACGGTCGCGTTTGAGGGTGTGGAGGGCCGGGTAAAAGGGCGCGCCGCCGTGCCGCGAGGGCCCGGGCGGGCCCGTGGTGGCGCCGGGCCGGAGGCCCCGAGGGCCCATTGACGGCCCCCGTCCGCCTCCCTAGCCTCCATCTGCATATGTGGACACCATCCATAGGGAGAGATGGGGGACCGGGACATGGGGATCAGGGCCGTGGAGCGGAGGCCGGCGCGGGCGAGGGCGGGCGGCCCGGGGGTCCCGCCCGCCGCCGGTCCCCACCGTGCGGGAGCCGCCCGGTGAACCTCGCCATCGAGAGGGTCCGCCTCACGCCGGTCCTGGTCGCCGATCCGCCGCTGCTGAACACCCAGGGCGTCCACCAGCCCTACACGCCCCGGTTGATCGTCGAGGTGGTGACCGCCGACGGGATCACCGGCGTCGGCGAGACCTACGGCGACACCAAGTACCTCGAGCTGGCCCGCCCCCTCGCCCGGAAGGTGACGGGACGCCGGGTCAGCGATCTGAACGGCCTCTTCCGGGACGCCGACGAGGTGGCCGTCGACGCCTCCCGGGTCGTGGGCCAGGCCGACGTCGGCGGCCTGCGCGGCGTCCAGACCGCCGGCAAGCTGCGCCTGTCCGTCGTCTCCGCCTTCGAGGTCGCCTGCCTCGACGCCCTCGGCAAGGCCCTCGGGCTGCCGGTGCACGCCCTGCTCGGCGGCAAGGTGCGCGACGCGGTCGAGTACAGCGCCTACCTGTTCTACAAGTGGGCCGGCCACCCGGCGGGCGTGCCCTCCGAGCCGGACGACTGGGGCGCCGCCCTGGACCCGGCCGGTGTGGTGGAGCAGGCCCGGAAACTCGCCGGGCGGTACGGCTTCACCTCCTTCAAGCTCAAGGGCGGCGTCTTCCCGCCCGAGGAGGAGATCGCCGCCGTCCGCGCCCTGGCCGGCGCCTTTCCCGGGCGCCCGATGCGGCTGGACCCCAACGGCGCCTGGTCGGTGGAGACCTCCCTGAGGGTCGCGGAGGAACTCGGCGACGTCCTGGAGTACCTGGAGGACCCCGCGCTGGGCACCCCCGCCATGGCCGAGATCGCCGCCCGCACCGGCGTGCCGCTCGCCACCAACATGTGCGTGACCACCTTCGCCGAGATCCCGGAGGCGTTCACCCGGGGCGCCGTCCAGGTCGTCCTCTCCGACCACCACTACTGGGGCGGGCTGCGCAACACCCAGCACCTCGCCGCCGTCTGCCGCGCCTTCGGCGTCGGGGTGTCGATGCACTCCAACACCCACCTCGGCATCAGCCTCGCCGCGATGACCCACGTCGCGGCGACCGTCCCGGACCTCCACCACGCCTGCGACTCCCACTACCCCTGGCAGTCGGAGGACGTCCTCACCGAGCGGCTGGTGTTCGAGGGCGGCCGCGTCGCCGTCCCCGACGCCCCCGGGCTCGGCGTCGAGCTGGACCGCGACCGGCTGGCGTTCCTGCACCGGCGCTGGCTCGACGACGACGGCGCGCTGCGGGACCGCGACGACGCGGCCGCGATGCGCGCCGCCGACCCCGCGTGGGTCACCCCCTCCGTCCCCCGCTGGTGAGGGGCCGCCCCGGCCCCTGGGGGAGGCGCACGCACCGGGCACGCGGGCCGGGCCGGCGGTGGCACCCGGTGACGTGACCGGGGCCCGAGGGCGACTCCACCGCGTCGTCAGCGCGGTGATGCACACTGGCTTGACCCGCACCTCGTCAGGGAGCGCACCGTGACAGCGTCCGCCGTGTCCACCGCGTCCGATGTTTCCGCGACCGCGACAGCCGCGACATCCGGGACAGCCGCGACAGCCGCGACAACTTCCGTGCCCGTCATGACCCCCGCGACCGCCGCCCCCGCCGTGGCCGGCGCCTCCGTCCTGCCCGCCGGGGCGGGACCGCACGGCCACGCCCAGGTCGACCCCCTGGGCGCCCTGCGCACCCCGGCCGATCCCACCTGGGACGTGTACCTGACCGGGACCGTCTTCCTCGACATCATCTTCACCGGGCTCGGCACCGCCCCGGTGCGCGGGACCGAGTCCTGGGCCCGGGGGATGGGGTCCAGCCCGGGCGGCGTGGCCAACATGGCGACCGCGCTGGCCCGCCTCGGCCTGCGCACCTCGCTCGCCGCCGCCTTCGGCGACGACCACTACGGCGACTACTGCTGGGACGCGCTGGAGCAGGGCGAGGGCATCGACCTGTCCCCGTCGCGCACCGTGCCCGGCTGGCACTCGCCGGTCACGGTCTCCATGGCCTACGAGGGAGAGCGCACGATGGTCTCCCACGGCCACGAGCCGCCGCCGGAGGAGGCCGCGCCCGACTGTCCCCCGCGCGCCCGTGCCGCCGTCGCCTCGCTGACCCCCGGCCGGCCGGCCCCCTGGATCGCGCAGGCCGCGGCCCGGGGCACCCGCGTCTTCGCCGACGTCGGCTGGGACGACACCGGCGCCTGGGACCTGGCGGGCCTGACCGACCTCGCCCACTGCGAGGCGTTCCTGCCCAACGCCGAGGAGGCCATGCGCTACACCGGCGCCCGCTGCCCCCGGGCCGCCGCGCACGCGCTGACCGAGCACGTGCCGCTCGCGGTGGTCACCCTCGGCGCGGAGGGCGCCTACGCCGTGGACCGGCGCACCGGCGAGAGCGCCGAGGTGCCCGCCATCGCCGTCGAGGCACTGGACCCCACCGGAGCCGGGGACGTCTTCGTCGCCGGGTTCGTCACCGGCACCCTGGCCGGCTGGCCGCTCGCCGACCGGCTCGCCTTCGCCGGGCTGACCGCCGCCCTCTCCGTCCAGGAGTTCGGCGGCTCCCTGTCCGCGCCCGGCTGGACCGAGATCGCCGCCTGGTGGCGCGAGGTCCAGTCCGTCGAGAGCCAGGACCCGGCGGCGCTGCGCCGCTACGCGTTCCTGGCGGATCTGGTCCCCGGCGACCTGGACCGCCCGTGGCCGCTGCGCCGCGCGGTCCCCACCATCGGCTTCCGCCGCCCGGTCTGACCCCGCGCCGCCCGGGCCCGGCGCCCGCCGCGCCGCCCGGCGGACCGGCCGCGCGGTGGACTTCGCCACCCCGGCGGGGCGGCCGGTGAAAAGCCCTTCGGCGTTGTCACCCGCCCGTCGTACCCTGGGAGTCGCGAGGCCGCCGTCAGCCGTGCGGCCGTGACGAGGAGGAACCGCAGGCCTTAAGCGCCGGCCCATGACTCAGACACCCACAGCTCACACCCCCGCGCAGGGGCAGGCGAAAGTGCAGTTCACCGTCCCCGCCCAGCACCCCATGGTGACCGTGCTGGGCTCCGGCGACTCCCTGCTGCGCGTGATCGAGAAGGCTTTCCCGGCGGCCGACATCCACGTCCGGGGCAACGAGATCAGCGCGATCGGCGACCCGGCGGAAGTCGCCCTCATTTCGCGCGTGTTCGACGAGATGATGCTCGTGCTCCGCACCGGGCAGCCGATGACGGAGGACGCTGTGGAACGCTCGATCGCCATGCTCAAGGCGAGCGAGGGCGGGGAGGGCGACGGCCAGGAGACCCCGGCTCAGGTACTCACCCAGAACATCCTGTCCTCACGCGGCCGCACGATCCGCCCCAAGACGCTCAACCAGAAGCGGTACGTCGACGCCATCGACAAGCACACGATCGTCTTCGGCATCGGCCCGGCCGGTACCGGCAAGACGTACCTGGCGATGGCCAAGGCGGTGCAGGCCCTGCAGTCCAAGCAGGTCAACCGCATCATCCTGACCCGCCCGGCGGTCGAGGCGGGCGAGCGCCTGGGCTTCCTGCCCGGCACCCTGTACGAGAAGATCGACCCGTATCTGCGGCCCCTGTACGACGCGCTGCACGACATGCTCGACCCGGACTCGATCCCGCGGCTGATGGCGGCGGGGACGATCGAGGTCGCGCCGCTGGCGTACATGCGCGGCCGTACGCTGAACGACGCCTTCATCATCCTCGACGAGGCCCAGAACACCAGCCCCGAGCAGATGAAGATGTTCCTCACCCGCCTCGGCTTCGACTCGAAGATCGTGATCACGGGTGACGTGACGCAGGTCGACCTGCCCGACGGGCAGAGGTCCGGTCTGCGCCAGGTCCAGGACATCCTGGAGGGCGTCGAGGACGTCCACTTCTCCCGGCTGTCGTCCCACGACGTCGTACGGCACAAGCTGGTGGGCCGTATCGTCGACGCGTACGAGAAGTACGACAGCAAGTTCGGCACCGAGAACGGCGGGCACAAGAAGCGTGGCACGCCCGGCGCCAAGGGATCCAAGGGGAAGTAGACCAGCACGACCATGTCGATCGACGTCAACAACGAGTCCGGAACCGAGGTCGACGAGCAGGCGATCCTCGACATCGCCCGCTACGCGCTCGCGCGGATGCGCATCCACCCGCTCTCCGAGCTCTCGGTGATCGTCGTGGACGCCGACGCCATGGAGCAGCTCCACATCCAGTGGATGGACCTGCCGGGGCCCACGGACGTCATGTCCTTCCCGATGGACGAACTGCGTCCGCCGTCCAAGGACGACGACGAGCCCCCGCAGGGCCTGCTCGGCGACATCGTGCTCTGCCCCGAGGTCGCCGCCCGGCAGGGCGCCGAGGCGCCGACCCGGCACACCATGGACGAGGAGCTGCAACTGCTCACCGTCCACGGTGTGCTGCACCTGCTCGGCTACGACCACGAGGAGCCGGACGAGAAGGCCGAGATGTTCGGCCTCCAGGCCGCCATCGTGGACGGCTGGCGTGCGGAGAGGGGCCTGACCGGCCCGTCCCCGGCCCCGACCGTGTCATGAGCCCCGGGCTCGTCGCCGGCGCCGTCGCCCTCGTCGTCGTCGCCTGGCTCGCCGCCTGCGCGGAGGCGGGCCTGGCCCGCGTCTCCAGCTTCCGGGCCGAGGAGGCCGTACGGTCCGGACGGCGTGGCAGCGCCAAGCTGGCCCAGGTCGCCGCGGACCCGACCCGCTACCTGAACGTGGCGCTGCTGGTCCGCGTCGCCTGCGAGATGGCCGCCGCCGCCCTGGTCACCCACGCCTGCCTGAAGGAGTTCGCCGGCACCGGCCAGGCGCTGGTGGTCGCCATCGCGGTCATGGTGCTGGTGTCGTACGTCGCCGTCGGGGTCTCCCCGCGCACCATCGGCCGCCAGCACCCGCTGAACACGGCGACCGTGGCGGCGTACGTCCTGGTGCCGCTGGCGCGGATCATGGGCCCGGTCCCCTCGCTGCTGATCCTCCTCGGCAACGCGCTCACCCCCGGCAAGGGCTTCCGCCGCGGGCCGTTCGCCTCCGAGGCCGAGCTGCGCGCGCTGGTGGACCTGGCCGAGAAGGAGTCGCTGATCGAGGCCGAGGAGCGCCGCATGGTGCACTCGGTCTTCGAGCTGGGCGACACCCTGGTGCGCGAGGTGATGGTGCCGCGCACCGACCTCGTGGTCATCGAGCGCTACAAGACCATCCGCCAGGCCCTCACCCTCGCCCTGCGCTCCGGCTTCTCCCGCATCCCGGTCACCGGGGACAGCGAGGACGACATCGTCGGGATCGTCTACCTGAAGGACCTCGTCCGCAAGACGCACATCAGCCGCGACGCCGAGTCCGAGCTGGTCTCCACGGCGATGCGCCCGGCGGTCTTCGTGCCCGACACCAAGAACGCCGGCGATCTGCTGCGCGAGATGCAGAAGGAGCGCAACCACGTCGCCGTCGTCGTCGACGAGTACGGCGGCACGGCGGGCATCGTCACCATCGAGGACATCCTGGAGGAGATCGTCGGCGAGATCACCGACGAGTACGACCGGGAGCTGCCGCCCGTGGAGGACCTCGGCGGGGACCGCTACCGGGTCACCGCCCGCCTCGGCATCGGCGACCTCGGCGAGCTGTACGGCCTGGAGTCCTACGACGACGAGGACGTGGAGACGGTCGGCGGTCTGCTGGCCAAGGCGCTGGGCCGGGTCCCGATCGCGGGCGCCTCCTCCGTCGTCGAGCTCCCCGACGGGCGGGGACTGCGCCTGACGGCGGAGGCCGCCGCCGGCCGCCGCAACAAGATCGTCACGGTGCTGGCGGAGCCGGCCGATCCGGAGGAATCCGCGTCCGGCGAGGAGGAGCAGGCGGGATGAGCCCGCAGGAGCTGCGCGCGCTGTGCCTGTCCTTCGAGGCGGCGGTGGAGGAGTTCCCGTTCGGCCCGGAGTTCTCCGTCTTCAAGGTCGGGGGCAGGATGTTCGCCCTGACGGACCTCGGCGCGCGGCCCCTGAAGGTCAACCTCAAGTGCGACCCGGAGGACGCGGTCCGGCTGCGCGCCGGGCACCCCGGCCTGATCGTCCCCGGCTGGCACATGAACAAGCGCCACTGGAACACGGTGACGGCCGACGGCGGCCTGCCGGACGGCCTGGTCCGGGAGCTCGTCGAGGACTCCTACGACCTGGTGGTGGCCCGCCTGCCCCGCGCCGAGCGGCTGCGGCTGGACCGCCCCTGAGGACGCCGGCCACGCAGACGGCCCGGCCCGGCGCGGGGCGATGTACCCCGTGGCGGGTGAGCGCCGGTGCCGCTACGTATGCTCACCCCATGACCGACACCAGCGCGCTCGACCCCGAGGACCGCAAGATCGTCACCCTGGCCCGTTCCGCCCGGGCCCGCAACGGTGTGCCCGAGGGGGCCGCCGTACGCGACGAGACGGGACGCACGTATGTCGCCGGCACCGTCGCCCTGGAGTCGTTGCGGCTCAGCGCCCTGCGCACGGCGGTGGCGATGGCGGTGGCCTCCGGCGCCAAGTCGCTGGAGGCGGCGGCCGTGGTGACCGAGGCGGAGTCCGCGCCGGCCGAGGACCTGGCGGCGGTGCGGGACCTGGGCGGGCCGGGGACCCCGGTGCTCGTCGCCTCGCCGGACGGCACGGTGCGGGCCACGGTGGACGCCGGCTGAGGACGCGGCGGCCCCGCCGGGTCCCGCCGCGGCGGGACCCGGGGCCGGTGCGGGGCGCGGTGGTACGGCGGTGCCCTGTGGATCAGGGACAATGGGCGCCATGAGCGTTCGCAGTCAGTCGTCCGAGCCGTCGGAACCGTCCGAGGATGGGGGCACCTCCCACGCCCGTGAGGCAGTGGGGGACCACCGGGCGGGCTTCGCCTGCTTCGTGGGCCGTCCCAACGCGGGGAAGTCCACCCTCACGAACGCTCTGGTCGGACAGAAGGTGGCGATCACCTCGAACCGGCCGCAGACCACCCGGCACACCGTGCGCGGCATCGTGCACCGGCCGGACGCGCAGCTCATCCTGGTGGACACCCCGGGGCTGCACAAGCCGCGCACGCTGCTGGGCGAGCGGCTGAACGACGTCGTGCGCACCACGTGGGCCGAGGTCGACGTGATCGGCTTCTGCCTCCCGGCCAACGAGAAGATCGGCCCCGGCGACCGGTTCATCGCCAAGGAGCTGGCGGGGATCAAGAAGACCCCGAAGGTCGCGATCGTCACCAAGACCGACCTGGTGGACTCCAAGACCCTGGCCGAGCAGCTCATCGCCATCGACCAGCTCGGCCGCGAGCTGGACATCACCTGGGCGGAGATCGTCCCCGTCTCGGCGACCGCGAACAAGCAGGTCGACCTGCTCGCCGACCTCCTCATCCCGCTGCTGCCCCAGGGGCCCGCGCTCTACCCGGAGGGCGACCTCACCGACGAGCCCGAGCAGGTCATGGTGGCCGAGCTGATCCGGGAGGCCGCGCTGGAGGGCGTGCGCGACGAACTGCCGCACTCCATCGCCGTCGTGGTGGAGGAGATGCTCCCGCGCGAGGACCGCCCCGCCGACAAGCCCCTGCTCGACATCCACGCCAACGTCTTCATCGAGCGGCCCAGCCAGAAGGGCATCATCATCGGCCCCAAGGGGCGGCGGCTGAAGGAGGTCGGCATCAAGTCCCGCAAGCAGATCGAGGCGCTGCTGGGCACCCCGGTCTTCCTGGACCTGCACGTGAAGGTGGCCAAGGACTGGCAGCGGGACCCCAAGCAGCTCCGCCGCCTGGGCTTCTGAGCCCAGGGGGCCGCGCCCGGGCCCGGCTCCCGCGGCGCGCGGGAGCCGGGGAGTCAGGCCCCTTCCTTCAGCACCCTGGAGACCAGGGCGCGCTGGTCCTCCGTCAGCCCCGGGTCGGCGGCGTACACCGTGGTGCCGTCCACCGTGATCTCGTAGCCGAACCCGTCCGGCACGCCGGCGGGCGGGGTGCCCCGGCCGGCGGCGAGCGCCCGCTCGGCCAGGGCCTGCCACTCGGCGGCGTCGGGGCGCCCCGCGGTGTCCAGCTCCGCGTGGCGCTCGATGCCCGCGAAGCCCCCGGTGCGCGTCACCTGAATTCGCATGGGTCGTGTCTAGTACGGAATCACGCCGTGCGCACCCCGACGTGCTCCCACGCCTTGCTCACCGCGTCCAGTTCCTCGCCGTCCCCGTACCGCTCCCGGGCGGCCTTCACGGTCAGCGCGGCGAAGTCCGTGAACCGCGCGTCCTGCTCGAGCTCGCCGCCGGTCAGCACGTCGTACCAGACCTGCCCGGCCCGCTCCCAGGCGTTGCCGCCGAGCACGGTGGCCGCCCGGTAGAAGGCGTGGTTGGGGATGCCGGAGTTGATGTGGACGCCGCCGTTGTCCCGGCTGGTGTGGACGTAGTCGTCCATCGTCGCGGGCTGCGGGTCCTTGCCGAGGACGTCGTCGTCGTAGGCCGTGCCGGGCTCCTTCATCGAGCGCAGCGCCTTGCCGGTGACGCGCGGGGCGAGGAGTTCGGCGCCGATCAGCCAGTCCGCCTCGGCGGCGCTCTGGCCGAGGGAGTACTGCTTGACGAGGGAGCCGAAGACGTCCGACAGCGACTCGTTGAGCGCGCCGGACTGCCCGTAGTACGTCAGGTTGGCGGTGTACTGGGTGACGCCGTGGGCGAGTTCGTGGCCGATGACGTCGATGGACCGGGTGAAGTCCAGGAAGATCTCCCCGTCCCCGTCGCCGAAGACCATCTGCTCGCCGTCCCAGAAGGCGTTGTTGTACTCGCGGTCGTAGTGGACCGTCGCGTCCAGGGCGAGGCCGGAGCCGTCGATGGAGTCGCGCCGGTAGGCCGACAGGAACAGCTCGAAGGTGGCGCCGAGGCCCGTGTAGGCGCGGTTGACGGTGGCGTCGGAGCCGGGCTCGTCGCCCTCGCCGCGCACCTTGGTGCCGGGCAGGTCGGTGCCGTTGCGGGCGTCGTAGATGGTGCGGTGCGGCTTGCCGGCCTCGGCGCCGGCGCGCGGTGTCAGGGCGGCGGCGCCCGCGACCGCGGCCAGGTGGCGCCGGGTGCGGGCGGAGGCGTCGCGCTGGAGGGTGCGGCGGGCGGGATCGGCCAGGCGCGGGTCCTCGTTCTGCGCGAGCTTGTCCAGGACGTGCGGCGGGACGATGGTGCAGAAGACGGGCTGGAAGCCCCCGAAGCTGGTCATGGTCGCACCATCGCACCGTGTGACTGACATGTCACCCATTGCGACTAATTGCCACCGTGATTGGTGAAATGCGGTGACGACAGGGCCCGCTGAGCGGCGAGAAGTGGTATGCGGCACTTTTTGTCCCTGTTTTCTCCCGGGTCCCGCATACTGATACGCACCCGCGCATCCGGTGGGGCTCGGCTAGGCTGCGGAGCATCATGCGTTTCGGGCTGCTTCTCCTTAGCTGCCGCGGCGAGGGCCTGTAACCAAGGCCGGCACCCTCCCCGCGGAGCTTGGCGTTGCGTCGTCGGCCGTCCATCGGACACGCGGACACCGCGGACATCCTGAGGAGCCCACGCGATCATGGTCAATCGCCAGCAGCCCAGTTCCATGCCGATCCACAAGTACCGCGGCTACGAGCAGGTCGACCTCCCCGACCGCACCTGGCCCGCCCGGCGCATCACCACCGCCCCCCGCTGGCTCTCCACCGACCTGCGCGACGGAAACCAGGCGCTGATCGACCCCATGTCGCCCGCCCGCAAGCGCGCGATGTTCGACCTGCTGGTCAAGATGGGCTACAAGGAGATCGAGGTCGGCTTCCCGGCCTCCGGCCAGACCGACTACGACTTCGTGCGGTCCATCGTCGAGGACCCGGACGCCATCCCGGACGACGTGACGATCTCCGTGCTGACCCAGGCCCGCGAGGACCTGATCGAGCGCACGGTGGAGTCCCTGCGGGGCGCCAGGCGGGCCACCGTCCACCTGTACAACGCCACCGCCCCGGTCTTCCGCCGGGTGGTCTTCCGCGGCTCGAAGGACGACATCAAGCAGATCGCCGTCGACGGCACGCGGCTGGTGATGGAGTACGCCGAGAAACTGCTGGGCCCCGAGACGGAGTTCGGCTACCAGTACTCGCCGGAGATCTTCACCGACACCGAGCTGGACTTCGCCCTGGAGGTCTGCGAGGCGGTCATGGACGTCTGGCAGCCCGGCCCGGACCGCGAGATCATCCTCAACCTGCCCGCCACGGTGGAGCGTTCGACGCCGTCCACGCACGCCGACCGCTTCGAGTGGATGGGCCGCAACCTGTCCCGGCGCGAGTACGTCTGCCTCTCCGTGCACCCGCACAACGACCGCGGCACGGCGGTGGCGGCGGCCGAGCTGGCGCTGATGGCCGGGGCCGACCGGGTCGAGGGCTGCCTGTTCGGGCAGGGCGAGCGCACCGGCAACGTGGACCTGGTCACCCTGGGCATGAACCTGTTCTCCCAGGGCGTCGACCCGCAGATCGACTTCTCCGACATCGACGAGATCCGCCGTACCTGGGAGTACTGCAACCAGATGGAGGTCCACCCGCGCCACCCGTACGTGGGCGACCTCGTCTACACGTCCTTCTCCGGCTCCCACCAGGACGCCATCAAGAAGGGCTTCGACGCGATGGAGGCCGACGCCAGGGCGCAGGGCAAGACGGTCGACGACATCGAGTGGGCGGTGCCGTACCTGCCCATCGACCCCAAGGACGTCGGCCGCTCCTACGAGGCCGTCATCCGCGTCAACTCGCAGTCCGGCAAGGGCGGCATCGCCTACGTCCTGAAGAACGACCACAAGCTGGACCTGCCGCGCCGGATGCAGATCGAGTTCTCCAGGATCATCCAGGCGAAGACCGACGCCGAGGGCGGCGAGATCACCCCGAAGGACATCTGGGCGGTCTTCCAGGACGAGTACCTGCCCAACCCGGCCAACCCCTGGGGCCGCATCCAGGTCAGGAACGGCCAGACGACGACCGACCGGGACGGCGTGGACACGCTCACCGTGGAGGCGACCGTCGACGGCGAGGACACGGTGCTGACCGGTTCCGGCAACGGCCCGATCTCCGCCTTCTTCGACGCCCTCCAGGCCGTGGGCATCGACGTACGCCTGCTGGACTACCAGGAGCACACGATGAGCGAGGGCGCCTCGGCGCAGGCCGCCTCCTACATCGAGTGCGCCATCGGCGACAAGGTCCTGTGGGGCATCGGAATCGACGCGAACACCACGCGCGCCTCGCTGAAGGCGGTCGTCTCGGCCGTCAACCGGGCGGCGCGCTGACCAGCCGCATCGGTGGTTTGCGGCCCCGTCCGCCGGAAAACGGCGGGCGGGGCCGCGTCGTATACCGGCCATCCGCGCGGCGAGGTCACGGAAAGGTCTCGTCCTGGGTACTGACTCCACGTCGGCGATGTGGCTAACATCACGCCATCGCGGCGAGGGTGCCGCGGGGTTACGGAGGTGCGACGTGCTGCCTGGACAGGGACGAGACGGCCGAGCTTCCCGGTATGCCCGCATCCTGGGCACCCGTACCGCATGGACGCCCATGGGGGACGGTGAGTTCTTCTGCCCCGGCTGCGGGGGCGACCGCAACTACCAGCGCCTCGCCGGCCGCCGCCGCTTCACGCTGCTCGGCGTGCCGGTGGTGCCCCGCGGCGAGACCGGGCCGGTCGTCGAGTGCGCGGCCTGCGCGGGGCGCTTCGGCACCGAGGTCCTGGACCACCCGACGACCACCCGCTTCTCCGGGATGCTCCGCGACGCCGTCCACACCGTCGCCCTGGCCGTCCTGGCCGCGGGGGGCGCCGCCTCCCGCACGGCGCTGCACACGGCGGCCGTCGCGGTGCGCGCGGCCGGCTTCGAGGACTGCACCGAGGACCAGCTCCACGCCCTCGTCGAGGCGCTGGAGGCGGACACCGGGCGGTTCTACGAGGAGCCCTGCGTGCCCGGCCTGGCGATAGAGCTGCACGAGGCGCTGGACCCGCTCGCCCCGCACCTCGCCCCCGCCGGCCGGGCCTCGATCCTGCTCACCGGCGCGCGCATCGCCCTGGCCGACGGGCCCTACACGGCCGCCGAGCGGGACGTCCTGGCGACGGTGGGCGCGGCGCTGACCATCTGCGCCGAGGACGTGACCCGGCTGCTGACGGAGGCGCGCACGCCGTCCTAGGAGCCGCCGCCCCGGCCCCGGGTCAGCCGCAGCGCACGTCCCGGCCGGGCCGCTCCCCGGTGGCCAGGAAGCGGGACACCAGGCGGTCGCCGCAGGCGGTGCCGTTGGCCAGGTAGGCGTCGTGGCCGGTCGCGTCGTTGGTGACCATGACCGCGCGCCGGCCGAGCGCCTCGCGGAGCTTCAGGGCCCCGGCGAGCGGGGTGGCCACGTCCCGGGCGTTCTGGACCAGGAGGATGTTGGACGGCCCCCGGCCGGTGATCCGCACGGCCGGTTCCCGGGGCGGGTACGGCCAGGCGGCGCACAGCATCGCGTTGCGCGGCATGCCCGCGGTGAGCGGGTACTTCGCCCGGCTCTCGGCGACGCCCTTCTCGTACGCGGCGGCCGACGTGGGCCAGGCCACGTCGTTGCAGAGGGTCCCGGCGCCCACGGCGGTGACGTTCTGCACCACGGCCGCGGGCGGGGCGGCCGGGGCGGGCGGCACCGTGCCGGTGCGCGCCGCCCGGATCAGCCTGGCCAGGACCGGGTAGCGGCCGGGCTCGTACAGGCTCTCCAGCATGGTGTGGCGCAGCACATTGCCGTTCAGCTCGCCCAGGTGGGCGCCGGGCCAGGGGATCGGCTCCCGGTCGAGGCGGGCGGCCAGGCGCAGGAACAGCGGCCGGACGTCCGCCGCCCGCCGCGCCACCCGGTCCGGGTTTCCGGGCGCCGCCGCCCACGCCGCGAAGTCGGGGAAGGTGTCCTCCACGCCCCGCTCGTGCGCGGCGAGCCAGGCGCGGGAGACCCGGGCCGGGTCGGGGTCGTCGTTGCTGTCCAGCACGACGCGGTCGGTGCGGTGCGGGAACAGCTCGGCGTAGACGGCTCCGACGTACGTGCCGTACGACACCCCCCACGCAGAGAAGCGGCGCTCGCCGAGCGCGGCCCGGACGCGGTCGATGTCACGGGCCTCGTTGGCCGTGCTCAGGTGCTTGATCAGCTCGCCGCCGTCGCGGACGCAGGCGTCCGCCATGCGGCGGGCGTCGGCGAGGTTGCCGTCGACCGAGCCGTCCGGGGCGGGCCAGGGCCGCAGCCGGAGGGGGGTGAGGTCGCCGGGGCCCAGCCCGCAGGTGACGGAGGTGGAGGGGGCCAGCCCGCGCGGGGCGAAGCCGATCAGGTCGTAGGCGTCCCGGACCTCCTGGGGCAGCTTCTGCCCCTTGCCGGACGGGTCGCCCAGGCTGGAGCCGCCCGGCCCGCCGGGAATGAGGAGGAGCGCGCCCCGCCGGGCGGCGGGCTTCTCGCTCGGGATGCGGGAGACGGCGATGTCGATGCGCGGGCCGTCCGGGTCGGCGTAGTCGAGGGGAACCTGGACGGTGGCGCACTGCTGCCGGGGGTCCAGGCCGCTTCCCGCACACGCGGACCAGACCAGGGGCGGGGCGGCCGGGGCGTCCGGGGCGGCGGATGCGGTCAGCGGGGCGGACAGGCTCAGCAGGGCGGCACAGGCGGCGGCGAGGGCGGCGGCTGCTCTGGTCTTCTTCATGTCCAGAGCATCGCCGCGCCCCGCCGCCCGCCCCATCCGGCCAACTGCCTTGTCGTTACGGGGGTTTACCCCCGCATCACGCGGCCCGGCGGAGCGCCGGGATCACGCGGCGGCGAGCCAGAGGTCGGGCCCGAACACCTCGTAGTGGACGGCGGAAGCGGGCACGCCCCGGCGCAGGAGGTCGCCGCGCACCGCGCGCATGAACGGCAGCGGACCGCACAGGTACGCGGTCAGGCCCTCGGGCAGGTCGAGCGCGGCGAGGTCGGCCCGGCCGCGCGCCGCCTGCGGGGCGTCGTCGCCAGGCTCCTCGTACCACAGGTGCAGCCGGGCGTCCGGGAGGGCCTGGACGAGACGGCTCAGCTCCTCGCGGTGGGCGTGGTCGGCGGGGGTGCGGTCGGCGTGCACCACGATCACCGGGCGGCCGGTGCCCGCGGCGGCGAGGTGGTGGAGCATCGACAGCATCGGCGTGACGCCGATCCCGGCGGACGCCAGCAGCAGCGGCCCGTCGCCCTCCGGGAGGACGAGGTCGCCGAACGGGGCGGAGACGGTGAGCACCCGGCCCGGGCGGGCGTGCTCGTGCAGCCAGGAGGACACCTCGCCCTCGGGGCCCGCCCCGCCGCGCACCCGCTTGACGGTGATGCGCCACTGCCCGGCGTCCGGGGCGCCGGAGAGGCTGTACTGGCGTATCTGGCGGGCGCCGTCCGGGAGTTCGGCCCGGACGCTGACGTACTGGCCGGGACGGAAGGAGCCCGCGGGGGAGCCGTCGGCGGGGCGCAGGACGAGCGAGAAGGACCCGGGCGTCTCCTCGCGCCGCTCGGTGATCTCCATCCGGCGCCAGGTGTCGCCGCCGGTGGCGCCGGCCTCCCGGTAGTGCCGGTCCTCCAGGGCGATCAGCGCGTTCGCCATCAGCCAGTAGACCTCGTCCCAGGCGGCGGCCACCTCGGGGGTGACGGCGTCGCCGAGGACCTCGGCGATGGCGGCGAAGAGGTGCTGGTGGACCAGCTTGTACTGGTCGGCGGTGATGCCGAGCGAGGCGTGCTTGTGGGAGATCCGGGCCAGCATGGCGTCCGGCCGCGCCTCGGGGTGCTCCAGCAGCATGGTCGCGAAGGCGGCGATGGAGCCCGCCAGCGCCTTCTGCTGTTCCCCGTTGGCCTGGTTGCCGCGGTTGAACAGATCCCTCAGCAGCTCCGGGCGGTCCTCGAAGAGCCTGGCGTAGAAGAGCTCGGTGATCTCGCCGATGGCCGCGCCCACGGCGGGCAGGGTGGCGCGGACGACCGGGACGGACTGCTCGGAGAGCACGGCGACTCCTTGTAACTGGTATGTGAGATGCGTGTTTTACGGCGTGCCGGGCGGGCCCGGACAGGGGGCGGTTCAGCCGGGGCGGGCGGACAGCCCGAGGAGGACGGGCCCGGTGGGGGAGGCCACCAGATCGTCCACGGTGAGGGGGTCGAGCGCCGAGTAGAACGCCTCCTGCGCGTCGCGCAGCGCCCGGCGCAGCCGGCAGGCCCCGCGCAGCGGGCAGGGGGCCTCGCCTTCGCAGGCGACGACCTCGCCGTCGCCCTCCAGCTCCCTGACCAGCCAGCCGACCGATGCCTGGTGGCCCAGGCGGGTCAGCTCCAGCCCTCCGCCGCGTCCCCTGCGGGCCTCCAGCACGCCGAGGTGCTGGAGGCGGGTGACCGCCTTCGCCATGTGGGTGACGGGTACGCCCATGGCCTCCGCCACCTCGCGGGTGGTGGGGGTGTCTCCCCGCCCGGACACCGCGAGCCGCATCACGGCCCGCAGCGCCAGGTCGGTGAACCTCGTCAAGCGCACACCGGGACCCTAACAAAGGCGCATATGGGAATCGTATTTTCCGGGCGTGGGACCGGTGTGGAGTGGGTCACGGGCCGTCAGCCGACGGCCCGCACCGATCCGACGAACGCCGTCCAGGCCGCCGCCCCGACGACGACCACCGGACCGCCGGTCACCTTGCTGTCCCGCACGGGGACGACACCGGGGACTCCGTCGGCTACCTCGAGGCAGCTACCGCCTTCGCCGTTGCTGTAGGTGCTCTTGCGCCAGCGGGCGGCGCCGGGGAAGCCGTGGCCGACCTCCACGCAGTTGCCGCCGTTGCCGTCGCTGTGGCTGCTCTTGCGCCAGCTCGCGTTGCTCAGGTCGTACTCGCGCATCGTCTGTAGTCCTCCGCCGCCGACTCGATGAGGGCCAGGGACGCCTCCGGCGACAGTGCGGCGGCCCTGAGCTGATCGTAGGCCGACCGTACTCGCTTCACCACAGCCGGATCGTCCAGCAAATTCCCCGAATACACGGCCTCTGTATAGGCCGTTGGCGGTGCGTCCTCGAACTCCATGAGTCGCAGGTCGCCGGTCATGACCGCATATGCCCCGGCGGTGTACGGCAGCACTTGCGCCACCACTGTTCGTTGTCTGGCGAGTGTGGCCACGTGCTCCAACTGCTCAGCCATAGCTGCGGGCCCGCCGACCGGGACGCGCAAGGCGTTCTCGTGCAGGATCGCCCAGTACACCGGCCGTGTGGCGGTCTTGAGGATCTGGGCGCGCTCCATGCGGCCCGTCACCTTCTCCTCGATGGACTCATCCGCAGCGAAGGGGTTCATCGCAACGGTGACCGCGCGGGCGTACGTCGCCGTCTGCAGCAGCCCTGGCACCAGCGCGGGCGCGAACTCGCTGATCTCGGTCGCCAGCGCCTCCAGCTCCGCCGCCTTCGCGAAGTAATCCGCATAGCGCCGGTCATCGATCAGCTTCCGGCACAGCCGCTCGAAAATACCGTCGGTTTGCAGTACCTCGTCGATCCGCTGGGCGATATCGAGCTGCGGTTTTCGAATTGCCTGCTCGAACTGCCCGATATAGGCACCCGAGACGAAGACCCGGGCCCCCAGTTCCACCTGGGTGAGGCCCGCGTCCTCGCGGCGCCGCTTGAGTTCCGCGCCGAAGAACTCCCACGCCGCCTGACGCGATCCGTGTGAACCGTTGGCCATGGCCAACCCCCTTGAACAGCCACGAGCTTGTAGAGCGTCGACTGCTGGCGAGTGTAGATGTGGGGCATCATGCTGGAGATACAAAGCGTGAAATGGAAAGGAAAGAGGAGCCGTTGAAAGAGCAACATTCTGCGCTCTGCATCGAAGAAGCCGAGGAGGTAGTGGAAGAATTGCGGGCGGCGCTCGCGAAGGCCGGAATTACCCTTCCGTCGCTCGGTCTCGACCCGGTGAGTCTTGCGCGGCGGACCCCCTGTCCGCTGGTCGAATTGGGCCGCTGTTCCGTCGAGACCGCGCGCCGGCTCGCGGCGGTACTACGGTGAAGCCGCCCGTCGGGTCGTACGTGGTTGACACCCGTACGGGGCGACTTGGGATCGTGATGGGGCACGAAGGGCCGTACGTGCAGTTGCGGCCGTACGGCGGCGGCCGGGAGTGGGACGCCGAGCCGAGTGCCGTGCGCCACGCCACCCAGGCGGAGCGGATCAGCGTGGCGACGGCGTACGCGAACGCGCGCAGCCGGGGCGAGGTCCCTTGAAGGGGCGCCGCCGGAACCGGGACGGCCGGTGTGCCCCGTCCCGGGTTCCGGCCCGCGGCCGGCCCGGTGCGCTGACCGCGCCCCACGGCGCCCCCGTTCCCCGGGGGCGCACCTCAGGGGCGCGGGGCCCGGCACCGGGGCGCCGCCCTGGCAGGGCGGGCCCGGGGACGCCGCGCGTGGACGCCCGGCGCGGGAAGGCAGAATGGCTGCATGAGTCTGTTCCGCGACGACGGCATCGTGCTGCGCACCCAGAAGCTGGGTGAGGCGGACCGGATCATCACCCTGCTCACCCGCGGTCACGGCCGGGTACGGGCCGTGGCCCGGGGCGTGCGGCGCACCAAGTCCAAGTTCGGCGCCCGCCTGGAACCCTTCTCCCACGTCGACGTGCAGTTCTTCGCGCGGGGGAGCGAGCTGGTGGGGCGCGGGCTGCCGCTGTGCACGCAGAGCGAGACCATCGCGCCGTACGGTGGCGCCATCGTGACGGACTACGCCCGTTACACCGCCGGGACGGCCATGCTGGAGACCGCCGAGCGGTTCACCGATCACGAGGGCGAACCGGCGGTCCAGCAGTACCTGCTGCTCGTCGGCGCGCTGCGCACCCTCGCCCGCGGCGAGCACGCCCCGCATCTGGTCCTCGACGCGTTCCTGCTGCGCTCCCTCGCCGTCAACGGTTACGCGCCGAGTTTCGGCGACTGCGCCAAGTGCGGGATGCCGGGCCCCAACCGGTTCTTCTCGGTCGCCTCCGGCGGCTCGGTCTGCGCCGACTGCCGGGTGCCGGGCAGCGTCGTACCCTCGCCGCAGGCCCTGGAACTCCTCGGCGCGCTGCTTACGGGAGACTGGGAGACCGCGGACGCGTGCGAGCCGCGGTACGTCCGGGAGGGCAGCGGACTGGTGTCCGCGTACCTGCACTGGCACCTGGAGCGCGGACTGCGCTCGCTTCGCTACGTCGAGAAGTAAGCCGAGCAAGAGGGAGACGAGAGACACATGGCCGTACGCGGATTCCTGGGGCGCGAGCGCCGGGAGTACCAGGCTCCGGAACCGCACCC
The DNA here is from genome assembly GCF_011008945.1 of Streptomyces harenosi. Lineage (GTDB taxonomy): Bacteria > Actinomycetota > Actinomycetes > Streptomycetales > Streptomycetaceae > Streptomyces > Streptomyces harenosi. The sequence goes on from NZ_WYCT01000024.1 coordinate 19,318, forward strand.
GTCCGGCGCGCGGCCCCCGAGGCTCCCCGGTGAGCTGGTCCCGAACCATGTGGCGATCGTCATGGACGGCAACGGGCGCTGGGCGAAGGAGCGCGGGCTGCCGCGCACCGAGGGGCACAAGGTGGGCGCCGAGCGGGTGCTGGACGTGATCCAGGGCGGGATCGAGATCGGCGTGGGCGCCATCTCCCTGTACGCCTTCTCCACCGAGAACTGGAAGCGCTCGCCGGACGAGGTCCGCTTCCTGATGAACTTCAACCGCGACTTCATCCGCCGGTCCCGCGACCAGCTCGACGGGCTGGGCGTGCGGGTGCGCTGGGTGGGGCGGATGCCGAAGCTGTGGCGGTCGGTGGCCAAGGAGCTCCAGATCGCCCAGGAGCAGACCAAGGACAACGACCGGCTGACGCTGTACTTCTGCATGAACTACGGCGGCCGCGCGGAGATCGCGGACGCGGCGCAGGCGCTGGCCGAGGACGTGAAGGCCGGGCGGCTCGACCCGTCGAAGGTGACCGAGAAGACCTTCGCCAAGTACCTGTACTACCCGGACATGCCGGACGTGGACCTGTTCCTGCGGCCCAGCGGCGAGCAGCGCACCTCCAACTACCTGCTGTGGCAGAGCGCCTACGCGGAGATGGTCTTCCAGGACGTGCTGTGGCCGGACTTCGACCGCCGGGACCTGTGGCGGGCGTGCCTGGAGTTCGCCTCCCGCGACCGGCGGTTCGGCGGGGCCATACCCAACGAGGAGCTGCTGGCCATGGAGGGCCGCACCGCCGAGTGACCGGGGCGCCCCCGCGGGCGGAGCGGCGGGGGCGCGGGGCGGTGCCCACAGGTGCGGGCGGTGCCCGTGGGAGCCGTGGCGCGGGCGCAAGCGGCCGTAGCGATTCCGTGGTCAGGTTGTCGGTGACCCGTTGCCCCGCGGGCCTGCCCACCCGCCGGGCGGTGTCCTCATACTGGCGCGGTGGACAACGTGAAGTTCCTGCCCGGGCCCGCGATACCCGCCTCGGGCGCCGCCGTCTGGCCGCTGCCGGAGGCCGAGCGGTGGCGGGCGGCACGCCTCCCGGCCGTCTTCGCGCCGGTGCCCGCCGGCTGGCTGCTGCTGCCGCTGGTGCTGGCCGCGTCCGTGCTGCTGGCCTGGACGCAGCCGGCGCAGGCCCCCGCCGGCACCGTGTGGGAGGGCTACGCCGCCACGGTGCTGCTGTTCTGCCTGCCGTGGTGGTACCGCTTCCTGCCCGGCGCGGCGGCGGTCGCCGCGCCGCTGATCTGCGTCCAGGCGGTGGCCGACCTGGCCGCCCTCGGGGCCGGTGACACGCCGGGCCGGGTGGGCGACGGGCTGGTCATCGGCGCGTCCGTCTTCGTCTTCGCGGGCGCGGTCCTCCGGCTGCGGTGCCGCCGCGCACAGCGGGAGATCGCCCTGGCGGTCGCGGGGCAGGCCCGTGCGGAGCTGCCGTCCCGGCTCCCGGCCGCCCACCGCCGCCGCGGTCTGCGCCGCGTCCTCACCGGCTCCGTGCTCTGCCTGGGCGCCGCCGCCCTCCTGGCCTGGGGCCTGGCCGCCGACCTCGCGGCCCACGACGGGCCGCGCCCCTACGACGCGTTCGGGCAGCAGTTCTTCGCGCTGGCGCTGCTCGTCCCGGGCAGCACCCTGCTGGGGCGGGGCGTCACCGCCCGCCGCGCCGCCCGGCGCCTGCACCGGGGGCCGCAGCCGGTGCTGCGGATCGGGCTGCGGGACAGCGGCCCGGTCTCCAGCGGTCGCCGCTGGCTGCTCCCGGACGCCCGCACCACGACCGCCCGCCCGCTGATCGCCTGCCGCCGCCGCTACGACGACGTCGTGCCCGGGGACAGGACGCTGCTGGGGGGCGCGGAGGAACGCCTGCGCGCCCAGCACCACGACATCAACTCCTGGATGGAACCGTTCGAGGCCCTGCTCTACGGGGTGCCCGCCGAGGGGGCGGAAGTGGTGCTGGAATGGGCGGTGTTCGGCCCCACCGGGTCCACCCTGGTGACCGAGGTCACGGCGGTCGTGCTGTGGCAGCCCGCGAACGGCGGCTATCTGGGGAGCTGGGAGCCGGCCGGGACCTCCTACCGCCTGGCGGAACGCGCCGAGGAGGCCCGCCGCCGCAAGGAACGGCAGTCGTCCGCTTCGGCCCGCTCGTCGGGTTCCTCGGGTTCTTCGGGGTCGTCGGGTTCGGCGAGCGGCGCGGGCGGCTGCGGATCGGGCAGTAGCTGCGGATCGAGCTGCGGGGGAGGCGGCTGCGGCGGCTGCGGCGGCGGGGGCTGACCCGCGGCGCCGGGGCTGACCCGCGGCGCCGGGGCGGCGGGGGCTGCCGCGCCCGGTGCAGTGGCGGCCGGGTCCGTGCCCGGCGTGGCGCCGGGTCCGTGTCCGGGGTAACGGCCGGGGCCGCGTCCCGTGCGACGGCCGGGACCGGGCCCGGTGCGGTCGCCGGGGTCGCGTCCCGCGCTCAGGCGTCGCCGGAGGCCGCGCACTCCGCGCAGGTGCCGAAGATCTCCACCGTGTGCGCCACGTTCACGTAGCCGTGCTCGGCGGCGATGGCCTCGGCCCACTTCTCCACGGCCGGGCCCTCGACCTCGACCGCCTTGCCGCACGAGCGGCACACCAGATGGTGGTGGTGGTCGTCGCTGGCGCAACGGCGGTAGACGGACTCGCCGTCGGCGGTGCGCAGCACGTCGACCTCGCCCGCGTCGGCGAGGGACTGGAGGGTGCGGTAGACCGTGGTGAGCCCGACCGAGTCGCCCTTGTGCTTGAGCATGTCGTGGAGCTCCTGCGCGCTGCGGAACTCGTCCACCTCGGCGAGCGCCGCCGCCACGGCGGCACGCTGCCGGGTGGCGCGGCCCTTCACGGGCGGTCCAGCGGTCGTCACCGGTTGCCTCCTCACGTCTGCTCCTTGCCGGGCCATTGTGCCAGCCCGGTCCGGCAGCGGTCAGACGCCGATGCCGTCGCCGGCCCCCCGACTGGCCGGAATCGCGCACTCCGCCGGATCGCCGGAGGGCTGCGCGGCGGCCGCCGCCCGCGCGCGTCGCCGGGCCAGCGGCGCCGCCAGCGCCGTCAGCACGATGAACGCGCCGATGGTCAGGAGCACGATCGTCGCGCCGGGCGGCACGTCCTGGTAGTACGAGGTGACGGTGCCGCCGAGGGTCACGGCCACGCCGACCGCGACGGCGATGGCGAAGGTCGCGGCGAAGCTGCGGCTGAGCTGCTGGGCCGCCGCCACCGGCACGACCATCAGGGCCGACACCAGCAGCAGGCCCACCACGCGCATGGCGACGGTGACGGTGACCGCGGCCGTGACCGCCGTCAGCAGGTTCAGGGCGCGCACCGGCAGCCCGGTGACCCGCGCGAACTCCTCGTCCTGGCTGACCGCGAAGAGCTGGCGGCGCAGGCCCACGGTGACCAGGACCACGAAGGCGGCCAGGGCGCCGATCGCCGTCACATCGGACTCGGAGACCGTCGACAGGGAGCCGAACAGGTACGAGGTGAGGTTCGCGTTCGACCCGGTGGGGGCGAGGTTGATGAACATCACGCCCCCGGCCATGCCGCCGTAGAACAGCATGGCGAGGGCGATGTCGCCGCGCGTCCTGCCGTACCAGCGGATCAGCTCCATCAGGACCGCGCCCAGCACGGAGACCAGGGTCGCCATCCACACCGGGGACCAGGACAGCAGGAAGCCGAGGCCGACGCCGGTCATCGCCACGTGGCCGATGCCGTCGCCCATCAGGGCCTGGCGGCGCTGCACGAGGTAGATGCCGACGGCGGGGGCGGTGATGCCGACCAGGACGGCCGCGATGAGCGCCCGCTGCATGAAGGCGTAGTTCAGGATTTCCATGGTGGGGCTTCTCAGCTCAGCAGTCCGGTGCGGACCGGTTCGGCGCCCGCCGGTGCGTGCGGGTGGACGTGGTCGTGGCCGGGCAGGGCGTGCTGGCCGACCGCCTTCGGGGGCGGGCCGTCGTGCAGCACGCAGCCGTCGCGCAGGACGACCGCCCGGTCGATCAGCGGCTCCAGCGGGCCCAGCTCGTGCAGGACCAGCAGGACGGTGGCGCCCTGCGCCACCTGCTCGCGCAGCGTCGCCGCCAGCACCTCCTGGCTGGCCAGGTCGACGCCGGCCATCGGCTCGTCCATGATCAGCAGCTCGGGTCCGGCGACGAGCGCGCGGGCGATGAGCACGCGCTGGTGCTGGCCGCCGGAGAGGGCGTTGACCGAGTCCCTGGCCCGGTCGGCCATGCCGACCAGGTCCAGGGCGCGGTGGACGGCCTCGCGGTCGGCCCTGCGGAAGACGCCGAAGCGGGAGCGGGACAGCCGCCCGGAGGAGACGACCTCCGCCACCGTCGCGGGGACGCCGCCCGCGGCCGTGGTGCGCTGCGGGACGTACCCCACCCGTGCCCAGTCGCGGAACCGGCGCCGCTCCGTGCCGAACAGCTCGATCCGCCCGGCGCTGACGGGCACCTGGCCGATGACGCTGCGCACGGCGGTCGACTTGCCCGAGCCGTTCGCGCCGAGCAGCGCGACGACCTCGCCGCGGCGCACGGTGAGGTCGATGCCGCGCAGCACCGGGCGCGAACCCAGCTCGGCGCGGACGCCGCGCAGGGATATGACGGGCTCTGTGACGGGCTCGCTCATGCCGCCCTCCGATGGGTCGATCACTTGGCTCCCAGGGCCTGCTGGAGGGCCTTGAGGTTGGCTTCCATGACCTGGAAGTAGTCGTCGCCGCGGGACTGGTCGGTGATGCCCTCGAGCGGGTCGAGGACGTCCGTCTTCAGCCGCGCGTCCTTGGCGAGGGTCTTCGCGGTCTTGTCGCTGACGAGGGTCTCGTAGAAGACGGTCGAGACGCCGTCGGCCTTCGCCATTGTCGCAAGGTCCTTCACGCGGGCGGCGCTGGGCTCGGACTCGGGGTCCAGGCCGCTGATGGCCTCCTCGGTCAGGCCGTAGCGCTCGGCGAGGTAGCCGAAGGCGGCGTGGGTGGTGATGAAGACCTTGGTGTCGGTGTTCCTCAGCCCGGTCTCGAACTTCGTGTTCAGCTCGCCGAGCCGCTTCACCAGGGCCTCGGTGTTCTTCTCGTAGTCGGCGGCGTGGTCCGGGTCGGCCTTCTCGAAGGCCTTGCCGACCCCCTCGGCGACCTCGGCGTACTTCATCGGGTCCAGCCAGATGTGGGGGTCCTTGCCGCCCTCGCCCTCGTGACTGTGGCCGTGCTCCCCGGCGTGCTCGCCGGAGTCCTCCCCGGCGTGTTCGTCGGCGTGCTCCCCGGCATGCTCGTCGGCGTGCTCGCCGACCTCGGTGCCGTGCTCCTCCAGCGAGGTGAGCGAGGCGGCGTCGATCTTCGTCTTGATCCCGGACTGGGTGATCGCCTCGTCGACGGAGGGCTGGAGGCCCTTGAGGTAGAGCGCCGCGTCGGACTCCTGGAGCTGCGCGGTCTGCTTGGCGCTGATCTCCAGGTCGTGCGGCTCCTGGCCGGGCTCGGTGAGACTGGTGACCTTCACGTGGTCGCCGCCGATCTGCTCGGCGAGGAAGGCCATGGGGTAGAACGACGCGACGACGTCGAACTTGTCCGTGTTGCCCGCTGCCGCGGTGTCGGAGGAGCAGGCGGTCAGGGTGCCGAGGCCGAGCGCGGCGGCCGCCGCGAGCGCGATCCCCGGTATCCCGGATATGCGGTGTCGTCGTACGTTCATGACACTCATTTTCATCAAATATGGAAACGGTTGTCAACAAACGTCCCGGAGGCCCCCCGGGCGGCCCGGAGGGGGCCCCGAGCTGCGCCCCTGACCCGGCACCGATTTGATTGAGGGGGAGTGCCCGCCGGTACCCTGAGGCATTCGCTCTGAAGCGTCTCGCTTCAACGCCCGTCGTCGTAATGAAGAGAGCACCGTGGCCGCCGACAAGATCGACACCATCGTCAGCCTGAGCAAGCGCCGTGGCTTCGTATTCCCTTGCAGTGAGATCTACGGCGGTCAGCGCGCCGCCTGGGACTACGGTCCGCTGGGTGTCGAGCTCAAGGAGAACCTCAAGCGCCAGTGGTGGCGCTACATGGTGACGTCGCGCGAGGACGTCGTCGGTATCGACTCGTCCGTGATCCTCGCCCCCGAGGTGTGGGTCGCCTCCGGCCACGTCGCCACCTTCACCGACCCGCTCACCGAGTGCACCTCCTGCCACAAGCGGTTCCGCGCCGACCACCTGGAAGAGGCGTACGAGGAGAAGAAGGGCCGGGCCCCGGAGAACGGCCTGGCCGACATCAACTGCCCGAACTGCGGCACCAAGGGCCAGTTCACCGAGCCCAAGCAGTTCTCGGGTCTCCTCTCCACCCACCTCGGCCCGACGCAGGACTCCGGCTCGGTCGCCTACCTGCGCCCCGAGACCGCGCAGGGCATCTTCACCAACTTCGCCCAGGTGCAGACCACCTCGCGCCGCAAGCCGCCGTTCGGCATCGCCCAGATGGGCAAGTCCTTCCGCAACGAGATCACGCCCGGCAACTTCATCTTCCGCACCCGCGAGTTCGAGCAGATGGAGATGGAGTTCTTCGTCAAGCCGGGCGAGGACGAGCAGTGGCAGGAGTACTGGATGGAGCAGCGCTGGAACTGGTACACCGGCCTGGGTCTCCGTGAGGAGAACATGCGCTGGTACGAGCACCCGAAGGAGAAGCTCTCCCACTACTCCAAGCGCACCGCCGACATCGAGTACCGCTTCAACTTCGGCGGCAGCGAGTGGGGCGAGCTGGAGGGCGTCGCCAACCGCACCGACTACGACCTCTCCGCCCACGCCAAGGCGTCCGGCCAGGACCTGTCCTACTTCGACCAGGAGGCCGGCGAGCGCTGGACGCCGTACGTCATCGAGCCCGCGGCCGGTGTCGGCCGCGCGATGCTGGCGTTCCTGCTCGACGCCTACGTCGAGGACGAGGCCCCCAACGCCAAGGGCAAGATGGAGAAGCGCACCGTCCTGCGCCTCGACCACCGCCTGGCCCCGGTCAAGGTCGCGGTGCTCCCGCTCTCCCGCAACCCGGAGCTGTCCCCGAAGGCCAAGGGCCTGGCCCAGGCGCTGCGCCAGCACTGGAACATCGAGTTCGACGACGCCGGCGCCATCGGCCGCCGCTACCGCCGCCAGGACGAGATCGGCACGCCGTTCTGCGTCACCGTCGACTTCGACACGCTGGAGGACAACGCGGTGACCGTCCGCGAGCGCGACTCGATGAAGCAGGAGCGCGTCTCGCTGGACCAGATCGAGGGCTACCTGGCCGCCCGCCTGATCGGCTGCTGACCCCTCCGCCGGGGGCACGTCCCCCGGCCTCCCGCCCCGCTTCTCGAACGCCGGGTGGGCCGACCGAAGTTGGGCCGGCCCGCCCGGCATTCGGCGTCCGCCCGGCGTTCGGCGTCCACGCGGCCCGGCATCAGGCCGGCCCGGGACGCCCGGCCTCCCGCCTGGAAGGCACGGCGTCCGGGCGGCACTCCGCCTCAATCGGCATCAGGTGGCCGTCAGATGACCAACGAGATCCCAGGAGCCCCCCTGCGTGCGGCGGTGGTCGCCCTGCGGCGGGCGGACGCGCAGAGCCCGGACCTGTACGGGTATCGGCTCGGCGGGACGCTCGGCCAGGAGGTTGCGGCCGCTGCGGAGGCCGACGGGGTGCCGCGGGAGTTCCTGGAATTCTGCCGTGTACTGGACGGCGCGGACTGCGGCCCCTCCGTGCAGCTCTTCGGCCTGGAGGAGGCCGAGGAGCACCAGTACTACTGCGAGCCCGTGGACGGTTCCCCGCTGCCGTTGTCCCCGGAGGGGCTGTTCTGCGTCGGGATGATCCACGGGACGCCGGTCTTCCTGGACCGTGCGGGTGGCGACGTCCTCGGCATTCCGGAGGAGCACCGCGAGTGGTTCGAGGCGGAGCGTTTCGAGCACCTGGCGCAGGGGCTGGAGGCGTTCTTCCTGGAGCGGCTGGCCACTCCCGAGTACGTACGGCTGGCATTGGTCGACGATGAGCTGGCGGAGCATGACGACTGGCTGAAGCTGCTGGGGCGGGCTGGTCTCGCCGGCTGAAACGCCGACGTGACAGGGGTCCGGTCAGCACCGACGGGTCTTGCACCGCCCCGGCCAAGCCCGCAGGGGGCGCGAAGGCATGAGCGGGGCCGGTGGCGATGTCCTTGCCGCTGTGCCCGTCAGCGACGCCCCGGCGAAGGGGGCGGTCGCGGGCATCGCCGTCCGGCGCGCTGGGGGTCCGGGTCGTCCTGGACCGGCTCACCGAGTGCGGCGACGTTCCCGAGGTGCGCGCCCTGCTCGATCACGTGGCTTGAGGGACGGCCCGTGCCCCTGCCCTTCGCGGGCGCGGTGCGGGCCGTCCCTTCTGGGCCGGCGGCTCGGCCCGGGCCGGCGTCGTGGTGCACGGCCGGGGGTCAGGACACCGTGCGGGGCAGGCGGAGGCTCAGGAGGAAGGTCAGGGTCACCGCGGCCAGTTGGGTGGCCAGGGCCGTCAGGAGGGCGTCGCGCATGCCGAGGGCGGGGGCCAGGGAGAGGAACAGGCTGCCGAGGGTGGCCACGCCCAGGGCCAGGGAGGACTGCTGGACGGTGGTCATGACGCCGCCGCCGACGCCCGCGCGGGCGGGCGGCACCTCCGACAGGACGACCCGGAAGACCACCGGGAGCTGGAGCGCCTGGCCGGCGCCCGCGAGCGCCCCGCCCGGCAGCAGCGCGACGACGCCGAGGTCCGGCCAGGAGCGCCAGGCGGCCAGGGCGATGAGGACCAGGCCCGCCCCCTGGAGCACCGCGCCCGCCGGCACCACGCGGGTGCCGTACCGGGCGACCAGCCGCGGGCCCGCCAGCGAGAAGGCGAAGAACACCACCGCCAGCGGGGCCAGCGCCAGCCCCGCGGCGACCGGGCCGAGGCCCGCGCCCCGCTGCAACGCCACCGCGATCACGAACATGAACCCGCTGAAGCCGGCCGAGAACGGCACGATCAGCAGCAGGCCGCGCCGGAACGACGGCAGCGCGAACAGGCTGGGCGGCACCAGCGGCGTACGGCCCCTGCGGTCCGCCGCCCGCTCCACGGCGTAGAACGCCGCCGCGATCGGGCAGAACGCGGCCAGGGACAGCCAGGTCCACAGCGGCCAGCCCGCCGCCCGGCCCTCGGTCAGCGGCACCAGCAGGGCCAGCAGCGCGGCGGCCAGCAACACCGTCCCGGGGCCGTCGACCGGCTCCGGGCGCGGGGAGCGGGTCTCCGGCACCGCGCGGGCGGCGGCCACCAGGCCCACCAGCACCACCGGCACGTTCACCAGGAAGACGGAGCGCCAGCCGGTGCCCGCGAGGTCCGCGGCCACCAGCACGCCGCCCAGGACCTGCCCGGCCACCATCGCCAGGCCGGCCGTCGCCCCGTACAGGCCCATGGCCCGCGCGCGCCGGGGGCCGGAGGTGGTCGCCTGGATGGTGGCCAGGACCTGCGGCAGCATCGCGGCGGACGCCGCGCCCTGCGCGACGCGCGCCGCGACCAGCGTCCAGGCGTCGGGCGCCAGTCCGCACGCCAGCGAGGTCAGCCCGAAGGCCGCCATGCCGCCCAGGAAGAGCCGCCGTCGGCCGAAGAGGTCGCCGAGCCGCCCGCCGAGGACGAGCAGGACGGCGTACGACACCCCGTACCCGGCGACCACGAGCTCCAGGACCGCCTCGCTCGCGGAGAGGGCGGTGCCGATGGCGGGCAGGGCGACATTGACGATGAAGAAGTCGACGAGGGGCAGCGCCGCACCGAGCAGAACCGTGAACAGGCCGAGGCCGCCGAGGACAGGGGGCGCGGCCGGGCCGCCGGTGCGGGCGCCGTGCGCAGTGATGGTTTCGGTCACGGACACGAGGCTGCGGCCCCGCTCAGAGGGGTACCAGAGTCTCCTGATCCTGGTAGCAGGAGTACCTGGCAACAGGCTGCGGGCACGGGCAGGCTGGGGCCATGACGACCACGGTTCACCAGACGGCGGCGGGCGGGGCGCGGCGGACGCCCTCGGCGGTACGGCGGCACGAGCTCGCCGCCTTCCTGCGCAGCCGCCGCGAGCGCATCGCGCCCGAGCGGGTGGGGCTGCCCCGCGGGCCGCGGCGCCGTACCCCGGGCCTGCGGCGCGAGGAGGTCGCCCAGCTCTCCGCCGTCGGCGTCACCTGGTACACCTGGCTGGAACAGGCCCGCGACATCCATGTCTCGGCTCAGGTCCTCGACGCCCTCGCCCGCGCCCTGCTGCTCGACGCCACCGAGCGGGCCCACCTCTTCCAGCTCGCCGGGGCGGTCGACCCCGCGCCCGGCACCGACTGCCCGGCGCTCACCCCGGCGCTGCGGGCCGTGCTGGAACAACTGGAGCCCTACCCGGCGTGCCTCCAGAACAGCCGGTACGACATCCTCGCCCACAACCGCACCTACGGCCTGCTGCTGTGCGACCTGGACGCGGTGCCGCCCGAGGACCGCAACTGCATGATCCTCTCCTACACGAACGAGGAGTGGCGCTCGTCGATCGTGCACCTGGAGGAGGTGCAGCGGGTCATGGCCGCCCGCTTCCGCGCCGCCATGGCCAGGCATCTGGGCGAGCCTGCCTGGAAGGCGCTGCTCACGCGGCTGCGCGACCAGTCGCCCGAGTTCCGCGAGGTCTGGGAGCGGCACGAGGTCGTCGCCCACCGCGGCAAGCGCAAGGAGTTCCGCAACCGGTACGTCGGACGCCTCACGGTCGACCACACCGACCTGTGGCTCGGCCCGGAGACCGGGCCGCGCATGGTGACGTACGTGCCGGCCGACGAGGTCTCGCGGGAACGGCTGGAGAAGTTGCACGCGATCGCGCTGGAACGGGCCACATCGCCGGGATGACCGCCCGAAGTGCGGGAACCCGGGGCATATCGGAAGGTGATGTTCCCACAGGGCGAGGACAGTCATGGCTGAGCAGAAGACGGCGCACAAGCCGGCGCAGACGCTTCCGCAGCCGTTCCACGCAGCCGCCTCGGTGCTCCAGAAGGTGCCCGGTGCCGGGATGGTCGGCAAGGCGGCCGAGGGAGCGCTGGACAGGATCGGGGCCGTGTCGCCGCGCGGGCGGCGGGTGGCCGTGTACACCGGGGCCGGAGTCCTCGGCGTCGCCGGGCTCGTGGAGTGGCCGGTGGCGCTCGCCGGAGCGGCGGTGGCCTGGCTGACGCAGCCCCGGCCGGAACGGCCGGCGGGCGCGGAGGCGGCGCGCACCGTGGAGGGCGGGGGCGAGCCCGCCGCTAAGGCGCCCGGCGAGGACGGGAACGGGGACGACGGCGGCGACGGCGCGGCCGGGACGTCCGCCACCGGCACCACGGAGGCGGCCAGGAGCGCGGCCGGCGGGGAGGCGGCCCGGAGCGCCGCCGGGCGTACCGCCCGGGCCACGGCCTCTCCCGCGGCCGAGTCCACCGCCGCGGCGGGCGGCGCGGCCGGGAAGACGGCCCGGGGCGCGGCCAGGAGCACGGCGGGGGGAACGGCCAAGCGCACGGCCAAGAGCACGGCCGGGGCAACAGCCAAGAGCACGGCCAGGAGCACGGCGGGGAAGACCGCCGCCAAGAAGACCACCGGGAGCGCCGCCAAGCGGTCCTCCGGGCCCAAGGCCACCGGCCGGAGCGGCGGCTCCGCCTCCACCCGCCGCACCTCCGGCACGACCCGCACGACCTCGTCGTCCGCCGGGCGCAGCACGAGCGGCACGTCGTCCCGTACCCGGAAGGCAGGCTGAGAGGAAGCGATGGGCGCTGGACTTCTGACGCGTTCGCAGGGCGCCGTGGCCGCGATCGCCCTGGCCGGTCCCCGGCTGCTCGCACGCGGCACCGCGCCCGCCGTCGGCGCGGCGGCCGGTGCCGTGGCCGGGACGGCCCGGGCCGGGGTGCGCGGTGCCGACTTCGCCGCGCGGGCGGCCCGGGTCGCCCGCTCCGCGCTGCCCGGCGGCCGCCGCGACTGGCGGGCCGGGACCCGCGCCCACCTCGCGCTGGCACCGGCCGCCCGGGACAAGGTCCGCCAGGCCGGGGGGACGGCCCGGGTGGCCCGCCGGGTGGCGGCGGCGCTCGCCGAGCACCCGGACGTGGCCCTCGCCTACTGGGACCCCGGCCTGTCCCGGCTGGTGGTCATCGCGACCGAGGAAGCCCTCACCGACAAGGTGGTGGACCGGGCGACCGCGCTCGCCGAGAGCCACGGCCTGACCCGCGCCGACGACCCCGTGGAGGAGCCCGCCCACCCCGGCGACCCGGCCTCGGTGCGGGTCGCCGCCACGGCGCTCGGCGCCGACGTGCTCGGCATCGCCGCCGGGATGACCGCCTCGGCGCTGCGGCTGCCCGCCACCCCCCGCCTGGTCACCGCCGTCTCCACGCTGCTGCGCGAGAACCCGACCTTCCGCGCCTGGCTGCGCGCCCGCCTCGGCGACGCCCGGATGGAGGTCGTCCTCGCCGTCGCCAACGCCGCCGTGCACAGCGCCGGCCAGAGCCCCACCTCCCTGGTGCTCGACGGGGTGCTGCGCGCCTGCCAGCTCGCGGAGGCGGTGGCCCGGACGGCCACCTTCGAGGCCGTGCACGACCGGCTGTGCGAGCCGGGCCGGGACAGCCTGCCCGCCGACGCCTCCCTGCGCCCGCCGCTGCGCACCTCACCGGCCCAGGAGTACGCCGCCCACGCCTCCACCGGCAGCGTGGCGGGCGCGCTGGCCACCCTGCTCGTCAAGCACGAGCTGGCCGAGGCCGCGGAGGCGGTGCTCGCCGGATCGCCCAAGGCCGCCCGCTACGGGCCCGCCGCCTTCCACGCCGTGCTGAGCGGGGCGCTGTCCCGCACCGGCGTCCTGGTGCGCGGCCCCGAACGGCTGCGGCAACTGGAGATGGCCGGCACCGTCGTGCTGCACCCCAGCGCGCTGCGCACCCCGGACGCCGGGGCCGACCCGTGGACGGAGTCCGTGCTGGACGCCGCACGGCGTGCCGGACTGCGCGTGGTGATGGTGGAGGACCCGGCTCTGGCCGACTTCACCGGCCTGGCCGACCAGGTCGTCGGCTCGGAACGCCCGTGGGGCGAGGTGGTGGACGAACTGCGCGCCGACAGCGGCGTCATCACCGTCGTACGGCCCCGCCCGGGCGACGACCCGGAGGTGACCGCCGGACTGCTGCGCGGCGACGTGGCCGTCGCCCTCGCCGACGACCGCTGCCCGGTCGCCTGGGGCGCGGACGTGCTGTGCACCCACGGCCTGCCCGACGTGTGGCGGCTGCTGCGGGCGGTGCCCGCGGCGCGCGGCGTGGGGCGCCGGTCGCAGGTGCTCGCCCGCTCCGGTGCCGCGCTGTCCGGGCTGCTGGTCGCCGTCGGCGAGGCCCGCAAGGGCGCCGGCGGCCCGCTGCCGGGCCTGCGGCACGCGCCGGTCGACGCGAGCGCCGCGCTGGCCCTGCTGTCCGGGGCCCGCGCCGCCCTCCGCGTGGCGACGGCCCGCGCCCCGCACCCCCGGCCGCGGGTGGCCTGGCACGAGCTGGACCCGGGCGACGTACGCGAGCGGCTGGAACACCAGAAGGAACCGGAACCGTCCGCCGTCGAGCAGGCCACCGCCCGGGTGCGGGCCGCCGTCGACCGGGCGAGCCGCACCCCCGCGCTGGTCCCGGTGCGGTGGACGGTGCAGCTCGCCCGCGCGGTGCGCAACGAACTGGACGATCCGCTCACCCCGGTGCTGGCGGTCGGCTCGGCCGCCGAGGCGATCCTCGGCTCGGTCATGGACGCCCTGCTCGTCGTCGGCGCCCTCGACCTGAACGCGCTGGTCGGCGGCTTCCAGCGGCTGCGGGCCGAGCGGGCGCTGGCCGGGCTGCTGGCCCAGCAGAAGCAGAAGGCGCGGGTGGCCGAGGAGGAGTCCCACGACGCGGCGGGCGAGGCCCGGCTCGTCGACGCCGCCAAGCTCTCCCCGGGCGACATCATCGAACTCAAGGCGGACGACGTGGTGCCCGCCGACGCCCGGCTGCTGTGGGAGGACGGGCTGGAGGTGGACGAGTCCGCGCTCACCGGCGAGTCGCTGCCGGTGGACAAGTGCGTGGACCCCACGCCGCACGCCCCCGTCGCCGAACGCCACTGCATGGTCTTCGAGGGCACCACCGTGGTCGCCGGGCGCGCCCAGGCCGTCGTCGTCGACACCGGCGAGCGCACCGAGGCGGCCCGCGCCGTCGCGCTGGCCGCCCGTACGCCGGCCGCGGCCGGTGTCCAGGCCCGGCTCCAGGAGCTCACCCGCAAGGCGCTGCCGCTCACCCTGGCGGGCGGGGCCGCCGTGACCGGCATCTCCCTGCTGCGGGGCGCCCCGATCCGGCAGGCGGTCAGCGGCGGTGTGTCGGTGGCGGTGGCCGCCGTGCCCGAGGGGCTGCCGCTGGTGGCCACCGTCGCGCAGCTCGCCGCGGCCCGCCGGCTGGGCCGCCGCGGCGTCCTGGTGCGCACCCCGCGCACCCTGGAGGCGCTGGGCCGCATGGACACCGTCTGCTTCGACAAGACCGGCACGCTCACCGAGAACCGGCTGCGGCTGGTGAAAGCGTCCGACGCGGGCGGCACCGTGTACAAGCTGGGCGAGCCGGACGCCGCCGGGACGGTACGGACGGCCGCCCGCGCCTGCCCCCGGCTGAACGGCGACGGTGCCCGCCCGACCCACGCCACCGACGAGGCGGTGCTGGACGCCGCCGGGGACGACCCGGAGTGGGAGCAGATCGAGGGCCTGCCCTTCGAGACCTCCCGCGGCTACGCCGCCGCCGTCGGCCGCGCCGGGGACGGCTCGCCCGTCCTGGTGGTCAAGGGCGCCCCGGAGACCGTGCTGCCCGCCTGCGCCGACCTGCCCTCGCACGCCTCGGACACGGCGCACGAGCTGGCCGCCGACGGCCTGCGCGTCCTGGCGGTGGCCCACCGCCCGCTGGCGGACGACGAGAAGCCGGCCGACCTGCTCGAACGCCCGCTGGAGGAGCTGCGCCCGCACTTCACCGGGCTGCTGGCCCTCGCCGACGTGGCCCGCGAGACCTCCCCGGCCCTGGTGCGCGGGCTGCGCGAGGCGGGCGTCCGGCCGGTGGTGCTGACCGGCGACCACCCGCAGACCGCCCGCGCCATCGCCACCGACCTCGGCTGGCCCGAGGACGCCACCGTGGTCACCGGCGACGAGCTGGCCGCCGCCGACCGGCGGGAGCGGTCCCGGATGCTGCGCGACGCCGACGTGGTGGCCCGGGTCGCGCCCGAGCAGAAGCTCCAGGTCGTGGAGTCGCTGCGGGACGCCGGCCGGGTGGTCGGCATGGTGGGCGACGGCGCCAACGACGCCGCCGCGATCCGCGCCGCCGACATCGGCGTCGGCATCAACGCCCGCGGCTCGGCCGCCGCCCGCAACGCCGCCGACCTCGTCGTCACCGGTGACGACCTGCTCGTCCTCGTCGAGGCCGTGCACGAGGGCCGGGCGCTGTGGCACAGCGTCGCCGACGCCATCGCCATCCTCATCGGCGGCAACGCGGGCGAGGTCGGCTTCGGCATCCTCGGCACCGTGCTGGGCGGTTCCGCACCGCTGTCGACCCGTCAGATGCTGCTGGTGAACCTGTTCACGGACCTGTTCCCGGCGATGGCGGTGGCGGTGACCCCCCAGGAGCAGGCGGAGGAGGACGAGGCCGGCTCCACCGACGCGCCCCTGGGCACGGCCGTCCTGGGCGAGCCGCTGATCCGGCAGATCCGGCACCGGGCCCTGACCACGGCCCTGGGCGCGACGGCCGCCTGGCTCCTGGGCCGCTTCACGCCCGGCACCGCGCGCCGGTCCACGACGATGGCCCTGTGCGCCGTGGTCGGCACCCAGCTCGCGCAGACCCTGGCCGACCGGCGCGGCAGCCGTCTGGTGCAGGCCACGTCCCTGGGCTCGGCCGCCGCCCTCGTCGCCCTGGTCCAGACCCCGGCCGCCAGCCGCCTCTTCGGCTGCACCCCGCTGGGCCCGCTGGCCTGGGCGGGCGTGGCCGCGGCGATCGTCCTGGCCCTGGCGGGGCAGCGGGCGGTGCCCAGGCTGGAGGAGGCCGTGATGAAGCGCTGGCCCGAGGTGGCCGCGAAGCTGCCGGTGCCGACCGGATGAGCGCCCCGGGCCGGGGGAGGCGGTGCGGCGCCGGTCAGGCCCGCGCCGCCTCCCCGGCCCCGGCCGGCCGGAGCCGGTCCGCCGTCCGCTCGGCGGTGCGGCGGGCCCAGGCGCCCGTGGTCAGGGCACCGAGGACGAGCACCGCCACGCCGCAGCAGGTGAGGATCCACCAGCCGGGCCGGGCCGCGGCCACGAACGCCTCCCGGTACGGCGCCGAGCCCACGCCCGCCGCGAGCACCGCGCCGATCACCGCGACGCCGAGGGTCGAGCCGAGCTGGCGGCTGGTGGAGGCGACGGCGGCGGCGACACCGGCCTGGGCGCGGGGCATCCCGGAGACGGCGGTGTTGGTGATCGGCGCGTTGACGAAGCCGAAGCCGACGCCGAACAGCAGATAGCCGAGGAACAGCGTCACGTCGGACGTCTCCGCCTCGAAGAGGGCGAAGAGCAGCCCGCTCGCCGTCATCGCGCAGCCGGCGACCAGCAGCGAGGCGCGCGGCCCCCGGGCACCGACCAGGCGCCCCGACAGCGGGGCGCACAGGAAGGTCGGCACGGCCATCGGCAGCATCCACAGGCCCGCGTGCAGGGCGCTCAGCCCGCGCACGTTCTGCAGGTACAGCGTCGACAGGAACAGGAAGCCGCCCAGCGCGGCGAACCCGCACACGGCGATCACGGTGGCCCCGCTGAACGGCGCCGAGCGGAAGAAGCGCAGGTCGATCAGTGGTTCGCGGCGGCGCGGCTCGTACCGCAGCAGCCCGGCGAGCGCGGCCAGCGCCACCAGGGCGAAGGGCAGCACCGCCGCGGGCCCCGCGTTGGGCAGCTCGATGATGGCGTAGGTGAGCGCGCCGAACAGCACGATGACCAGCGCCTGGC
Source organism: Streptomyces harenosi (assembly GCF_011008945.1). Classification (GTDB taxonomy): domain Bacteria; phylum Actinomycetota; class Actinomycetes; order Streptomycetales; family Streptomycetaceae; genus Streptomyces; species Streptomyces harenosi. Next base: position 36,208 of record NZ_WYCT01000024.1, read on the forward strand.
CCACCGGATCGGGGCGGCGGGCGCGCGGGGCGCGGGACTCGGGGACGCAGCGCAGGGTGAGCAGCAGGGCCACGAGCCCCACCGGCAGGTTGATCCAGAAGATCGCGCGCCAGCCGACCGACTCCACCAGCAGGCCGCCCACCAGCGGCCCGGCGGCCATGGAGATGCCGACCACCGCTCCCCACGCACCGATCGCGCGGGCCCGCTCCCGGGGATCGGTGAAGGTGTTGGTGATGATCGACATGGCGACCGGGTTCAGCATGGAGCCGCCCACCGCCTGCACCATCCGGAACGCGACCAGCCACGGCAGGCCGGGCGCGAGCGAGCACAGCACCGAGCCGAGCGTGAAGACGACCAGGCCCGCCATGAAGACCCGCTTGCGGCCGATCCGGTCGGCCGTCGAGCCCGCCAGCATCAGCAGCGCGGCCAGCACCAGCGTGTAGGCGTCGATCGCCCACTGGAGCCCGGACGTGGTGGCGGCCAGGTCGCGCTGCACGGACGGCAGGGCGACGTTGAGCACGGTGTTGTCGAGGCTCACGATCAGCAGGCTCATGCAGCAGATGGCGAGCACGAGCAGGCGTCGGCGGTGGCTGAGCTCGGGCATGGGCATCATCGTACGCTCATGTCGATAGTGCGGTTAACTAATGACCGGTACACGGGCGCGGGGGGAGAGGCCCGGGGGAGCCGTGCCGGGCACGGCCCGGCGTACGCGACAATGGAGGAATGTCCACGCCCACCTTGCCTACGACGACCTCGACGCTGCGGGTCGGTCCGCACACCGTCCAGCCGCCCGTCGTGCTCGCCCCCATGGCGGGCATCACCAACGCGCCCTTCCGCACCCTGTGCCGGGAGTTCAGCGGCGGCAAGGGCCTGTTCGTCAGCGAGATGATCACCACCCGGGCACTGGTCGAGCGCAACGACAAGACCATGCAGCTCATCACCTTCGACGCCAGCGAGCGCCCGCGCTCGATCCAGCTCTACGGCGTCGACCCGGTCACCGTCGGCAAGGCCGTCCGCATGATCGCGGAGGAGGACCTCGCCGACCACATCGACCTGAACTTCGGCTGCCCGGTCCCGAAGGTGACCCGCAAGGGCGGCGGCTCCGCCCTCCCCTACAAGCGGAACCTGCTGCGCGCGATCCTGCGCGAGGCCGTCGCCGGGGCCGGTGACCTGCCGGTGACGATGAAGATGCGCAAGGGCATCGACGACGACCACCTCACCTACCTCGACGCCGGGCGCATCGCCGTCGAGGAGGGCGTCACCGCCATCGCCCTGCACGGCCGCACCGCCGCCCAGCACTACGGCGGCACCGCGGACTGGGAGGCCATCGCCCGCCTGAAGGAGCACGTGCCGGAGATCCCGGTGCTCGGCAACGGCGACATCTGGTCGGCCGAGGACGCCCTCCGGATGGTGCGCGAGACCGGCTGCGACGGCGTCGTGGTCGGGCGCGGCTGCCTCGGTCGGCCCTGGCTCTTCGCGGACCTGGTCGCCGCCTTCGAGGGGCGGACGGAGGACCTCGTACGTCCCACGCTGCGCGAGGTGGCCGACGTCATGGTGCGGCACGCCACCCTGCTGGGCGAGTGGCTCGGCGACGAGCAGCGCGGCGTGGTCGACTTCCGCAAGCACGTCGCCTGGTACCTCAAGGGCTTCGCGGTCGGCTCCGAGATGCGCAAGCGCCTGGCGATCACCTCGTCCCTGGCGGAGCTGCGGGCCGGGCTGGACGAGCTGGACCTCGACCAGCCCTGGCCGGCCGGCGCCGACGGCCCCCGCGGCCGCACCTCCGGCAACAACCGGGTGGTCCTGCCGGACGGCTGGCTGAAGGACCCGTACGACTGCGCGGGCGTCGGCGAGGACGCGGAGCTGGACACCTCCGGCGGCTGACCGGGCCCGGGGCCGGTGGCGCCGTGCGGTCCGCCCCCCGGGCGGACGGCGGGAGGGTGACCACGGGCCCCCGCGGCCTGCGGGCGGCCCGCCCGCTCAGGCACCGCCGACCGCGGTGAGCAGCGCCAGCGGGGCCGCCGCCGAGCGGGACTCCCGGACGCAGGCGTGCGGGTAGGGCACCGGCTCCGGATGGCTGTCGCGGCCGTACCCGGCGAGCACCTCCGGCAGCCGGTGGCCGGTGACGGTCGCCGCCTCCACCAGGCCGTGCGCGACCGCCCGGGCCTCGTCGTGCAGGCCGTAGCGGGCCAGGCCCAGCGCGATCAGCGCGTTGTCGTGCGGCCACACCGAGCCGCGGTGGTACGACAGCGGGTGGTAGGCGGGCTGCCCGGCCGCCAGCGTCCGCACGCCCCAGCCGGAGAAGAAGTCCGCCTCCAGCAGGCGCCGCCCGACCAGCTCGCCGTACTCCTTGTCCAGCAGCCCCGACCACAGCAGGTGCCCGGCGTCGGAGGCCAGCGCGTCGACCTGGCGGCCCGCGCCGTCCAGGGCGAGGGCGGGGAAGGAGTGGCGCGGCATCCAGAAGTCCCGCTGGAACCGGTCGCGCAGATCACCGGCCGCCTGCTCCAGCAGCTCCGCGTACACCGGGTCCGCCCACACCGTGCGCGCCAGGTGCGCGGTGCGGCGCAGGGCGTCGTAGGCGTAGCCCTGGGCGCCCGCGGCCACCACCGGCCCGCTCGGCCGGGTGCCGTCGGCGGAGCAGATCGAGCCGGGGGAGTCCTTCCAGTTCTGGTTGGCGAGCCCGCCCCGGTCGGCGCGGTAGACCAGATAGCCCCGCGAGGTCAGCCCGCCGTGGTCCAGCATCCAGCCGACCGCCGCCCGGGCGTGCGGCTGGAGGCGGCGCGCCAGCTCCGTGTCGCCGGTGTGCTCGACGTACGCGCCCAGCAGGACCAGGAACAGGGGGGTGGCGTCGACGGAGCCGTAGTACCGCCCGTAGGGGACCTGGCCGAAGTGGGCCAGCTCGCCGTGGCGGACCTCGTGCACGATCTTGCCGGGCTGGCTGACGGCGTCCGCGCCGGTGTCCGTCGCCTGGGCCGCCGCCAGCGCCAGCAGCGTGGCGGCGGCCGGCCCGGAGCGGTAGGGGAGGACGAACAGGGACGTCAGCAGGGCGTCACGGCCCAGCAGGGTCAGGAACCAGGGCGCCCCGCCGGCCGGCACGCGCAGCTCCTCGCCGTCCGGGCCGGTCGCGGGGACCTGGAGGGCGACCAGATCGGCCAGGCCCCGCGCGCAGGCCGCGGCGAGCTCCGGCCAGCCGGTCGGGAAGGACACCCCCGCGGCGAAGGCGTCCTCCTCGGCCAGCAGCCGCTCGCTCACCGCGGCCGGGGAGCGGGGCACCCGCAGCGCCCGTCGGTCGCCGTGCGGCCGGGCCATCACCCGCAGCACCAGCTCCGCCGAGCCGTGCGGGGGCAGTTCGAGCGTCCACACCAGACGGCGCGCTCCGGTACCGGTCTCCTCCACGGCGTCCGGGGCGGGCTCGGCCGTCACCGTCGTGCAGGAGCGCCAGGTGCCGCGCCGGTAGGCGAACTCCACGCCGTGGGCGAGGACTTCGCGGGAGCGCTGGGCGCCGGGCTTGGCGTAGGTGCGGTGGTCGGCGCGCAGCTCGAACTGGTCGGCGAAGTCGGCGTCGGCGGTCAGGGCGAGGCGCACCGAGGCCGGTGCCGGGCGGTTGCTGGTCACCCGGAGCGTCTCCACGAACGAGCCGTCGCCCACGGCCTGTTCACGGAAGAGCGTGTACGCCGGCGGCTCGTCGCGGCCGCCGCGCGGCACCAGTACGCAGCGCGCGGTGTCCCCGGCCGCGACGGGGGTCAGGGCCTCGGGCACGGCGCCGTCGACGGTGAGCTGCCACCGGCTCAGATGGCGCGCGTCGCGGACGAACAGCCCGTCCGGGACGCTGCCGCAGCCCACCCCGCTGATGTCGCCGCGCTCGCCCACCGCGGCGAACGTCCCGCCGTACACGAGCAGTCGATGCCGGTCGGTCATCACCCGGCCCCCTCCCTTGTCGCTGCGGCCGGCGGCGTCACCGGGGACCGGCCGCCGGCGGGAGCCGGGCGGACGGGGCGTCCCCTGTCTCTTATACACATCTCCGAGCCCACGAGACACCCG
>NZ_WYCT01000250.1 GCF_011008945.1 Streptomyces harenosi
ATCCCACACCATTTTGCACGATTTGAGGATTCGTTTTCGTTGCAAGGAAAATCACTCCACCAAAACAAAGCATCTTTTTTTTTTCAAGCAGAAGACGGCATACGACGTTAGCGAGTGTCTCGTGGGCTCGGAGATGTGTATAAGAGCCAGCGCCCGCACCGGTGACCGCGGCCCCGGCGACCGCGGCCCCGGCGACCGCGGCCCCGGCGCACGGGCGGCCGTAGCCGGCGGCGCGCCCGCGCTTCCGGCGCCCGCACCGGCCCCCGCGACCCCGGTGGAAGCCGTGACCGCGACCGCGGGGCCGGCACCCCCGCACCACCCCGTACGGAACATCCGCCGGACCCGCCGTCCGCCGTCGCCCCGGCGACGCGGACACGGGCGCCGCACCCGGTGCCCGGCGGGCCCCGGCACCCCTCACCCCACATCACAGAAGGAAACGGGACATGACTTCTGCAGCACGTCCACGCCCGCGCGTCCGCGCGGCGACCGGCGCGCTGGCCGCGCTCGGACTCTCGGTTGGCATGCTCATGACCATGGAGTCCTCGGCCCACGCCGCCACCTGGCCGACCGCCAACGGCAGCCAGGGGGTCTCCTCCACCATCTCGGTGTCCGGCACCAAGGACTACGGGATGAAGCGCCTCTACGGCACCGGGGCCCTGGGCTCCGACGGCCAGGACGAGGACCAGGGCCCGATCCTGGAACTGGAGCCCGGCGCCGTCCTGAAGAACGTCATCCTCGGCGCGCCCGCCGCCGACGGCGTCCACTGCAAGGGGAGCTGCACCCTGCAGAACGTCTGGTGGGAGGATGTCGGCGAGGACGCGGCGACCTTCCGCGGCTCCTCCTCGTCGAACGTCTACAACGTCGTCGGCGGCGGTGCCAAGGAAGCCAGCGACAAGGTGTTCCAGTTCAACGGCGCCGGGACGCTCAACGTCTCCAACTTCGCCGTGAAGAACTTCGGCACCTTCATCCGCTCCTGCGGCAACTGCTCCACGCAGTACAAGCGGACGATCAACCTCAACACCGTCGAGGTGACCTGGAAGGGCAGCCGGCTGGTCGGCATCAACACCAACTACGGCGACAGCGCGACCCTGCGCAACATCACCATCGTCGGCGACACCAGCCGCAAGATCGTGCCCTGCCAGAAGTACATCGGCAACGACGACGGCGACGAGCCGACCTCGAACGGCTCGGGCCCCGACGGCACCTACTGCAAGTACACGGCGTCCGACATCACCTACAAGTGATCCCGGCCTCGTGAGCGCGGCCGTACGGAGTGCCCCGGCGGGCCTCCGTACGGCCGCCGCGCCGTGCCACACCGTCGTGACCTGCGCGAACCCGTTCCCGGAGGTGGCTGTCAGTGCCTGGGTGCAGACTGGCCGGTGTCCGGGACGATGGCGTCGACGGGGACGCCGCGGAGGTGATCGGCATGACCGAGGTACTGCTCGCCGTGGGCACGCGCAAGGGCCTGTTCATCGGGCGGCGGCGGGGCACCGTCTGGGAGTTCGACGAGAGTCCCCACTTCAACGCGCAGGCCGTGTATTCGGTGGCCATCGACACCCGCGGCGGCGTCCCGCGCCTGCTGGCCGGCGGCGACAGCGCGCACTGGGGGCCGTCGGTGTTCCACTCCGACGACCTCGGCCGTACCTGGACCGAGCCGGCCCGGCCCGCCGTCAGGTTCCCGCAGGACACCGGGGCGTCGCTGGAGCGGGTGTGGCAACTGCACCCGTCCGCCGCGGAACCCGACGTGGTCTACGCGGGCACGGAGCCCGCCGCGCTGTACCGCTCGCAGGACCGCGGGGAGAGCTTCGAGCTGGTCCGTCCGCTGTGGGAGCACCCCACGCGCGGGCAGTGGATGCCGGGCGGCGGCGGCGAGGGCCTGCACACCGTGCTCACCGACCGGCGCGACCCCCGGGCGGTGACGGTCGCCGTCTCGGCCGCGGGTGTCTTCCGCACGACCGACGGAGGCGCGAGCTGGGCGCCGTCCAACTCCGGGGTCTCCGCGGTGTTCCTGCCCGACCCCCAGCCGGAGTTCGGCCAGTGCGTGCACAAGATCGCACGCGACTCGGCCGTCCCCGACCGGCTGTACCTGCAGAACCACTGGGGCGTGTACCGCAGCGACGATGCGGGCGCGCACTGGACGGACATCGGCGAGGGCCTGCCCTCCACGTTCGGTTTCGCCATGGCCGCCCATCCGCACCGCGGCGACACGGCGTACGTCTTCCCGATCAACGCGGACGCCGACCGGGTGCCGGCCGGACGGCGGTGCCGCGTCTTCCGCACGGCCGACGCGGGCCGGAGCTGGGAGCCGCTCACCGCCGGGCTCCCGCCGCAGGACCACTACGGCACGGTGCTGCGCGACGCCCTGTGCACGGACGACGCGGACCCGGCCGGCGTGTACTTCGGCAACCGCAACGGCGAGCTGTACGCCTCGGCCGACGACGGGGACACCTGGCGGCAACTGGCCGCGCACCTGCCGGACGTGCTGTGCGTACGGGCCGCGGTCGTCGGCTGAGCCGGCGGGGGCGCCCCGCCCCGGGGCGGCCGTCACGGCGGGGCGGGGCCGCGCGGCGCCTCCGCGGCGCCTGCCCCCGCACGGGGCGGGCCCGGCCGGCGGTCCGTCACCCCCGCGGCGGGGTCCGGTCCGGAGCGGACCCGAGGAGCTCCGCGGTGACGTCGCGGAGCATCCCGGGGTCCTGCGCGGCTCGGCCGACGGCGACCCCGTCCCAGGGCGCGGCCCGCCGCAGGGCCGTGTAGGTGCCGGGTGTGACGGAGCCGCCGTACAGAAAGCGGGTGTAGGCGGTGCCGAGGGCCGCGTGCAGGGCCTCCAGTACGCGGGCCGCGTGGCCGGGAGAGGCGCCGTGGTCGCCGCCGATGGCCCACGCGGGTTCGTACAGGACCAGCGAAGGCCGGCCGGGGCCGAGGCGGGCGAGCACCGCGGCCTGCCGCACCACGTGGCGGGCGGCGTCCTCGGGGCCGAGCCGGGTGTCCTCGCCGACGCAGAGCAGGGGGACGAGTCCGGCGCCGGAGGCGGCGGCGACCTTGCGCGCGATCAGGTCGTCGTCCTCGCCGAAGAGGCGGCGGCGCTCGGCGTGGCCCAGCATGACGTGGCGGCAGCCGAGCTCGGCGAGGAGTTCCGCACTCACCTCGCCCGTGACCGCGCCGCCCTCGAACCAGCAGTTCTGCGCCCCGACGCCGACGCCGCAGTCACCGAGACGGGCCTGGGCGAGGGTCAGCAGGGGATGGGGCAGGCAGGCGAAGAAGGAGAGACGGGCCAGCTCCGGCGCGTGCGGCAGGACGACGTCGTCGAGCCAGCGCAGGGTGCCGCTCAGACCGAGGTTCATCTTGGTGCTGGTGCAGGTCAACGGTGTGGTGAGGGGGTGCATACCGCTCCCGGGGTGGGTCATTCGAGGTTGGTGTGCCGGGCGAACATGGCGTCGGCGTCGGCGTGCCGGCTCCCTTCCATGACCAGGACCAGGCAGTCGAAGAAGAGGAAGGCCCCCTGTTCGAAGAGGGTGCCGACGAACTGGCTGGAGGCCAGGGGCCGGTAGTCCTGGCTGTACTCGCGCAGCAGGACCACCAGATCGGCCTCCCGGGCCAGCCTGCTGTCCCGGTCGCCGGTCACCACGGCCACCCGCGCCCCGGCGCGGGCGGCGGTCCGCGCCAGGCAGACGACGGTGGGGGTCTCGCCGGAGCCGCTGCAGGCGATCAGCAGGTCTCCCGCCCCGATGGCCGGGGTGGTGGCGTCGGCCGCGATGTGCACGGTCAGGCCCAGGTGCATCAGTCTCATGGCGAAGGCGTCGATCGCCATCTTGGAGCGGCCCATGCCCAGCACGAAGACGCGCCCGGCCGCCTGGACGGCGTCGATCAGTGCCCGGGCCTCCGCCTCGTCCGTGCGCGACAGCAGCGCCTCCACCTCGCGCAGCACCACGCGCCGGGCGCTGGCGAAGACGCCGTCCACCCCGACGGGGACCTCACCGGGCCGTTCGGGTTCGCTGGACTGGTCCACCATGGCCGGAGCCTCCTTCGAGGAAAGGGAGAGGGCAGTGCTCCCCACGTGTCGTGGTGGAGCGGCTCGTACGGCGACGGGGGCCGGCGCGGACTGCCCCCGCCGCGGTGATGCGCGACGGCCGGCGGGCGAGCCGCCGGACTCTTCCAGAAACGGCCGGGATCGGCGGGCCGGTGTGCCACAACGGCCCGCCGACGAGCGCCCCCCGCGCGGGGGCCTGCGGTGCCCGCCGCTACGGCCGCAGCCTCACAGGACGGTGACGAGGAAGGGACCGGAGGTCGAGGTGAGTCCGCTCGGCGAGGTGCAGGCCAGCAGGTCCGTGCTGGTGATGATGACCGTGTTCACGATCGTGCGTCCCGCGTAGTCGCCCGAGGTGATGGGGCCGGTGGCCACCAGCACGGTGGTGCCGTTCGGCCGCAGCGCCAGGCTGCCGGTGAAGGTGAAGCGCGAGGGGACCGTGCCCGGGTCGCTCCAGGTGATCCGGCCGGTGCCCGTGCTGCTGCCGCCCAGGCAGTTGAGGGCGCCGCTGCCGTCGAACTCGTAGGTCCCGCCCGTGTGGCCGAGGTCGGTGGAGACGCAGGGCCCCAGAGTGCCGGAGGAGTCGACCTCGACCTGGGGGGCCGGCGTGGTCAGCGTGAGGCCGGGTGTGTACGACGTGCTCTGTACGCCCAGAGGGCACGAGACCAGCCCGTCCTCGGCCGCGGGGGCCGCCGCCGCGGGAGCGGCGAGACAGGTTCCGAGGGCGAGGAGCCCGGTGGTCAGGACCAGTGCGGTACGCATGGAGGTCACCTTTCGTTCGCGAGGGCCGGGAAGGTCTGCTGCGGTCCGTGCGGCGGGACGAGCCCGCCGGCGGGGCCGGGGGCGGTCCGCGCCCGGGGTGCGGTGACGCGGTGGGGCGCACCTGTCGGACGGTCCGCCCGCCCGGTGCCTCACCCCGTGAAATCGGTGAGGACATGGTCCAGGCAGTGCTCCACGACCGCGGCGATGGTCAGTGCCGGGTTGACGGCCCCGGCCGTCCCCGGCAGCAGCGCTCCGTCCAGGCAGTACAGCCCCGGATGTCCGTGCAGCCTGCCGTGGGCGTCCGTGGCCCTGCCCAGCCGGACCCCGCCCAGGGCGTGGGCGACGACCGGCCGGGAAGGGGTCAGCGGGATCACGGTCGCGCCGGGCAGGTGCCCGGCCACCCGGTGCAGCACGTCCTCGACCTGCGCCCTGGCCGCGGCCTCGCGCTCCGCGTCCCACTCGAGTCCGATGCGGCCGTCCGCGCTCCGCACCCATCTGCCGAAGCGGTCGGGAATCCCCATGCCGAGCCACACCATCCTCCCCGCGCCCAGCGGGAGGGTGAGCGGCGCGTGCATGACCCCGGCGGTGCCGGCGGTGTCGTGCACCAAGGTGGCCGAGGGGCCGCCCTGGACCGGGTCCGCGGACAGGCCCGGAGTCCGCACCACGGCGACGTGGTCCCCGTTGGCGCCCCAGTCCTCCCCGATGGAGGGATGCAGGTGGGGCAGAGCACCCGAGTCCCGGGCCGACAGCAGCAGGCGGGGAGTGTGGACGCCGGCGGCGAGCAGCAGCCGGTCGCAATGGAAGGCGACCCGCTCCCGCACGGTCCCGTCCTCCGCCAGGTGTTCGGTGAGGACCCGGTAGCCTCGGCGGCGGTCCCGGGCCAGGCCCGTCACCCGGTGCAGAGGCCGCACCCAGGCCCGTCCGGTGGCCTCCGCCTCGGCCAGGCAGGTGCGGTCCACGCTGGTCCGGGCCCCGCTGTTGCAGCCGGTGAAGTGGTACTGGCCGACGACGGCGGCCGCCGGCCGGACGCCGCCGAGTTCCTCCCGCAGGGCGCCGAAGTCGAAGGCGCTGACGATCGTCTCCGCGGGCAGGCCCGAGGCGCGCACCGCCCGGTCGAAGAGCCGGTGGGCACGGTAGGGCGGCTCGTCGAGGAGGTCACGGGGGAACGGCGCCCCGCCGAGCCGGCGCCGGGCCCGGGGATAGTGGATCCGGTCGAACTCCTCGTGGTCCAGTGCCGGGAAGACCCGCTCGAAGGCCGCCGGCCGGGGCTGGGCCAGCACCCCTCCGTACACCAGGGTGCCGCCACCGACCCCGGCGCCGCACACGATGACCGCACCCTCCTCGGTGCGGACGTCGAGCAGCCCGGTGGAACGTGGCAGGGCCGCCTCCACCGCTTCGAAGAGGCGGGCCCAGGGCCCGGAGCGCGGCGAGGGGAGGGGGGAGCTCTCCCCGTCCAGCCAGACCAGCCGCCGGTCCGGCGAGGGAAAGGCGGGGAACGTGGTGCCGGCCGGGTCGAGGGGCCAGCGCCGTCCGCGTTCCAGCACCACGGAGCGGACTCCGGCCCGCGCCAGGCGGAGGGCCGCGAGGCTGCCGCCCACTCCGGAGCCCACGATGACGACGCCGTGCCGCTCCTCCCGGTCCGCCCGGCCGCCGGCCGGTGACGAGCGAGCCGCGACGGACGGCGCACCACCCGTTCCGGAGCCGGCGCGGGGCTCTCCGCACGGATCTTCCTCGGGCTTCCTGTTCATGTGCGTCCCTTTCGTCGCGTGGGCGGAGAGTCAGGGCAGCCGGTCGGCGCTGTCGCGCGCGAACGGTCCGACGGCGTCCATGAAGTCCGTGTGCCGGTCGAGGTAGGAGACGTGACCGGCCCCCACGAGAAGGACGAATCTCCCGGCCGGGAGCCTGCGGGCCGCCGCCCGTCCCTGCCAGACCGGGAACAGGGGGTCGCTGTCGCCCCACACGACCAGCGTCGGCACCCTGATGCGGGGCAGCCGGTCCACGACGAGGATCTCCCGGCGCTGGCCGGTGGCGTCGGCGCACTCCCTGAAGACCCGCAGCGAGGTGCGCAGCGCCTGCCGCGAGTGGGTCAGCCGCGCCTGGGCCAGCCAGGTGCGCAGGGGCACCCGCCACGGCTGCCGGAGCAGCAGCAGGGTGGAGAAGGCCAGCGGGATCTCGCTTCCGGGCAGGGACAGCAGAACGGACAGCGCGTCGGCCGCGCGTTCGGGCAGCAGTCCCAGGGCGATCGCGGCGGGGTGGGCCGCGCGGCCCAGCCCGCAGGCGTCGACCAGGACCAGGCGGTCGACCAGCCCGGGGCGGGCCAGGGCGAGTTCCGCGACGAGAAGGCCGCCGTAGGAGTGGCCGACGGCGACGACGCCGTCGACGCCGAGGGCGTCGAGGAAGCCGGCCAGGAAGGACGCCATCCGCGCCGGTTCCACGCCGGGCAGCGGGCTGGTGCCGCCCAGTCCGGGAAGGGCCGGTGCGAGCACGCGGCAACTGTCGCCCAGCTCCCTCATCACCGGGAACCAGTCGCGCGCGCTGGTGGCGACACCGGGCACCAGGAGGACCGCCGGGCCGGAGCCGTGTTCGTAGTAGAGCGTGGAGATCCCGTCGACCAGGACCCGCCGGGCGGCGATGGGTGCGGGGCCCGCGGGCGTCACCGGAGCGCTCCCCGGTCCGGTCCCGGGGCCCGGCGGCCGCGGGAGGAGGTGAAGCACAGTTCCCCGGCGACGGCGTCACGCCCCGCCAGCCACATGCCCAGTGCCTCCCTCGTCCCCCACACCTCGGCCGGGCGCAGCGCGGCGGGCGGGCCGAGCGGCGGGTGCCCGTCGGTGGGGATCACGCGGTACGTCAGGACGCGCAGGTTCGAGCGGGAGCTGAGCAGGGCGCCGTCCCAGAGGATGTACGAGGGTACGGAAGGCGGCAGGTCGCGCTCGGCGCCGACCCCGCGCACGATGTCCTGGTGGTGCACGGCGAGGTCTCCCAGGGCGATCAGGGCGGCCAGCCTGCTGCTCCAGGCGGGCCGTTCGGCCCAGTCGCGCGCCCGGGCCATCAGCCGCTGCCGCGACAGGCGGCGGGCCCGCCGCACCTGCCGCCGGTTGGCCGCGGCCAGACTGAGCCACGGGCGGTAGGAGGCCAGGGCGTCGTCGACACCGATCAGATGACCGAGCACATCGCGTGGGGACCAACCGTCACAGAGCGTGGGACCCGACTCGAACACGTCGTCGGGCAGCGCGGACAGGGTGTCCAGCAGGCGTTTCCTCTCCGCCCGCAGTTCCGTTTCCAAGGGCAGCCGCACCGTTTCTCCTCAGTCTTCCGCTGATCGCGCCGCCGGGCGCCGCCGCTCACCGGTCGCGGTGTCGCGGGCCGCGCGCCGCGGCATGCGCCGTGTGCCGCAAGGCCGTGCGCACGGCCTCACCCGTGGCCGAGCGTCTCCGCGAAGCTCTCCTCCAGGAACCGGTGGAAGAGCCCCGGGTCGGTGATCGCGGCCGGATCCAAATTGGTGCCGATGCCGCACAGGTCGCCGTGGGAGGCCATGGAGATGTTGGCCGCCGCCCCGCCGCGCGGCGCCCAGGGCACGGCGTTCACCACCGGGGAGCCCGCGGCTCGTGCCGTTGCCGGGAGGCCGGGGACGCTGGTCACCACGACGTCGATCCTGCGCAGCAGCAGGGGGGTGAGCCGCTCGTACAGCGGCCGGGGCACCAGCGCGCCCATGCCCGCCAGTACCGTGCAAGCCCCTCTGGTCACCAGGCTCCGCGCCTCGGCGACCGCGTCGTGCACGCGAACCATGCGGGTCCTGACGGGCAGGTCACCTACGGGTCCGGGAATCACGACGGCGGCCACGAGGTTGCCTGCGCCGCTCTCGTGCGGCTCCCGCAAGCTCACGGGCACGAGGACCGGCACGGTGTCGCGGACGAACCCGTGGTGGTCGTGGTAGCGGTGGAACGCGCCCAGGACCGCCGACACATAGGCGGAGGTCACCGAGACGCCCGCCGCCTTCCCCGCCGCCTTCAGCTCGGGCAGGGAGACGGTGAGCAGCCCGTAGTGGAGGGCGGGGCTGCGCCGGGCAAGCAGGGGTGAGGAGGACAGCGGCCGCAGGAGCTGGGCGACGGCACTGCCCGCGATCCGTGCCCCCGCGGCGGTGGCTCCGGGCGCGGTCAGGGCGCGGACGCCCGCCCGCAGCGCCGTGCGTGCCTCCTCGGCCGCGTCGCCCACCAGCCGGGAGACGGCGGTGCGCCGGCCGGTGCCGTCGTGCGGGGCGGGCGGGCCCGATGGTGGTGCGGCGGGGCCCGCCGTCTCCACCGGCGCGCCGCCCGTCATGAGGCGGCGGACCGCCGCCACGACGGTCACCGCGTCTCCGACGCTGTGATGCCAGGTCAGGACGGCGGCGGCGCGGCCCGGCTCGTACCCCTCGACCAGGGTGATCTCCCAGGGCGGGTGGAGCGGGTCGAAGGCCGCCGAGGCCCGCCACTCGACCAGGTCCAGCAGTTCGCGCAGACCGCCGGGGGCCGGCAGGCGCATGCGGTGCACGTGCCGGGACAGGCGGAAGTCGGGGTCGGGGGTCCAGGAAGGAGTGCCGGTCCGCAGCGGCGTCTCCGCCACGCGGTGCCTCAGCCGGGGCAGGCGGCGGGTGGCCCCGTCGCAGGCGCGTACGAAGTCCTCCCACTCGGGAGGGCTCTCCAGCAGCCACAGCCAGGTGACGTGGGGGCGGGTCAGGGGGTTTCCGCTGAGCCGCCAGAACAGCGTGTCGGTGCCGCTCATGGGTCCCGGGGAGGTCCAGCCGCCGTCCGGGCGCGGTTCATGCATGGCCGGTGACCTCCCTGGGGTCCGGGTCGCGAGGGCCGCCCGGAGCGCCGGTGCCGCACAGCCCGACCAGTTCCTCGGAGCGTTCCCAGACCGCCCGCTGCAGGCTCGGATGGAAACGCAGCGGCGCGGGCGGCAGCAGACGGGCGCCCGGCATCCACGAGTGGAACCCGCCGCCGTGCCGGGCGAAGCGGGGGTCGCCGGCCAGCCGGAGAGCGGGCCGCGCGCCCTGTGCCGGGCTGTGCACGAGGGGCGTGTGCTCGGCGAGGGCGAGCAGGCGGGGCACCAGGGGGATGTTCCTGGCGAGCCCGGTGGACACCAGGCCGGGACACAGGGCGTGCGCGGCGATCGCGTACCGCCCCCATCGGCGCGCCGCCTCCTGGGTGGTGAGGACGTTCAGCAGCTTGGACCGCGCGTAGACGTTCCACGAGCCGACCGGCCCGTACCGCCGGGGCTCGGCGAAGGAGTGCGGGTCCAGGCGCAGGACGCTGCGGTGTGCCTCGGACGCCACCGTGACGATCCGGGACGGGGCGCCCCGCCGCAGCGGTTCGAGCAGGAGACGGGTCAGCAGGAAGGGCCCCAGGTGGTTGGTGGCGATCACGCGGTCGAACCCGTCGGGGCTGACCGAGGGTCGCGGTTCGTGCGTTCCGGCGTTGTTGACCAGGACGTCCACCCGGTCCCAGTGGCCGCGGATCTGCCGCGCGGCGGAGCGTACGTCGTCCAGAACCGCTAGGTCGGCGAGGAACAGGCGGACGTCCGTCCCCGGCCAGCAGGCGGTCAGTTCGGCCGCGGTCCGCTCCCCCTTGGCCCGGTTGCGGCACACCAGGGCCAGCCGGGCGCCGGCCGCCGCGAGCCCGTGGGCGATCTCCTTGCCGATGCCGGAGGTCGCCCCGGTGACGACACAGTGCCAGTCCTTCATGCCGCGCTCCCTCCGTCGGCGGGGCCTCGGGCGGAGTCCGGGCGGGCCGTCGCCGCTCCGGGCGGCGGGTCCGCGAGGTCCGCCAGGTCCACCTGCGACAGCTCGGCCAGCAGGCGCCCGTCGGGCGTGGCGCCACGGCAGGTCCCGGTGGCGTCGGCGGACACGACGAGGCCGTGCCCGTGGCGGAGCAGCAGGTCGTGGTCGTTGGCCCCGTCCGTGTACAGCTCGACGCGTCCGATCGACCGGGGCACGAACACCGGCTGGTGGGCGGCACCGGGCGGCCGCAGGGCGAGTGTCCGCAGGGCGGCGCACAGGAAGAGGGCCGGTGTGGTCATGGTGCGCAGCCAGGGGTGCCCGGCGAGCGAGGGCGTCCAGGTGCCGTGTGCCGTCGAGGTGCCCGCCCGGCAGTCCGAGAGGTTGCGGAAGGGGCCGCGCAGGAGGACCGGGGCGTCCGGCGAGGCGTAGGCGTCCCGCGCCGGGAGCGGGGCGTGCGGGCGGGGGG
>NZ_WYCT01000251.1 GCF_011008945.1 Streptomyces harenosi
CCCCCCGCCGCACCCGCGCCCGTGTCCTCCCGCCGCGGCGCCCTCGTCCTGGCCGCCCTGGTCCTCCTGGTCCCCGCCCTGGTGGCGCTGGCCCTGTGGGCCTTCGCCTGGCCCGCCGCCCGCACCGCCCCGCGCGATCTGCCGGTCGGCGTGGCCGGACCGGCCGCCGCGGCCGCCCGCGTCGAGCGGCAGCTCACCCAGCGCGACGGCGCCTTCGAGGTGCACCGCTACGCCGACGAGGCCGCCGCCCGCGCCGCCATCGAGGACCGGACCGTCTACGGGGCGATCGTCGTCACCGACCGCGGCCCGGCGCTGCTCACCGCCTCCGCCGCCGGACCGGTCGTGGCCCAGTCGCTGCACCAGGCGGTGGCGCAGCAGACGTCCGCCGCGGGGACCCCGCTCAGGACGGTCGACGTGGTGGCGGCGCCCGCGGGGGACCCGCGGGGTGCCGCCCTGGGCGCGACCGTGCTGCCGCTGACACTGGCCGGGGTCGCGACGGGCGCCGCGGTGGCCCTGCCGGGACTGCGCGGCGTACGCGCCGTGGCCGCGCTGACGACCGTCTCGGCCCTGGTCGGCGCGGTCGCCGCCGCCCTGGCGCACGGCTGGCTCGGGGTCGTCACCGGGAACTGGTGGGCCGTGGCCGGGGTGTTCGCCCTGTCGACCCTGGCCGCGAGCGCCGCGGTCGCCGGGCTCGGAGCGCTGCTGGGCCGTCCGGGTGCCGTGCTGGGCGGGCTGGTGCTGGTCCTGCTGGGCAACCCGTTCTCGGGCGCCGCCTCCGCACCGGCACTACTGCCCGAACCGGCCGGTGCGATCGGCCAGTGGCTGCCGCCCGGCGCGGGTGCCTCGCTGCTGCGTTCGGTGTCGTTCTTCGACGGCGCGGCGGCGGCCGGGCCCGCCCTCACACTGACGTGGTGGGCCGTCCTCGGGACGGGTGCCGTCCTGGCCGGCGGCGCGCTGCGGGCGCGGACGGGCGGTGGTGCGCCCGCCGCCCGGCGCGATCTCGCGCCCACCGGCTGACCGGCCGCACCACCGCCGTCACCGGCGCGCGCACGCCCGTACGGCCGCGCGCCCCTTCCGTCCGCTTCGGCGGCGCGTCAGGGGCGCGCCGCCGTGCGGCGTGGCGCTTTCCGGGCACGGACGGGAAGACCTTCCGCGCGGCTGCGCGTGCCGCGCGTACGCCGGCGCCTCAGGAGGCCCCCGGCCTCCGGTGCTCCGCAGCGATGCCGAACCGCTGCTGCTCACGGGGCGCGGGCGTCACCTCGCGCACGCTGGAGACGGCACGGATCACCTGCTCCTGGCTCTCCTCCCGGGCCCGCGTCCGCTCCGACTCCCGCAGTTCCTCGAGCCGCTCGAGGTCATCGGCCGAGACCAGGGCGACCAGCGGCTTGCCGTGCCGGGTCACGACGACGCGCTCACCGCCGTACACCACGCGGTTGATCAGGTCGGCGAGCTCAGCCCTTGCTTGCGTCACCGGAATCTCGTAGGCCATGCCTTCAGCTTACGGGCCGCGGGCGGAGGCCGACCGGGCCCCGGGACCGTCCGCCCACAGCGAACCGGGCCGTCCGAACCCCTTCCCACCTGGCGTTTTCTCCTTTCTGTCGACGGCACGCCCCACCCACCCTTCTGTACGTCCTGTACATTTTCCACAGAGACGGCGCCACCGCAGACGCCCGCAGAAGAGGGGGTTCGACATGACCCGACCGACCGCCCGACACGTCCTGCCCGAGTTCACCGAACGCACGGGCTCCGGCCGGCGGACGATGGATCCGTACACGAAGCTGCTGGAGGAGCGGATCGTCTTCCTCGGCACCCCGGTCGACGAGGTCTCGGCCAACGACGTGGTCGCCCAGTTCATGTACCTGGAGCACCAGGCACCCGACCGGGACATCGCGCTCTACATCAACTCCCCCGGCGGCTCCTTCGACGCGATGTCGGCGATCTACGACACCATGCAGTACGTCACCTGTGACGTGGAGACGACCTGCCTGGGCCAGGCGGGTTCGTCCGCGGCGGTCCTGCTGGCCGCGGGCACGCCGGGCAAGCGCTCGGTGCTGCCGGGCGCGCGCCTGGTGATCCGCCAGCCGGCCCTCCCGGAGCCGGTGCGCGGCCAGGCGTCCGACCTGGCCGTCCAGGCGGACGAGCTGGTGCGTGTCCGCTCCCGCCTGGAGGAGCTGCTCGCACGGCACACCGGCCGCACCCGCGCCCAGGTGGCCGCGGACATCGAGCGGGACACCTTCCTCGACGCACCGCAGGCGGTGGCGTACGGCCTGGCGGACCGCGTCGTGCCCAGCCGGAAGAGCCCGGGCGCCGCGCTCGCCGGGCGGTGAGGCGCCGATGCTCCCGGAGCTGCCGCCCCTGCCCGCCCTGACCCGCGCCGAGGGGGAGCTGATCGACCGTTATCTCGACGTGGTCGACCTGCTCGGCCGCATCAACCCGGCGCGCCCCGGGGACACCTACCGCGGGCTGCGGGCCGCCCAGGCCCTGGTCGGCGGAGCGGTCGCCCTGCGCGACGCGCTGGCGCTGATGCACCAGCGGGGCGAGAGCGAGCTGCACGCCGCCGTCCTGGCCCGGGCGCTGCGCGTCCTGGACGGGGAGCGGCGCACCGCCCGGGTCACCGTGCCGCCCGTCTCGGGCAGTTGACCCTGACGCGTCCGGAACGGCTGATTCCGGGCGCCGCCCCGGCGACCGGGCCGAATCCGGGGCGAGCCGATCGGCGTACCCCCTTTCGGTGGAGAAATTCCAGCTCTCGGGGGGTGATCCGGGTTGCGCGTCTCGCCTGGCCAGCGGGCGGAATATGTTGTTCCACCGCTGGTCCGGCGCTCGCCGGCACCGTCAACAGCGGCTCGAACACAGGGGAGTCCACCCGAACGGGTGAGTGGTGAGTAACAACACAAATCCCCGGTTCCATTGGGATTTTCCGACTTCCGTGCGTCAAGATCCCTGTCTGACGACAAGACCCCGCCACCGCGGCGGGGCGATCCGGGCGGACGCCGAGTCCTGCCGCCGCCCGGATGACCGGTCGACAGGAAGTGGATCGGCAGGAGTGGAGGACCCAAGCATGACGGGTCGCCGGAACGGTCACGCCATGGCCGGGCCGAGCAGCCCTTGGGGTGAAGCCGCACACCAGCGGCCGGGCAACTTCGCCAGCCCGAATCCGACAGGTCATCCTTCACAGGCGGCTGACGAAGGGTTGCGCATGACTGCGCTCAATCGTGTCCCGTCCCTCATGGTCCGGGCCGGTACGGCCTCGGCTCTCACCATCGCCGCCGTGGGCGGCTCGATCGCGGTACCCGGCGTCGCCTCCGAGGCCGCCGCGGCCACCCCGGCGACGAAGGCGCTGCAGATCGCGGCCTCCAAGAAGGGCGCACCGTACCGGTACGGCGCCACCGGGCCCTACCGGTTCGACTGCTCGGGGCTGACGCTCTACTCGTTCAAGAAGGCCGGCAAGAAGCTGCCGCGCACCGCCGCCCAGCAGTACAACAAGACCCGTCACATCTCCGCCAAGAACCGCAAGGCGGGAGACCTGGTCTTCTTCCACTCGGGCCGGAGCGTGTACCACGTCGGCATCTACGCCGGCAAGGGCAAGATCTGGCACGCCCCGAAGACCGGTGACGTGGTCAGGCTGCAGAAGATCTGGACGAAGAGCGTCTGGTACGGCCGGGTCAAGTGACCCCGCCGCGCGGGAGGTGGTGGCGGCCCGACCCGCCGCCACCCCCGCGGCGCCCCATCCGCGGCACGGGGCGCCGTGGCGGCCCCGGGCACCCGCCCGTTCGGCCTCCCCGGGCACTGGCGCTCCCGGGCCGGGGCTGCTCGCGGTGGACGTGACGGTCCGTCCGGGCGCCCGGCCCGTCCCGTGGGGTGACGGCCACGGGGCGGGCGGGCCGCCGCTCCCATGCGCGGGGGCCGCTCCCCTGCCCCGGGCTGCGGGGCCTGCCCCCTCCCCGACCGGTACGGCGGGCGGGGACGGCTGGGGCGCACGGGCGCACGGGCGCCCCACGGTGCCGCCCGGGACCCCGTCGGCCCGGCACCGCTCCCCCCCTTCCCGGGCGCCGGCCTACCCGGCGCGCCCGGACCGGCGGCGGCGCGGGGACCGGTTCCGGCCGCGCACCGCCCGTCCGGAGAGGGCGGTCACACCGCCGCGATCCGGCCGCGGCCGCCGGTGCCGGGCTGTCCGGGGCCGGACGCCGCCGGGCGCTCCCGGGCGTCCTCCGGGTCCGCCGGGTCCGCCGGGGCGCCGGGCCGGGGCCGCGCCCCGGCTCAGCGGCGCCGTTCCCGCCGGCTCGCCGCCGTGACCGGCTCGGCCGGTGCCGTCCAGGGCAGTTCGATGGAGACGGTCTTGCCCCCCTCGCGGGTCCGCCGGACCCGCAGCCTGCCGCCGGACTCGGCGGCCAGCCAGCGGATGATCACCAGGCCGCGCCCGTTGTCCTGCTGGACGGCGGCGGGCAGCCGCTTGGGAAGCCGGGGGTGGCTGTCGGTGACGCCGACGCACAGCCGTTCCTCGCGCTCGAGCACGAGGTCCACGGTGAAGGTGGGTGACTGGCCCAGGGTGTGCTGCACCGCGTTGGTGGCCAGTTCGGAGACGATGAGCCGGACGGTGTCGGACACCTCCGTGCCCGCCGGCGAGCCCCACTCCGCCAGAGTGCCGACCACGTAGGTGCGGGCGGCGGAGACCGAGGCGGGATCGCTCGGCAGAGTGACGGATGCTTCCAGATGGTCTGCCATGGCGGCGTCGTCCCTTTCCACGGGACCGCAGTCCGACACTGAGCGGATGGTTCGAGTACGGTCCCGCACTGGTGCTTCATCGCCAGACTGCCATCCCACGCCGGTGGAGGACGGCGATCCACCAAGATGTGCATATATCTGTCGCTCGATGCGGTGAACTCTGCGACGCGAGACCGGATGCGGGCGGCTCGGAAGGAGTAGGGGGAAACCCATGCAGCACGGTCCCGCGGTCCGCCGCCGGAAACTGGGTGCCGAATTGCGCGCACTGCGCACCTCGGCGGGGCTCACCAGTGGCGAGGCCGCCCGGCTCGCGGGCTGGCACCAGTCGAAGGTGAGCCGGATCGAGACCGGAACCAGCGGCGTGAAACCGGCCGATGTGCGGTTACTGCTCGACGTCTACGGGGTGTCCGATCCACAACTGCGGGACCTGCTCCTCGTGCTGGCGGGCTCCGACCACGGCGAGGACCGGCACCACCACTGGTGGCACGCCTACCGGGGGGTGCTGCCGCCGACGTACCGGGACTTCATCAGCCTGGAGTCCCAGGCCAGCGCCATGCGCACGCTGGAGACCACCGTCGTCCCCGGGCTGTTGCAGACGCCGGAGTACGCCCGGGCGGTGACCCGGGCCGCGGTGGACGGGCTGTCGGAGGAACGGCTGGACGCGCTGGTGGAGGTGCGCCTGGCCCGGCAGGACGTGCTGCGCACGGAGCCGCCGCTGGAGCTGCGTGCCGTGCTGGACGAGGCGGTGCTGCGCCGGGAGGTGGGCGGGCCCGGGGTGATGACCCGGCAGCTCGAGCGGCTGCTGGAGGCGGCACGACTGCCCCATGTGCGGCTCCAGGTCCTGCCGTTCGGCGCCGGGGCGCACATCGGTGTCACCGGCTCTTTCGTTATTTTCTCATTTTCGCGCACTTCTGATCTGGACGTGGTTGTTCTCGACCACTTGACGAGTAGCCTCTATCTGGAACGGAAAGAAGACCTGGAGGCATACTCCGATGCCTTCAACGCCCTTGGCACTCACGCCCTTTCGCCCGAGGACTCGTTGGAATTCATCGCCGCGACAGCGGCCGGCGCGTAAGGAGGCACCATGTCCGCACTGCCTCGCACGGTCCCTTCCAGCACCCGACTGCCCGGCGTGCGGTGGCTGCGCAGCAGCTACAGCACGGGAGCGAACAACTGCGTCGAGACCGCCCGGCCGGGGGCCGGCCCGTGGGCCGGGCTGCTCGCCGTGCGGGATTCCAAGGACCCGGCCGGTCCCGCGCTGCTCTTCTCCCCGGGGAGCTGGGAACACTTCCTCACCGCCGTGCGGTGAGACCGGTGCCGCCCGGCCGGCCCGCCGGGCGGCGCGCGTCACCCGGCCGTGTGCCGCGGGCTCACGGCCGGGTCCGGCGGATCACCCGCACGGCGCGCTCCAGTTGTTCTTCGGTCAGGTCCGCACGGGCGGTCAGCCTGAGCCGTGAGACGCCGTCCGGCACGGAAGGCGGACGGAAGCACCCCACGGCCAGGCCGGCCGCCCGGCACTCGGCCGCCCACCGCACCGCGCCCTGAGGCGACGGCGCGCGCACGGAGACCACCGCGGCGTCCGGACGCACCGCCGCCAGGCCCGCGGCGGTCAGCCGGGCGTGCAGTTCGCCCGCCACCGCGCGGGCCCGCGCCGCCCGTTCCGGCTCGCGGCGCAGCAGCCGGAGGGCCGCCAGCGCGGCGCCCGCCGCCGCGGGGGCGAGACCGGTGTCGAAGATGAAGGTCCGGGCCGCGTTGACCAGATGGTCGATCACCCGGGCCGGGCCGAGCACGGCTCCGCCCTGGCTGCCCAGCGACTTGGACAGGGTGACCGTCACGACGACGTCCTCCGCGCCCGCCAGCCCCTGCGCGTGCGGGGCCCCGCGCCCCCCGTCGCCCAGCACACCGAGCCCGTGCGCGTCGTCGGTCACCAGCCCGGCGCCGTACTCCCGGCACACCCCGGCCAGCCGGGCGAGCGGGGCGGCGTCGCCGTCGACCGAGAACACCGTGTCGCAGACCACGACGGCGGGCCCGTCGTGCGCGTGGAGCGCCTTGCGCACCGCCTCGGCATCGGCGTGGGCCACGACCTGCGTGGTGCCGCGGGCCAGCCGGCAGCCGTCGATCAGCGAGGCGTGGTTGCCGGCGTCGGAGACGATCAGCGTGCCGTGCGGGGCCAGCGCGGTGACCGCGGCGAGGTTGGCCGCGTAACCGGAGGAGAAGACCAGGGCCGCCTCGGCGCCGCAGAAGGCGGCCAGTTCGCCTTCGAGTTCCGTGTGCAGCTCGGTGGTGCCGGTGACCAGCCTCGAACCGGTCGCGCCGCCGCCCCAGAGCCGCGCGGCCCGGGCGGCGCCCTCGGTGACCTCGGGGTGCCGGGCCAGCCCCAGGTAGTCGTTGCTCGCCAGATCCAGGAGCGGGGATTGGGCCGGGCGGGGGCGCAGGCTCCGTACCAGTCCCGCGCGGCGGCGCAGCGCAGCCTGCTCGTCGATCCAGCCGAACGCCATGGGTCCTCCGGTGGTACGGGGTTTTGTAGGCAGTGCACAGACACTAGCGACAGAAACCGCCGCCCCAGGTGTGGCAATACCCACACGGTGAACCGTCAGCGTTGTGTGAAGTCTCCTTGGCCGGGGGTGGCCGAGTAGGACAGGATCGGCTCCCATGGACCTGCTGAACACGCTGGTGAACAAGGGACTTCGGCGCGAGACGCCGACGCGCGAGGAGGCGCTGGCCGTCCTCGCCACCTCCGACGACGATCTGCTCGATGTGGTGGCCGCGGCCGGCAAGGTGCGCCGGCACTGGTTCGGGCGGCGGGTGAAACTCAACTACCTGGTGAACCTCAAGTCCGGCCTGTGCCCGGAGGACTGCTCCTACTGCTCCCAGCGGCTCGGCTCGAAGGCCGGCATCCTCAAGTACACCTGGCTGGGGGCGGACGAGGCGTCCCAGGCCGCCGCCGCGGGCGTGGCCGGGGGCGCGAAGCGGGTCTGCCTGGTGGCCAGCGGGCGCGGCCCGACCGACCGGGACGTGGACCGGGTCTCGCGGACCATCAAGGCCATCAAGGACGAGAACGAGGGCGTCGAGGTCTGCGCCTGCCTGGGCCTGCTCTCCGAGGGCCAGGCGGAGCGGCTGCGCGAGGCGGGTGCGGACGCCTACAACCACAACCTGAACACGTCCGAGGCGACGTACGGGGACATCACGACGACGCACACCTACGCCGACCGGGTGGACACGGTCCGCAAGGCGCACGCGGCCGGACTGTCCGCCTGCTCCGGGCTGATCGCGGGCATGGGCGAGAGCGACGAGGACCTGGTCGACGTCGTCTTCGCCCTGCGCGAGCTGGACCCCGACTCGGTTCCGGTCAACTTCCTCATCCCCTTCGAGGGCACGCCGCTGGCGAAGGAGTGGAACCTGACCCCGCAGCGCTGCCTGCGGATCCTGGCGATGGTGCGGTTCGTCTGCCCGGACGTCGAGGTCCGTATCGCGGGCGGGCGCGAGGTCCATCTGCGCACGATGCAGCCGCTCGCCCTGCACCTGGCCAACTCGATCTTCCTCGGCGACTACCTCACCAGCGAGGGCCAGGCGGGCAAGGCCGACCTGGAGATGATCGCGGACGCCGGGTTCGAGGTGGAGGGCACCGACCGGGTGACGCTGCCGGAGCACCGGACGGGCGGCGGCCG
This sequence comes from Streptomyces harenosi, assembly GCF_011008945.1. Classification (GTDB taxonomy): domain Bacteria; phylum Actinomycetota; class Actinomycetes; order Streptomycetales; family Streptomycetaceae; genus Streptomyces; species Streptomyces harenosi. The sequence continues at coordinate 8,391 of NZ_WYCT01000251.1, forward strand.
CGGCCCGGACCGGGCCGGTGGCGTCTGCGGCTCGCACGGGAGCGAGGGCGGCTGCGGCTCGCACGGGAGCGAGGGCGGCTGCGGCTCGCACGGGAGCGAGGGCGGCTGCGGCTCGCACGGGACCGGTGGCGGCTGCGGCTCGCACGGAAGCGAGGGCGGCTGCGGTGCGCACAGAAGCGAGGACGGTGCCGGCCGCGCCGCGCAGGGCGGCGCGGAGGCTCCCGGTCCGGTCCCGGGCGCCGGCGAGCCCCGCACCGATCTGGTCGCCGTACGCCGCCGCGGCGCCGGGACGGACCTGGCGCCCAATGCCTGAGCTGAGCGTGCCGGAGCTGCTGGACCTGGACCGGCGGCACGTCTGGCATCCGTACGGCCCCATGCCCGGCCGCGAGGAACCACTGGTCGTGGAGTCGGCGAGCGGAGTGCGGCTGAGGCCGGCCGGCGGTGCGGGCGAACTGGTGGACGGCATGTCGTCCTGGTGGTCGGCCATCCACGGCTACAACCACCCGGTGCTGAACGAGGCCGTGCGCGAGCAGTTGGGCCGGATGAGTCATGTCATGTTCGGCGGGCTCACCCACGAGCCGGCCGTACGCCTGGCCAAACTCCTCGTCGACATCTCGCCCGAGGGCCTGGAGCACGTCTTCCTCACCGACTCCGGCTCGGTGTCGGTCGAGGTCGCGGTCAAGATGTGCCTGCAGTACTGGCGTTCGCTCGGGCGGCCGGGCAAGCGGCGCCTGCTGACCTGGCGCGGGGGCTACCACGGCGACACCTGGCAGCCGATGTCGGTGTGCGACCCGGAGGGCGGCATGCACCGGCTGTGGTCCGGCGTGCTCCAGCCGCAGGTGTTCGCCCAGGCGCCGCCGGCCGGGTACGAGGAGGCGTACGCCGGACACCTGCGTGAGGAGATCGGGCGGCACGCCGCCGAACTGGCCGCGGTGATCGTCGAGCCGGTGGTGCAGGGCGCGGGCGGCATGCGGTTCCACTCCCCCGCGTATCTGCGGGTGCTGCGCGAGGCGTGCGACGCGCACGACGTCCTGCTGGTGTTCGACGAGATCGCCACCGGTTTCGGGCGGACGGGGGCGCTGTTCGCGGCGGAGCACGCGGCGGTGACCCCCGATGTGATGTGTGTCGGCAAGGCGCTGACCGGCGGCTACCTCACGATGGCGGCGACGCTGTGCACGTCGCGGGTGGCCGAGGGCATCTCGCGCGGCGAGGTGCCGGTGCTCGCCCACGGGCCGACGTTCATGGGCAACCCGCTGGCGGCGGCGGTGGCGTGCGCCTCGATCGGCCTGCTGCTCGGCCAGGACTGGCGCGCGGAGGTCAAGCGGATCGAGGCGGGGCTGCGCGAGGGTCTCGCCCCCGCCGCCGGGACGCCCGGGGTGGCGGACGTCCGGGTCCTCGGGGCGATCGGCGTGGTCCAGCTCGACCACCCGGTCGACATGAAGGCGGCGACGGAGGCGGCCGTGCGCGAGGGCGTGTGGCTGCGGCCGTTCCGCGACCTGATCTACACCATGCCGCCGTACGTCACGCAGGACGCGGACGTGGCGCGGATCGCGCGCGCGGTGTGCGCGGCGGCGAGGGAGGGGTGACATGCCGGTCCTGGTGATCACGGGTACGGGCACGGAGATCGGAAAGACGGTCGTGACCGCCGCCGTCGCCGCGACGGCGCTGGCGGCCGGCCGGTCGGTGGCGGTGCTGAAGGCCGCGCAGACCGGGGTGGGGCCGGACGAGCCCGGTGACGCGCAGGAGGCCGCCCGGCTCGCCGGTCCCGTGACGACGGCCGAGATCGCGCGGTTCCCCGAGCCGTTGGCACCGGCGACCGCCGCGCGGCGCGCCGGGCTCCCGCCGGTCCACCCGGACCGGGTGGCCGAGGCCGCCGCCAAGCTGGCCACCGAGCACGATCTGGTGCTGGTCGAGGGTGCGGGCGGGCTGCTCGTCCGGTTCGACGCGGCGGGCGGGACCCTGGCGGACGCGGCGGGGCTGCTGGAAGCGCCGGTGCTCCTCGTGGCGACCGCCGGCCTGGGCACGCTGAACGTCACCGAGCTGACGGCACGGGAACTGGCCGCGCGCGGCATCGCCCTGGCGGGCGTGGTGATCGGGAGCTGGCCCGCCGACCCGGACCTGGCCTGTCGCTGCAATCTCGCCGATCTGCCGGACGTCGCCGGGGCCCCGCTGCTCGGCGCCGTGCCCGCCGGGGCGGCCACGCTGGCCCCGGCCGCCTTCCGCGCGGCGGCGCCCCGGTGGCTGGCGCCGGGGCTCGACGGCACCTGGGACGCGGCGGAGTTCACGGCCCGGCAGGCGCCCGGGCCCATGAGCGGTGGCCGGACGCCCGCACCGCCCGCCCCCGGCGCCGGCTCCTAGGAGGCGGACCCGGCGGGGACGCGGGGGCCCGGCGCGAAGCCGGCGCCCCCCGCGTCCCCTCCCTCCACGCTTTCTCTTATACACATCTCCGAGCCCACGAGACACTCGCTAATCTCCTATGCCGTCTTCTGCTTGAAAAAAAAAACCGGTGCCGTTCTACTCCTGCATCTTTGATAATTCGATAACTAACTGTTATTCATGGAGTATCAGCAAAGACGGTTATTTTATCTTTG
>NZ_WYCT01000252.1 GCF_011008945.1 Streptomyces harenosi
GGGGAGGGTTTCGCGGCCGGGTGGGCCCGGGCCTGCGGGGCGTCAATGGCGTACACCAGTGGCCCCCCTACGGGTCATGACACACGAAAGTCCGCGGTGCGCCCCTGTCCGGCCGGGCGCATCGCGGACCCTCGCGTCCCCGTCAGCGAGTGCCGACCGCCGCGCGCACGGCCCTGCGGGCCAGCTGGCAGTCGTCGTGCAGCCGCCGCAGCAGCAGCCGCTGTTCCTCGCCGGTCGGCGCAGCACCCGGGTGGGCCGTGCCCGGTGCCGCCGGGGCCGTGTCGTGCAGCGAACGCTGCACGGCGGTCTCGTAGTGGCGGATCTCGCGGGTCAGCACGAGCATCAGGTTCACCAGGAAGGCGTCACGCGAGGCGGGGCCCGCCGACTGCGCGATCTGGCTGATGTGCCGCCGGGCCAGCGGCGCGTCCCCGAGCACCGCCCACAGCGTCGCCAGGTCGTACCCCGGCAGGTACCAGCCCGCGTGCTCCCAGTCCACCAGCACTGGACCGGCCGGTGACAGGAGGATGTTCGACAGCAACGCGTCGCCGTGGCAGAACTGGCCCATGCCCTGGCGCCCGGCCGCCTGGGCGATGCCGTGCAGCAGCTTCTGCAGGTCACCCAGGTCCCGGTCGGTGAGCATCCCGAGCTCGTGGAACCGGGAGATGCGCGCCGCGTAGTCCAGCGGGGCGTCGAAGGTGCCCGCCGGGGGCCGCCAGCCGTTCAGCCGGCAGATGGCTCCGAGCGCCGCTCTGATGTCCGCTCGCTGCGGCGCATGGACGGGGTGCCGCTGGAGTGCCGCCGCCCGTCCCGGCATCCGCTCGATGACGAGGGTGCCGTGGTCGGGGTCGGCCGCGATCAGCCGCGGCACCCGGACCGGCGGGCGGTGGCGGACGAAGGAGCGGTAGGCCGCTATTTCGTGCCGGCTGCGCTCCGCCCAGGCGGGGGAGTGGTCCAATAAGCACTTGGCGACGGCCGTGCTGCGCCCGGTCGTACCGACCAGCAGCACGGAGCGTCCGCTGCGGCGCAGCACCTGCACCGGGGAGAACTCCGGGCAGATGCGGTGCACCGCGGCGATCGCCGTGCGCAGCTGAGCGCCCTGAGGGCCGGACAAGTCGATTCTCCCGCTGAGCGGTTGGGGGCCGGGCCCCGCGGCGCGCAGCGGCCGGCCCGTCCCGAGGACGGGGGCCGCCGGGCGCGCGGGGGCGAGATAGGGTCCGCCGCCCGCCGGGCGGTGCAGCGGCCGGGGCGGGGCGGACACGGAGGACGATGCTGCGTACATGGGCGAAACAGATCCCTTCGTGTGCCTGCTGTGCCTGCCAGAACGCCACACGCCCGGCCCGGCCGCCGCAGAAGCACCCTGGGGAATGTCCCTGCGGCGACCGGGCCGGGGTGGCGCTTTCCTACCTGACACCCGAACAGCCCTGGCACACCATCTGGCGCAGCCTGGCGAACCCTGGCGAATAGTCGCCCGGCAACTTTGGCCGGGCTACTGTCGGGGCAGCCGAGAACCTGGGGGCTTGATGTGAGCGGACGTCCCAACACCCGGCTCGCGGACCTGTTCGGCCTGGCCGGCTGGTCCAAGGGCGAGCTCGCGCGGCTGGTCAACCGGCAGGCGGCGGCCATGGGCCACCCCCAACTGGCGACCGACACCTCGCGGGTACGGCGTTGGATCGACATGGGGGAGATACCCCGCGATCCGGTGCCGCGTGTGCTGGCGGCTCTGTTCACCGAGCGTCTCGGCCGTGTCGTGACCATCGAGGACCTCGGTCTGGTACGGCACGGGCGTGCGGGAAAACGGCAGGGCGGCGGGAGCGAGCTTCTCGACACAGTGCCGTGGGCGCCCGGACGGACCGCCGCGGTCCTCACCGAATTCACGGGAATGGACCTCATGCTCAACCGACGCGGCTTGGTGGGCGCGGGTGCCGCGCTCACCGCGGGCTCCGCACTCACCGCGGGATCCGCCCTCAGCAGTGCCATGCGCGACTGGCTGCGCACCGACCCGGCCCTGGCTGCCGACGCTCCCGACTTCGACAACCCGCTGTACACCGCCGACCCCGCTGGGTACGACCGCTACGAGGCCGCCCCCATCGGATCGCAGGAGATCGAGGAACTGGAGCACTCGGTGGAGGTGTTCCGCGCCTGGGACGCCGCCCGCGGCGGAGGGCTCCAGCGCAAGGCGGTGGTGGGCCAGCTCAACGAGGTGGGCGGCATGCTCGCCTACCGCCACCCGCCGCACCTCCAGCGGCGCCTGTGGGGCGTCGCCGCCAACCTCGCCGTCCTCGCCGGGTGGATGTCGCACGACGTCGGCCTGGAGCCCACGGCCCAGAAGTACTTCATCATCGCCGCGCACGCCGCGCGGGAGGGCGGCGACCGGCCCCGCGCCGGTGAGGCGCTGTCCCGGGCGGCCCGTCAGATGGTGCACCTGGGCCGGCCCGACGACGCCCTGCACCTGATGAAGCTCGCCCAGTCCGGCTCCGGCGACCAGGTGCTGCCCCGCACCCGGGCGATGTTCCACACCATCGAGGCGTGGGCGCAGGCGTCGATGGGCAAGGGGCAGGCGATGCGCCGCACCCTGGGGCGGGCGGAGGACCTCTTCGTCTCCGACCGGAACGACACGGAGCCGCCGGACTGGATGCAGACCTTCCGGGACGAGGACCTGTACGGCATGCAGGCGCTCGCCTACCGCACCCTGGCGGAGTTCGAGCCGGGCGCCGCCGCGCACGCCCAGTACTACGCGGAGAAGGCGCTGGCCCTGCGGGTCGACGGGCGGGAGCGGTCGAAGATCTTCGATCATCTGTCCATGGCCTCCGCCTGTTTCATCGCGGACGACCCCGAACAGGCGGACCGCTACGCGCGCCTCGCCCTGATGTCGATGGGCTCCAACTCCTCGCGCCGCACCTGGGACCGGCTGCGCCAGATGTACCGGCTCACCGCCGAGTACGCCGACTACCCGGGGATCCGGGAGCTGCGGGAGGAGATCAAGCTGGCGCTGCCCAAGGAGAAGGGACGGGGCGGCAGAAGCGCGCCGGCCTAGGCGCCGCGCCTCCCGCCGGTCCTACGCGGTCACCCTGGCGACGAGCATCTGGGCGCCGTTCGCGGGCCGGGGTCCGTCGTAGCGCTCCATGACCGTCCGCAGTGCGTCCTGCGCGGTGCGGGCGGTGGCGAGGTGCGGGGCCAGGGCCAGGAGCGGGTCCGCGGTGGCGCCGCCGTCGTGCCGCGGCGCCGGTGCGGCGGTGCGGAGCAGCAGGAGATCGCCCGCTCGCAGGGTCGCCGAGGCCTGCCGCGGCGCGGCGTCCGGCACGTGCAGCGCGCGTCCCGTCCCGGCACGGAACAGCAGCGGTGCGCAAAGGCCCGTGCGCGCCCACTCGAGCGTGCGGGTCGCGGGCCGGTAGCGGCAGCACACCGCGCCGGTCAGGGCGGCCGGGGGGACCGTGGCGGCGAGCAGCCGGTCCAGCAGGGGCAGCAGTTCGGCCGGCCGGGCACCCGCCAGTGCCATGCCGCGCAGGGCGCCGAGCAGCATCGCCGTGCTCTCGTCGTCGCCGCTTTGGGCCAGGCCGACGGCCGCGAGCAGGGTCCCGCCGCCGTCGAGGGGGAGGGCGTCGCACCACGCGCCCTCCGGCATGGCGGCCGTCGGCCGGCATCCGACGGCGACGTCCATGCCGTGGCCGCCCCGGCGCGGGAGCCGCAGGGGGCCGCGCCGGAGCGGCCCGGCCTCCTGCGACTCGACCGCGGCCCGGTGCCCGGGCCGCGCCTGCCGCCCGCAGTGCCGGAGCGAGTCACGGGTCTCGCTCACCACACGCCGGCTGCGGCGCAGCTCGCTGACGTCCCGCAGCACCGCCCACATCGAGGCGGTGCCGCCGTCGGCGTCGAGCACGGGCTCGCCCGTCATGTGCACGGTCCGTACGGCACCGTCGGGGTGCACGACGCGGAACTCCCCGTCGACCGGCCGTCCGTCGACCAGACACTCCGTGACCATCGCCGTCAGCTTCGGCCGGTCCTCGGTGAGCACCAGCGAGGGCAGCTCGTCGAGGGTGAGCGGGGGAGCGGAGGGGTCGCGTCCGAGGATCCGGTACAGCTCCGCCGACCACTCGGCCGCATCGGTCAGCAGGTTCCATTCGGCGCTGCCCGCCCGGTTCAGCAGGGACCCGGAGACGGGCCCGGCCGGGACGCGGGAGGTTCCCCGGGCGGCCGGGCGAGCGGGCAGCGGCCCGTCCCGCAACTGGGCCAAGTGCTCGTCGAGGTCGTCGAGCTGGTGCAGCGCCAGGTCGTACAGGGCGCGCTGCCAGCGTCCCCGGGGGCCCGTTTCCTCGTGCCGGGTGTCGCGCCGGACGGCGTCCACCTCGCCCTTGAGCCGCCGCGCCTGCCAGATCAGCGCCTCGACCGCACCGCGCCCGGGCGGCCGGGCGGACGGGCGGTCCGCGGAGAGGGGGGACGGCATGACGGACTCCGTTGAGCAGACGGGACGACCGAGACGTGACCCAGGGGGCGCAGGGACCGCTATGACTGTTGCACAGCCCGCCAGCGCCTGTAAGGGATTCGGCGACACACGATACGGTGGTGCTCCTGGCATATGCCACCGTCTCCGCGGACCGATCGCCCCGGACCGGCGCCTGTCGCGACCGGCGCTCAAGTCATGACCGGGAAAGGGGAGTTGGCGGAGCCGGAGAGCCGAGTGCGGTGTCGTTCACGCGTTCGCCGTGCTTGCGTTCCGGCGCGGTGATCGCATGAGTGTGCGAGGTCCGTGCGTCGTGGGGGTCGTGTGTTCGAGGGGGGTGCCCTCCGGCCGCCGCGGGCGCGGGGACCGCGAGACGGACCGGTACCGGATCGAGCAGCTCCGCAGCCGGTTCCCGGCCGTGTCCCGGCTGTCCTCGCCTTCGGCGCGTTCCGCCGGGCTAAGCCCGCGGCGTGCCGTCCCACCGCCACGCGGTCAGCCGGGGGTGCCCCGGCAGTTCGGCCCGTCCGGTGGCCCACAACAGGGTGGGCCAGGGGGCCGTGGACGACGGCGCGTGCGGAAACAGCCGGGCGAGCACCCGGGAGCACAGATCGCCGGGCGGGTTCCATGCCAGTCCGAGCCCCTCCGCCAGGTCGTGCGTGTGCACCAGGGTCTCCACGATGCCCATCGCGGCGAAACCCTCGGGGTCCGAGGCGCCGAAGACGTGGTGGGCCCGGGTGTGCGCGGGCGTCGTGCGCACCATGGCGACCAGCAGCGCGCCGCTCGCCTCCAGGACCTGCAGCAGGCCGGCGGGTCCCGCCCCGCGGTCCGCGTGAATGGCGTTGGCCGGGCCGCCGGGCCGCCGGCGCTCCCACACGAAGGGCACCTCGCCGTCCAGCGGAGGCGTCCTGGGGCCGAGTTGCGCGGCGTAGGCGAAGAGGTCGTCGCTGAGGTGCTCGACGGTCTCCCAGCAGTCCCACTCCAGGGAGCCGGCCTTCTCCTCCCACGCGGCCGGCGGCGCCCCGCGCAGGGTGTCCACGGCGAGGCGCACGGCCAGGCCGAGGTCGTCGGCGGTGACGGGGGGCTGGGACGGGCCGGTCTCGGCCGATGCGGACATGGCAGGACCGTACCGTGCCGGGAGGGAGCCGCGGCCACCGGCCCGAAGTTCCGGCAGGGGGCCGCGGTCACGGCGCCGCTCCCCGCGCCGTGGTCCTATCGGGCCGGGCCGTCCGCCGCGTGCAGGGCCGGGCGCGGAGCGAGGTCGACGGCGACCCGGGTGCCGCTGCGCAGGGAACGCACACCGGCCTCGGCCACCACGGCGGCCGCGTACCCGTCCCAGGTGCCGGGCCCGGTGACCCGGCCCCGGCGGGCGGCGTCCACCCAGGACCGCACCTCGCGGTCGTAGGCGTCGGCGAACCGTACGAGGTAGTCCGGGGCGACCTCCTCGCAGGCGCCGCCCGCCGCCGTCACCACCATCGTGTGCGCGTCCCCGATACGGGCGCTGCCGGCTTCGCAGACGGCCTCGCACCGGACCTGGTAGCCGAAACCGCAGTTGACGAAGACCTCCACGTCGACCAGCGCGCCCCGTTCGGTCTCGAACAGCGCGAACTGCGGGTCCGCCAGCCCCTCGGGCGCGCCCGCGGAGGGCCGGGGCCGCAGTACGGTGACCGCGGTCAGCTCCTGCCCCAGCAGCCAGCGGGCCGCGTCGATCTCGTGCGACACCGAGCTCTCGATCAGCATGGCGGAGGTGAAGTCCGGCGGAGAGGAGACGTTGCGATGCGTGCAGTGCAGCATCAGCGGGCGGCCCAGGCGCCCGCTGTCGAGCAGCGACTTCAGGCGCAGGTACTCGGCGTCGTAACGCCGCATGAACCCGATCTGCGCCAGTCGCCGGCCCAGCCGCGCCTCCGCCTCCACCACGCGCAGCGCGCCCTCGGAGCCGGGCACCATCGGCTTCTCGCACAGCACCGGCAGCCCCCGCGCGAAGGCGGCGAGCAGGGCCTCCTCGTGGGCGGGGCCGGGGGAGGCGATCAGCACCGCCTCGACGCCGGGAGCGTCGAGCGCGGCCTCGGGATCCGTGTGCACGACGACGCCGTCGATGCCGGCCACCGCTTCCTTCGCCCGCTCGGCATCGGGGTCGGCGACCGCGGCGACCCTCGCCCCGCTCACCACCCGGTCGAGTCGCCGTACGTGGTCGGCTCCCATGTGTCCCGCGCCCAGGACGGCCACACCCAGCAGCTCCGCCATGCTCCCTCGGCTCCCTTCGCCGTGACGCCCGGCCGGACGGACGGGCTCACGGTGATCAGGGTTTCACGGCCGAGCGACGGGCCCCGCGTGCCGGCGGGACCCGCACCGGCCGTGCGGCCCGCGGCGCCGGCTCGTGTGAAGACGGCTGCACGAGATGTTGAGGGAGTTTTTGCCGATGGCCGGTCCCTGACGGTGAACCCCGTCCGTGAAGCCGACCGAAGGTATCGCGACTGCAAAGTGCGACCGAAAGTCGCGGGCGGAGGGCGACGGGTGTGCTGTCGCCGTATTGACGGCACACCCGCGCTTGTCGCACGCTCACCAAGATAGATGTCACATACAACCGGTTCGGCGGGTTACCGGTCGCGTCTGCGAAAGCGGACGGCGGCGGAACCGGCCGGGCCGAAGCCAGGGAGGTAGAGCATGTGCGGCATCACCGGCTGGGTCTCCTTCGACCGCGACCTGCGCTCCCAGGCCGCGGCCTTGGACGCGATGACCGGGACGATGGCCTGCCGGGGCCCGGACGACCACGGCACCTGGATCGAGGGCCCGGCGGCGCTCGGCCACCGCAGGCTCGCCATCATCGACCTGCCCGGCGGCCGCCAGCCGATGACGGCCGCCACCCCGGACGGCACCGTGGCGATCGTCTACTCCGGAGAGGCGTACAACTTCACCGAACTGCGCGGTGAACTGACGGGCCGGGGCCACCGCTTCACCACCGGTTCCGACACCGAGGTCGTCCTGCGCGGCTACCTGGAGTGGGGGGACGCGCTCGCCGAACGCCTGAACGGCATGTACGCCTTCGCGGTCTGGGACGGCCGGGTGGACAAGCTCGTCATGATCCGGGACCGCATGGGCATCAAGCCGTTCTACTACCACCCGACCCCCGACGGCGTGCTGTTCGGTTCCGAGCCCAAGGCGGTCCTCGCCAACCCGCTGGCCCGGCGCCGGGTGCGGCTGGACGGCCTGCGCGAACTCTTCACCATGATCAAGACGCCCGGCCACGCCGTGTGGGACGGCCTGCGCGAGGTCGAACCGGGCACCGTGGTCACCGTGGACCGCTCCGGTGTGCGCCGCCGGGTCTACTGGGAGCTGGAGACCCGGCCGCACACCGACGACCGCGACACCACGATCGCCCGGGTCCGCTCGCTCCTCGACGACATCGTGCGCCGCCAGCTCGTCGCCGACGTGCCCCGCTGCACGCTGCTCTCCGGCGGCCTGGACTCCTCGGCGATGACCGCGCTCGCGGCCCGGCAGCTCGCCGAACACGGCGAGAAGGTCCGCAGCTTCGCCGTCGACTTCGCCGGCCAGGCCGAGAACTTCGTCGCCGACGAACTGCGCGGCACCCCCGACACGCCCTTCGTCCACGACGTGGCCCGCACCGCGGGCACCGACCACCAGGACATCGTCCTGGAGGCCCAGGCCCTCGCCGATCCCGAGGTGCGGGCGAAGGTGATCCGGGCCCGCGACCTGCCCGCCGGCTTCGGCGACCTGGACACCTCGCTCTACCTGCTCTTCCGGGCGATCCGCGAGCACTCCACGGTCGCCCTGTCCGGGGAGTCCGCCGACGAGGTCTTCGGCGGATACCTCCAGTTCTTCGACGAGGAGGCCCGCAGCGCCGACACCTTCCCCTGGCTGGTCCGCCTGGGCCGCCACTTCGGCGACGACGCCGGCGTCCTGCGCCCCGACCTGCTCAAGGCCCTGGAGCTCACGGAGTACGTGGCCGACGGCTACCGCGCCGCCGTCGCGGGCATCCGGCGCCTGGACGGCGAGAGCGACTTCGAGTACCGGATGCGGCGCATCTGCCACCTCCACCTGACCCGGTTCGTGCGCATCCTGCTCGACCGCAAGGACCGCGCGAGCATGGCCGTGGGCCTGGAGGTCCGGGTGCCGTTCTGCGACCACCGGCTCGTCGAGTACGTCTACAACACGCCCTGGGCTCTGAAGTCCTTCGACGGCCGGGAGAAGAGCCTGCTGAGGGAGGCCACAGCGGACCTGCTGCCCAGGTCCGTCTACGACCGGGTCAAGAGCCCCTACCCGTCCACGCAGGACCCCCGGTACGCCGTCGCGCTCCAGGACCAGGCCAGGGAGCTGCTCTCCCGGCCCGGCCACCCGGTCTTCGAACTCGTCGACCCCGAGCGCCTCCGGCAGGCCGCCGACCGCGACACGCCCCTGACCACGCAGGCGGCCCGGCGCGGCCTCGAACGCGCCCTCGACCTGGCGCAGTGGATCGATCTCTACGCACCGGAGATCTCGCTCGGCTGACGGCCCCGCCCCACAGCGCGGCCGGCCGGTGCGGCGCGGTCGCGCGCCGCACCGGGGGAGGGGCACGTCCTCGTCCGGCATCAGGGGGCGCACGACCGGCTCATTCGCCGGTGTCCGCCACCCCGTCGTCCTCGGAGCCGCACGAGCTGCCGCTGGGCGGCAGGGTGCCGTACAGCAGGAAGGAGTCGACCTTGCGGTGCACGCACTTGGAGGACGCGTACCCGGTGTGCCCCTCGCCGCGGTTGTCCAGCACCACCGCCGCGTCGCCGAGCCGCTCGGCCGTCTCCTGCGTCCAGCGGTACGGCGTCGCCGGGTCGCCGCGCGTGCCGACGAGCAGCATCTTCGGCGTGTCGACGTCCTTGACCTTCTCGCGGATGAAGTCGGTGCCCTTGGGGCGGCCGTAGCACATCAGCACCTGGGTGAGCCGGTACCGCCCGAAGACCGGCGAGGCCTTCTCGTACGCCGCGCGCAGCCGCCCGAGCGAACGGGTGACCTGCGCGGCGGTCGGCCGGTCCGGGTCGTCCGCGCAGTTGATCGCCATCAGCGCGGCGGGCAGGTTGTCGAGGGGGACGTCCTCCTCGTCGACGAGGCGGCCGTCGGTGCCGCGGGCCCGGCCCTCCTGGCGGACGGGGAACGCGACACCGCCGGAGACGAACCCCTCCATGGCGCTGGGATCGCCGTCCTCGACCAGCTGTGCGAGAGCCCGCTGCAGCAGGGGCCACATCTCCCTGCTGTACAGGGCCTGCCCGATCGCGCCCACCAGATCCTGCCCGGTGAACCTGTCGCCGAAGGCCGTGGGCACCGGGTCGTCGTCGAGCGAGGCCACCAGTTGCACGACCTGCTCCCGCGCCTCCCGCGGGTCCTGGCCGAACGGGCAGGCGATGTCGTTCGTGCACCAGTCGATGAAGTTCTCCAGCGCCGTCTGCTGGCCCTGCGCGCCGGCCAGTCCCTGCTGCGGCAGCGGTTCCGTCAGCGTGTCCACGCCGTCCAGCACCATCCGCCCGACCTTTCCGGGGAACTGGGCCGCGTAGACCGCGCCGAGCCGGGTTCCGTACGAGAAACCCAGGTAGTTGAGCTTGTCGTCGCCGAGCGCCTGACGTATCACGTCCATGTCCCGGGAGGCGTTGACCGTGCCTATGTGCGGCAGGACGGGACCCGAGTTCCGCACGCACTTGGCGACGGCGTTCCGCAGCCGCCGCAGCACCTCCTGGGTGTCGCCGTCCTCCTCGTCCCCGTCCGTCGCCTCCAGGATCTCGACGGAGCCCTCGCCGCAGGTGACCGGCGAGGATCTGCCCACGCCCCGGGGATCGAAGGCCACCACGTCGTAGCCGTTGGTCAGGTGCAGGAAGTCCTTGCCGCCGGAGGCGAGTTCGCTGACGCCGGAGCTGCCCGGGCCGCCGAAGTTCAGCAGCACCGATCCGTCGGACTCACCGGTGGCCCGGTAGCGGGCGAGGGCCAGCTCGAGGGTGCCCGCCTCGGGCCGGGCGTAGTCGAGGGGGACGGTGACCTTCCCGCACTGCAGGTCCTTCGGCGCGTCCGCGCTCTCGCACGCCGTCCACCGGACCTGCTGTCCGTAGAACCGGGCCAGGGCCGGATCGGTGCCGTCCCGGGCGACGGCGGGCAGGCCCGCACCCAGCAGCGCCAGCCCCAGCGCGCCGGTGACCGCGCAGCGCCCTGCCAAGGAGCGGGTCGACAGCTTGGCCAGCATCGATGCCTCCAGGGCGCCCCGTCGCGGACCGGAGATCGGCGCCTTGGGCTCACCATAGACGGCCCCCGGAGGCCGCGCCTCCGGACGAGCGGGACGGTCCCGGCCGCCATGCCCGCACCCGTGGGCGTGACGTCCGCGGCCGTCCTGTGGCATCACC
>NZ_WYCT01000253.1 GCF_011008945.1 Streptomyces harenosi
CCGGAGGGGCCGCCCGGGGCGCGGACGCCGGAGGGGCCACCCGGGGGCGCGGACGCCGAAGGGGCCGCCCGCACCACGGATGGCGGGCGGCCCCTTCGGACCGGCGAGGGGTGACGTGCCGTCAGCGGGCCGACGGCACGTCCGGTGACCGTGCGGTCAGGACGCCTTGGCCTTCTCCTCGGTCTTGGCGGCGACCGGCGCGGGGGCGGGCTTGGCGGCCTCGTAGAACTCCTCGCGCGGGGACTCGATCGCACCGAGCGAGACGACCTCGCGCTTGAGGAACATGCCGAGCGTCCAGTCGGCGAAGACCCGGATCTTGCGGTTCCAGGTCGGCATCGCCATGCCGTGGTAGCCACGGTGCATGTACCAGGCGAGACGGCCCTTGAGCTTGATCTTCATCTTGCCCATGACGATCATCGCCACGCCCTTGTGCAGGCCGAGACCCGCCACCGCGCCCTTGTTGGCGTGGCTGTACTCCTTCTGCGGGAAGCCCCGCATGCCGGAGAGGACGTTGTCGCCGAGGACCCGGGCCTGGCGCAGCGCGTGCTGGGCGTTGGGCGGGCACCAGGCGTTCGGGTTGCCGTTCTTGCGGCCGACGAGGTCGGGCACCTGGGCGTTGTCGCCGGCGGCCCAGACGTAGTCCATGCCCTTGACCTGGAGCGTCGGCTCGCAGTCGACGTGACCGCGGGGGCCCAGCGGCAGGCCGAAGCGGGACAGGACCGGGTTCGGCTTGACGCCCGCCGTCCACACGATGGTGTTGGAGTCGACCTCGAGGCCGTTCTTCAGCACCACGTGGCCGTCGACGCAGGACTCCATGGAGGTGGACAGGTAGACCTCGACGCCGCGGCCCTCGAGGTGCTCCTTGCCGTACGTGCCGAGCTTCGGGCCGACCTCGGGGAGGATCTTGTCGGCCGCGTCGACCAGGATGAAGCGCATGTCCTCGCGGGACACGTTCTTGTAGTACTTGGCGGCGTCGCGGACCATGTCCTCGACCTCACCGACGGTCTCAGCGCCGGCGAAGCCGCCGCCGATGAAGACGAAGGTGAGCGCCTTGCGGCGGATCTCCTCGTCCGTGGTGGAGTCGGCCTTGTCGAGCTGCTCCAGCACGTGGTTGCGCAGGCCGATGGCCTCCTCGATGCCCTTCATGCCGATGCCCTGCTCGGCGAGGCCGGGGATCGGGAAGGTGCGGGAGACCGCGCCCATGGCGATGACCAGGTAGTCGAAGGGCAGCTCGTACGCCTCGCCCACCAGGGGGGCGATCGTGGCGACCTTGCGGTCCTGGTCGATGGTGGTGACCCGGCCGGTGAGGACCTCCGCCTTGGGAAGCACGCGCCGCAGGGGGACGACGACGTGCCGCGGGGAGATGTTGCCGGCGGCGGCTTCGGGGAGGAAGGGCTGGTAGGTCATGTACGACCGGGGGTCGACGACGGTGACGGTCGCCTCTCCGTAACGCATCTTCTTCAGGATGCGCCGAGCTGCGTACAGGCCTACGTACCCACCGCCTACTACGAGGATCCTGGGACGCTCCGTGGTGCTCATGGCATCGAGTATCCACCCGCCCCGGGGGGGCTCCTCGTGCGCCCCTTCACAAGCTCCGACGGGGGCTGTGTTACACTCCCCGGCCCACGTGACGGAGATCATGGAGCGTGAGGGGAACCACCGCACGGGGGAGCTCGTTGTCAACGGCGCGTGAGCTGCCCTTCAGGCCCGCCGGGCCGTTCGGACCAGCCTCACGGCCACCCCGCCCGGACGGTGAGCACAACGCTCTCCTGAACGTGTTCAAAGGGCAGTTGAGCCCCCAAAAGGGTCAACCGGACCGCACGAGTCGTCCGCGCGGGCCCAATTCCTTGTGAAGAACTTCACGAACTTTCCCGCCGCTCCTCCCGGGCCGGCCGCCCCGGCCCCTCGCGCGGGCGCTCATGTGTTGCCTGACCAGCTCGGACGGGGACTCCCGGGACGTCACCCCGAGCCCGTCACCGCAAGAGCATTTGTCCCTTTTGTTAGTTTTGGCATGGCTGCGAGAAGTGAGGGCGCGCCGCGGCAGCTCGGGAAAGGGATGGCATGAGTCCGCACCGCCGTACGACGGGACTGCTGTCCCATGCCGCGGAGCCGGAGCACCTTCCGCTGCCGCACTGGGCGCGGTGGCTGCCCCTGGCGCTGGTGGGGGTCGCCTTCGCCGTCGACCTGCCGACACCCGGCGCCTTCAGCGGGGACGTCTTCCTCGTCCTCAGCTCGATGACCGCCGCCTGCGTCCACACCCCGCGCCCGGTGATCCTCATGGCGCTGCTGAACAGCGTGGCCGGTCTGGTCCTGCTCTTCGCCGAGCACCTGGAGTCCGACGGCGGGCACGCCGTGGTCGACTTCTGCGCCCTGCTCCTGCTGGCCTGGGCCTCCGTGCCGCTGTGCCTGCTGCGGATGTGGCTGGACCGGCGGCTCCAGGGCGCCCGCAGGACCGCCGAGTCCGCGCAGCGCGCGGTGCTGCCGCCGGTGCGGGCCTGGCTCGGCACCACCTGGATCGCCGTGCGGTACGAGGCCGCCTCCGACGCGGCCGCCGTGGGCGGCGACCTGTACGCGGCCGAGGAGACCCCCTACGGCGTCCGGCTGCTCATCGGCGATGTGCGCGGCAAGGGCACCGACGCGATTCCCGGCGTGGCCGCGCTGGTGGGCAGCTTCCGCGAGGCGGCGCACCACACCGAGACGCTGCCCCTGCTGGCCCGGCACCTCGACGAGGCGGTCGCCCGGCACACCCGGGACCTGGCCGCCGCACGCGTCCAGGACGGCTTGCGGGGGGAGCAGTTCGTCACCGCGGCCATCGCCGAGTTCCCGCCCGGCGGGGGCGAGGTGCGCCTGATCAGCCGGGGGCACTGTCCGGCGTTCCTGGCCGGTGCCGAGGGGGTCCGGTCGTGGGAGCCGGCCGACCCCGGGCTCCCGCTGGGGCTCGGCGAGCTGGACCCGGGCCCCTGGGCGTACGAGTCGCGTCCGTTCGCCCCCGGCGATCTGCTGCTGCTGTGCACGGACGGCCTGCTGGAGGCGCGGGGCGCCGACGGCTCCTTCTTCACCCCCGAGGAGGGCCTGTGCGGCTGCTGGCGCCAGGGGCCGCCGGCGGTGGTGGACACCGTGGCGCGCCTGGTGCACCGCCACGCCGGGGGCGTCCTCGCCGACGATCTGGCGCTGATGGCGGTCACCGTCACCGAGGCCCCGTACCGGCCGCCGAGAGCCATGACGCCCCGGGTCCCGGGGGAATCCGGGGGTGAGGGCGGTGCCGGTGGCGACGGGGAGGGCTGCGCCGTGCCGCCGGACCCGACGGGCCCGTCGGCCGAGCACTGAGGGGAGCGGTCCCGGCCGGTGCCGCGGCCGGAACCCTCCCCGGGGGCTGCGGCCGTTACGCCACCGACCAGGCGATCCCGTCGAGGATGTCGTGCTCGCTCACCACGACCTCCTCCGCACCGATCCGTTCCATGACCGACAGCAGTACCAGGGCGCCGGCCCCGATCACGTCGACCCGGCCCGGGTGCAGGGACGGGATGGCGGCGCGCTCGGCGTGGCTGGAGCGGAGCAGGTGTCCGGTGATCTCCCGGACCCGGTCGAGCGTGACGCGGGAGTGGTGGATGGCGGCGGAGTCGTACGCGGGGAGTTCCTGCGCGATCGCCGACACCGTCGTCACCGAGCCGGCCAGGCCGACCAGCGTGCGCGCCTCGCGCAGCGGGACCGTGCGCTCGGCGAGGTCGAGGGCCGCCTCGATGTCGGCGCGCATCGCGCCGATCTGCTCCTCGGTGGGCGGGTCGGTGACCGCGCCGTCCCGCAGCAGGTGCCGCTCGGTCATGCGGACGCAGCCGACGTCGACCGAGCGGGCCGCGCGGACGTGGTCGTCGCCGACGACGAACTCGGTGGAGCCGCCGCCGATGTCCACCACCAGGAAGGGGCGGTGCAGGTCC
This sequence comes from Streptomyces harenosi, assembly GCF_011008945.1. Lineage (GTDB taxonomy): Bacteria > Actinomycetota > Actinomycetes > Streptomycetales > Streptomycetaceae > Streptomyces > Streptomyces harenosi. The sequence continues at coordinate 3,936 of NZ_WYCT01000253.1, forward strand.
GCGCGCCCGGTCAGCTCCTTGGTGGCACCGGTGAAGGAGAACTCGGCCTCCTGGTCGCCGGTGATCACCTCGGGCTCGACGCCGAGGATGTCCAGCACGCCGCGGACGAAGTCGTCGCGGTTGGCGGCGTCGCGGGAGGCGGAGGTGGCCACGAACCGCAGCCGCTCGGCGCCGTGCCCCTTGACGACCTGCGCGTACTCACGGCAGGCGGCGAAGGTCCGCTCCAGCGCCTCGGGGGCGAGCCGGCCGGTGCGGTCGACGCCCTGGCCCAGCCGGACGATGGTCATGCGCCGGTCCAGGTCGACGAGTTCGCCGGTGGCCGGGTCGGCGTCGGCGACCAGCAGCCGGATGGAGTTCGTACCGCAGTCGACGGCGGCGACACGGGTCACTTCTCGTCCTCCCCACAGGTCCCGGGAACCGTCACGCACGGTCCCTTGCGCCACCACTCGGGCAGCATCGCCAGCGCCTCGTCGCCGAGCGGGTTGACGCCGGGCCCGGCCGCCAGCGAGTGGGCGACCAGCACGTGCAGGCACTTGACCCGGTCCGGCATGCCGCCCGCGCTCGGGAAGTTCCGCAGCTCCTCGATCTCGTCGCGGCGCCGGATGTAGTCCTCGTGGGCGGCGCGGTACGCGGCGGCCAGCTCCGGGTCGGCCGCCAGGCGCTCGGTCATCTCCTTCATCACGCCCTCGGCCTCCAGCGTGCCGATCGCCGAGTTGGCGCGCGGGCACGTCAGGTAGTACAGCGTGGGGAAGGGCGTGCCGTCGGGCAGCCGCGGCGCCGTCTCCACGACGTCCGGCTGTCCGCACGGGCAGCGGTGCGCGATGGCGCGCAGGCCCCGCGGGGGCCGCCCGAGCTGCTGCTTGAAGGCCGCCACGTCCGCGTCGGTGGGCTCGGTGCGCGGGGTGGGAGGCGGAGGGGTTTCCATGGCTGTGTTCAGGCTGTCTTTCTGTCCGTGGATCGTGCTGTCCGTGGATCGTGCTGTCCGTGGGTCCGGGCGAACCGGGCGAGCCGTCGCCGGGCGCCGCCCCGGGGCGCGGGACGCGGTCACCGGCCGGCGGCGTCGGCGGTGTCCACCTCGTCCCAGACGTTCCGGTACCAGGGGCGGTCGGCCGCCCCCAGGTCGGTGCGGGACTGCTTGCCCGCGCCGGGGTCGATGACGATGTACCCCGTCTCGCCCGGCATCACGTAGTGCAGCCGCTGCCGGATCTGCTGCTCCGCGTACGCGTCGTCCTGCCAGCGCGCCTTCTCGTCGCGCAGGCGTTCGACCCGCTCCTGGGTCCGCTGCTTCTCCCGGCGCAGGTCGGCGATCTCCCCGCGCTGGGCGACGTACTGCCTTATGGGGTAGGCGAGCGCCACGACGAGGGAGCAGACGACCATCGCCAGCAGCGCGGCCCGGCCGGTCAGCCGGGAGCGGCGGGCCTGGCGCTTGCTCTGCGAGCGGTAGACCCGGGCCGCCGTCTGCTCGCCGAGCAACCGGATCCTGGTCGCGGTGGAGAATCGGTCCCGGTCCTTCACCGCCATGTCCCCGCCTCCCGTTTCACCGTCCTACGCGCGTACGTCCCCGCACACGGTACGGGACCGCGTACGGGGACGTACGTCCGACGCTTCCTACGAGGCGGTGACTCAGCCCTTGAAGCGCGGGAAGGCGCTGCGGCCGGCGTACACCGCGGCGTCGTCCAGGATCTCCTCGATGCGCAGCAGCTGGTTGTACTTGGCGACGCGCTCGGAGCGGGCCGGGGCGCCGGTCTTGATCTGGCCGCAGTTGGTGGCGACGGCCAGGTCGGCGATGGTGACGTCCTCGGTCTCGCCGGAGCGGTGGGACATCATGCACTTGTAGCCGTTGCGCTGGGCCAGCTCGACGGCGTCGAGGGTCTCGGTCAGCGAGCCGATCTGGTTGACCTTGACCAGGAGCGCGTTGCCCGCGCCCTCGTCGATGCCGCGCTGGAGGCGCTCGGGGTTGGTGACGAACAGGTCGTCGCCGACGAGCTGGACCTTGTCACCGAGCTTGGCGGTGATGGTCTTCCAGCCCTCCCAGTCCTCCTCGTTCAGCGGGTCCTCGATGGAGACCAGCGGGTAGGCGTCGACCAGCTCCGCGTAGTACTCCGTCATCTCCTCGGCCGTGCGCTCCTTGCCCTCGAAGACGTACACGCCGTCCTTGTAGAACTCGGTGGCGGCCACGTCCAGGGCCAGGGCGACCTGCTCGCCGGGGGTGTAGCCGGCCTCCTTGATGGCCTCGATGATCAGGTCGAGGGCGGCACGGTTGGAGTCCAGGTTCGGGGCGAAGCCGCCCTCGTCGCCCAGGCCGGTGGACAGGCCCTTGTTCTTCAGGACCTTCTTCAGGGTGTGGTAGACCTCGGCGCCCCAGCGCAGGGCCTCGGAGAAGGACTCCGCGCCGATCGGGGCGATCATGAACTCCTGGATGTCCACGTTGGAGTCGGCGTGCGCGCCGCCGTTCAGGATGTTCATCATCGGCACCGGCAGCAGGTGCGCGTTGGGGCCGCCCAGGTAGCGGAAGAGCGGCAGGTCGCTGGCCTCGGAGGCGGCGTGGGCGACGGCGAGGGAGACACCGAGGATGGCGTTGGCGCCCAGGGAGCCCTTGTTGTCGGTGGCGTCCAGGTCGAACATGGCCTGGTCGATCAGGCGCTGCTCGGTGGCGTCGTACCCGACCAGCTCCGGGCCGATCTGCTCGATGACGGCCAGGACGGCCTTCTCGACGCCCTTGCCCTGGTAGCGGTTGGTGTCGCCGTCGCGCAGCTCGATGGCCTCGAAGGCGCCGGTCGAGGCGCCGGACGGAACGGCGGCACGACCCGTGCTGCCGTCGTCGAGGCCGACCTCGACCTCGACCGTGGGGTTGCCTCGGGAGTCCAGGATTTCCCGGGCTACGACGACGTCGATGGACGGCACGAGCATCTCCTTCTTGGATGTGACGCGGGTGGGCAGGACCGCGGCGGTTCTGCCAGAGAAACCGTGTGGCTCTGCGGGACGAGCCTAACCGGCTCCGGGCGATCGGCCAGCCGGTCACCCACCCGTTGGACAGAACCGAGAGTAAATTGTTTCCGAACGGAACAAATATGGCGACCCATACGCGCCGGTAACTCCCCGCGAAAAAGCCCCGCCCCGGTGCGTACGGGGGATACGCACCGGGGCGGGTGGCCTGCCGGGGGGAGACAGGCCCGGATGCCGGGCCTTACTTCAGGTGAAGCTGCTGGCCCGGGTAGATGAGGTCGGCGTCCTCGACGATGTCCTCGTTGAGCTGGAACAGCTTGGCCCAGCCGCCCTTGACGCCGTGCTCCGCGGCGATGGTGCTGAGGGTGTCGCCCTCGACGACCTTGTACTCGCCGTCGCCCTTGCGGACCTTCTCGCCGGTCGGCGTGGTGACGGTCTTCTGGGAGGCCGCCGGGCGCTCCTGGGAGCGGGACGCCTTCTGCTCGGTCGAGCGGGTCGTGGTCTCGGGCTGGGCCGCCGACGAGCCCGCGGAGGAACCGGCCGAGGAGCCCGCGGAGGAACCGGCCGAGCTGCCGGAACCGGTGTTCGAGCCGTTCGACGAGCCGGCCGCCGCACCGCCGCCGGTGTACGCGGCGCCCGACAGGCCCTTGCCGCAGACCGGCCAGGCACCCTTGCCCTGGCCCGCGAGCACCTTCTCGGCGATGGCGATCTGCTGCTCCTTGGTGGCCTGGTCGGCGGTGGCGGCGTAGGCCGTGCCGCCGTACGCGGCCCAGGTGGAGGCGGAGAACTGCAGACCGCCGTAGTAACCGTTGCCGGTGTTGATGGACCAGTTGCCGCCGGACTCGCACTGGGCGACCGCGTCCCACTCGGAGGCGGTGGCGGCGGAGGCGTTGCCGGCCGCCATCAGCGGGGCGGCGACGGCGGCGCCGGTGACACCGGCGAGCGCGAGGGCGCGGGTGGCCTTGGACGGACGACGGTGCTTGCCCTTGCCGGAAAACAGCATGGATCGATCCCCTCACCGACGCCTGCGAGGTGAGCTGTCGGGTTCGGGCCGGTTGAGTTGCCCGGCCGGGTCCCTCGCGGGACTCGGCTCCACCCCTAGCCGCTCCGGATCAACTGCCCGGCGCGGCGCCTACCTTGGTTCCCCCGCTCCTGCCTGCGGCGCATGATGCGACGACTGTTCCCGGGCAGCCGCTGGCAGGATTCGGCGTTGCGGCGGCCGGGGCCCGCGATGGCGAGCGATCACGACCGTAGGCAGGCGACCGACGGAATTTCAAAGACGATCAGGGCTTCTGAGACCTATCTCTCACCGCGTTTATAACGGACATCAACGGTGAATCAGGGCCCGAACTCCCGCTAGTTTTCGCCCGTTTCGTCCCTGACCGCAAGCTTCTGACCGGGGAGGATGTGGTCAGGGTCGGCGCCGACCGTCTCCCTGTTCTCGGCGTACAGCCCCTGCCATCCGCCGCTGAGGTCAAGGGAGTCGGCGATGGCCCACAGGCTGTCCCCGTGGCGGACGGTGTAGGAGCCGTCCACGGCGTCGCGGGCGGCCTCCTCGCCGCGCGAGGCGTGCCGCCCGGCGGAGGCGCCGCCACGGCGGTCGGCGGGGTCCTCGGCGGCACTGGGGCCACGGTGGCGGCCGCCGCCGGACGATCCGGTGTCCGTCAGGCCGGAAATGGCGCCCTCGTGACCGGAGTTGTCCGATCCGGCACCCTCGGGGGCACCTGGAGTCCGGGACGAGCCGGAGGCGGCACCGGAAGCGGAATCAGACGTTCTGCCCGACTTCGCCGGTTCGTTCCCCTCGACTGACGACGGGTCAGCCGTGTCCGAGGCGGACGGACTGGAGGAGGATTCAGGCGATCCGGTGCTTCCGGTAGATCCGGCTGAACCGGGAGATTTGACACTTTCGGGCCCGGTGGAGTCGCCGGAGGAGTCCGGCGCCGCGGACGGGTCGGCGGAGGAAGAAGGGGAAGAAGGGGAGGCGGAGGAAGACGACCCGGAAGAGTCCGACGACCGGGGGGTTCCGGACGACGCGGACGACTCGGGCGATCCGGTGGAGGCCGAGCCGCCCGGCGTGCCGGTGGCGCCGGCGGTCGGCCCGGAGCCGTTCAGGCCGGCCAGCAGGCCGCAGGTCGGCCAGGCGGTGATGCCCTGGGCCGCGAGTATCTTCTCGGCGACTCTTATCTGCTGGGAGCGGCTGGCCTGGTCGGCGCTGGAGGCGTACGCGAGTCCGCCGTACTTCTCCCAGTCGTCCTGGGTGAGTTGCAGACCGCCGTAGTAGCCGTTGCCGCTGTTCTCGCTCCAGGCGCCGCCGGTCTCGCACTCGGCGACCCGGTCCCAGGCCGTACCGTCGGCCGCGCCGGCACCGGAGGCTCCGAGGAGCGGGATCGCGATGGCGGAGCCGGTCACTCCGGCTGCGACCACGAGGGCCGGAGCCTGGCGGGGGCGGCGGTGACGACCGTTCCCGGAGAGCATGCGGAGACCTTTCGCGAGACGACAGGGACCGCGCGACGGGTGACGCTCGGCGCCGCGCTGATCCGTGAACGTATAGCCATACGATCACTTGTCACAAGTTCATGCCGCGTAGATCACATGAAGATCACAGAGGTGAACCGCTGTCACCTTTTGGTGACGGCCGGGCCGTTCCGGGGCCGGTCACGGGGCGGGCGTGAAGGTCACGGGCAGCGTGCGCAGGCCCCGCATGATGAGCCCGCCGCGCCAGCGCAGATCGGCCGGGTCGGCCGCCAGGCGCAGGTCGGGCAGGCGGGTGAGGAGCGTGGCCAGGGCGGTCTGGCCCTCCAGGCGGGCCAGCGGGGCGCCGAGGCAGTAGTGGATGCCGTGCCCGTACCCGAGGTGCTGGTTGTCCCGGCGGGCGAGGTCGAGGGTGTCCGGGTCGGCGAAGCGCTCCGGGTCCCGGTCGGCGGCGGCCAGGACGACGAGGACCGGGTCGCCGGGTGCGATGTCCTGCCCGCCGATGGTGAGCGGCTCGGTGGCGAACCGCCAGGTGGCCAGCTCCACCGGTCCGTCGTAGCGCAGGAGTTCCTCCACGCCCGTCTCCAGCAGGCCGCGCTCACCGGCGGCGAGGGACCGCTGGAGGCGGGCGCGCTGCCCGGGGTGGGTGAGCAGGGCGTAGGTGCCGTTGCCGATGAGGTTGACGGTCGTCTCGAAGCCGGCGAACAGGAGGATGAACGCCATCGCCGCGGCCTCGTTCTCGGTGAGGTGCTCGCCGTGGTCGGAGGCGCGGATGAGGCCGGAGATCAGGTCCTCGCCGGGGCCGGGCTCGGGCGGCAGCGCCTCGCGCTTGCGGTGGATGAGGTCGGCGAGGTAGCCGCGCATCTTCTTCACCGAGCGGGCGACGCCGCCCCGGGGGCCGCCCTGGTGGCGGATCATCATGCCCGCCCAGTCGCGGAAGTCGTCCTGGTCCTCGCGGGGGACGCCGAGCATGTCGCAGATGGCGTAGATGGGCAGCGGGAAGGCGAACTCGTGGATGAGGTCGGCCTCTCCCCTGGCCGCGAACCCGTCGATGAGCCGGTCGGCCAGCTCCTGCACCCGCGGCGCGAACTCGGCGACCCGGCGGGGCGTGAACGCCTTGCTCACCAGGCGCCGCAGCCGGGTGTGGTCCGGCGGGTCGATGTTGAGCAGGTGGGTCATCAGCTCCGCCTTGCGCTCGCCGGGGATGCCGGTCTTGCCCTTGGCGTGAGCGGGCTCGGCGTGGTGCGCCGGGTTCTTGGAGAGGCGGTTGTCGGCGAGCGCCTGCCGGGCGTCGGCGTAACGGGTGACCAGCCATGCCTCCACCCCGCTGGGCAGCGTGGTCCGGTGCACGGGGGCGTGCTCGCGCAGCCAGGCGTAGGCGGGGTAGGGGTCGGCGGCGAACTCCCAGGTGAAGAGGGCGGGGG
>NZ_WYCT01000254.1 GCF_011008945.1 Streptomyces harenosi
CCGCCCGCGCCTTCCCCTCGCCCGCCCTCGCCCCGCCGCCTGGCGGGCCCCGCGCGCACATCCGAGCGGGGCGCCGCGCCTGTGGCGGGGCGAGCGGCAGAGCGTGTGAAGAAGGTGTGGGAGGTGGATGACAGGTCGCCGATCGCCCTGTCCTCCGCCCGGCCCCTGTCGTAGGTTCTACCCAGATGAGAGATACACCCCGCCCACGGGAGACCGTGGGCGACGCCAGGCCGGGGCCTCCCCAGCTTCGATCTGGTCGTGCCCTCGCGCACACAACCGGAGTCTCCAACTCTGGATCTCCTCACCGATCGGACGGTCGCCCGCCCCAGACCCCCCGGGGCGTGCGGCGTTCCGGTCCGGTCGGCCGTCCCGGAACGATCCCCCCTGTTCCGGGACGGCCGACCGCTCCCCTTCTCCTTCTCCTCGCGACCGGGCTGCCCGGGCTGCTGTTCGCGCTGATCACCTGGCAGGTCGTCGCCGACGGACCGCTGGTGCGAGCCGACGAGCGGCTCAGCGCGGCGCTGGCCCGTCCGGACCGGACCTCCGAGCTGCTCTCCGACCTCGGCAACGTCCAGGTCGCGCTGCCCGTCCTCGCCGCCGCGCTGGCCTGGACCGCCTGGCGCGGCCGGGCCGCGGCGGCGGACCGCTGGTGGCTGCCGCCCGCCGCCGGTGTCCTGGCGATGGCGATGGTGCCGCTGCTGGTCGCCCCGCTGAAGGCGTGGACCGCCCGGCCCGGCACCCCCGCCGTGCCGCCGGCCGTCGGCTACTTCCCGTCCGGTCACACCGCCACCGCCGTCGTCGCCTACGGCGGGGCCGTCCTGCTCCTGCTGCCGTGGCTGGGCTCGGTCGTCGCGCGCCGTGCGCTGCTCGCCGCGGGGGCCCTCCTCGTCCTCGGCGTCTCGTTCGGGCTGGTGCGCCGGGGCTATCACTGGCCGCTGGACGTGGTGGCCAGTTGGTGTCTGGGCGCGGTACTGCTCGTCTGCCTGCGGTGGGCCGTCCGCGCCGGCCACCGGCGCCGGACGCCGCAGGCGCCGCCCTCCCGGTAGCCCTCGCCGGTGTCCGGCCGCCCCGCGCCGGCCGCACGGGCGGCCGGCGAGGCACAACCGGCTGTCGGACCGGTCCGAGGGCGACCACCGCCGCCGTCCGGGCGCGTCCTCGCGCGCCCCGCCCGGAGGAACGGAGGGGGCCGCGCGCCGATCCCGGCGGACGGACCGGGAATCGGCCGGGTCAGGCCGGCCCGCACCTCACCATGCAAGCCCGTCCGGCACCACTCCTCGCCGTGCAAGCCCGTCCGGCACCACTCCTCACCGCACGAACCCGTCCGGCACCACTCCTGGCCGTACGAACGGTCCGGCGCCACCCCTCACCGTACGAACCCGTCCGGCGTCGGTCCGGACCTCGCGGGCCCGTCCGCAGCCGGATCTCACCGCACGGATTCCTCCGGCACCGGCCCTCACCGCACGCCCCCGTCCCGCGCGGGGCCGTCCGCCGGTCCGGCCGCCGCCTCGTGCATCGCCAGTTCCAGCAGGACCGGATCGGTGAGCGTGCCGGAGCCGTCCGGCGGCACCAGCCAGCGGATGCCGCCGGTGGCCACCCGCGCCGGATGCGGTACGACGATCCAGGTGCCGTGCCCGGCCGTGCGGACGCCGGTGCCCAGCCAGCGGGCCGCCGTGCCCGGCGGCACGAAGAAGCCGGTGCGCGCGTCGCCGGAGTCGGCGAGCACCGGCCCGGGCCGGTCCAGGACGCGGGCCAGCACGTCGAGGGTGGGGTGGCCGAGCCTGCTCGGCAGGATGAGTACGTCCCAGGCCCTGCCGGCGGGCAGCAGCGCGATCCCGTGCGGGTCGCGCTCCCACTCCCGGCGGCACGCCTGCGGATCCGGTGCGACGGATGCGAGCCATCCCGCCGGTGTGTTCGTCCCGGACATGGGGAGACCTCCCTTTCACTCGTGGACGCGGGGTGCGTCACGAGGGAGAGGGAGGTCTTCCTCCGGCGTTACGCGGGTCGGGCGGGCCGCTTCCGTGAACCGGCTCACAGCCGGGGTCCGCGCGGGGTCTTCCGCCCGGACCGGGCCGGGCCCCGCCCGCGGGCCCGCCCCGGGTCCTACGACCGGCCCTAGCTGTCGAAGCCGAGCCCCAGCCGGTCCATCGTCCGCAGCCACAGGTTGCGCCGCCCGCCGTGGGCGTCGGCGCGCGCCAGCGACCACTTGGTCAGTGCGATGCCGGTCCACGCGAAGGGCTCCGGCGGGAACGGCAGCGGCTTCCTGCGGACCATCTCCAGCTCGGTGCGCTCGGTGCGCTCCCCCGCCAGCAGGTCCAGCATCACCTCGGCGCCGAACCGGGTGGCGCCCACCCCCAGGCCCGTGTACCCGGCCGCGTAGGCGACGCGGCCCCGGTGGGCGGTGCCGAAGAACGCCGAGAAGCGGGTGCAGGTGTCGATGGCGCCGCCCCAGGCGTGGGTGAAGCGGACGCCCTCCAGTTGCGGGAAGCAGGTGAAGAAGTGCGCGGCGAGCTTGGCGTAGGTCTCCGGGCGGTCGTCGTACTCGGCGCGCACCCGGCCCCCGTAGGGGTAGACGGCGTCGTAGCCGCCCCACAGGATGCGGTGGTCGGAGGTCAGCCGGAAGTAGTGGAACTGGTTGGCCGAGTCGCCCAGGCCCTGCCGGTTGCGCCAGCCGATCGCGGCGAGCCGGCCGGCGGTGAGCGGCTCGGTCATCAGGGCGTAGTCGTAGACCGGGACGGTGTAGGCGCGGACCCGCCGGACCAGGCTGGGGAAGACGTTGGTGCCGAGGGCGACCTGGCGGGCGCGGACCTGGCCGTAGGGGGTGCGGACGGACATGCCGGCGCCGTGCGGCCGCAGCGTCAGGGCCGGGGTGTGTTCGTGGACGCGCACGCCGAGGCGGAGGCAGGCCCGTTTCAGGCCCCAGGCCAGCTTGGCGGGGTGGAGCATGGCCACGCCCCGGCGGTCGTACAGGCCCGCCCGGAAGGTCGGGGAGTTCACCTGCGCGCGCACCGCGTCGGTGTCCAGGTACTCGATGCCGTCGGCCAGGCCCCGGCGGGCGAGCTCCTCGTGGAACTCCTTCAGCTCCCGGGCCTGGTGGGGCTCGGTGGCCACGTCGATCTCACCGGTGCGCTCGAAGTCGCAGTCGATCCGGTGGCGGGCGACCGCGCGCTCGATGGCGTCGAGATTGCGGGCGCCCAGCTCCTCGAGCCGGTGGATCTCCTCCGGCCAGCGGGCCAGCCCGTTGGCCAGGCCGTGGGTGAGGGAGGCGGCGCAGAAGCCGCCGTTGCGGCCCGAGGCGGCCCAGCCGGTCTCCCGGCCCTCCAGCAGCATCACGTCCCGGTCCGGGTCGCGTTCCTTGGCGATCAGCGCGGTCCACAGGCCGCTGTAGCCGCCGCCGACGACGAGCAGGTCGCAGCTCTCGGCGCCGGTGAGGGCGGGCTCGGGACGGGGGCGGCCGGGGTCGTCCAGCCAGTACGGGACCGGCTGGGCGTCGGAGAGGGACGTCGTGAATCGGTCGGTACGGCTCATGGCTCTCGCGGCCATGATTTCAACTCCCTACGGAATTACGCCTTGCGCCGGGTACGGCGCCTGCCGAGGGCCATCGAGGCGAGGACGAGCAGGACGGCCACGACGAACATGGCCGTGCCGATGACGTTGATCTGCACGGGCGTGCCGCGCTGCGCCGAGCCCCACACGAACATGGGGAAGGTGACGGCCGAGCCCGCGTTGAAATTGGTGATGATGAAATCGTCGAAGGAGAGCGCGAACGCGAGCAGCGCGCCCGCCGCGATCCCGGGGGCGGCGATCGGCAGGGTGACCCTGAGGAAGGTCTGGAACGGGCCGGCGTACAGGTCCTGCGCCGCCTGCTCCAGCCGGGGGTCCATCGACATCACGCGGGCCTTGACGGCGGTGACGACGAAGCTCAGGCAGAACATGATGTGGGCGATGAGGACGGTCCAGAAGCCCAGTCGGGCTCCCATGTTGAGGAACAGGGTGAGCAGCGAGGCCGCCATCACCACCTCGGGCATCGCCATCGGCAGGAAGAGCAGCGAGCTGATCGCTCCCCGCGCGCGGAACCGGTAGCGCACCAGCGCGAAGGCGATCATCGTGCCCAGGACGGTGGCGCCCAGCGTCGCCCAGAAGGCGATCTGGAGACTGAGGGCCAGCGAGCCGCACAGGTCGGCGACACCGCACGGGTCTTTCCAGGCGTCCGCGGAGAAGTGCTGCCATTCGTAGTTGAAACGGCCCTTCGGCTGGTTGAAGGAGAACACCGTGACGATGACGTTGGGCAGGAGGAGGTAGCCGAGCGTCAGCAGTCCGGCGAGGACGACCAGATGGCGCTTGAGCCAGGTGAGAAGGGCCATTTACACCAGATCCTCCGTGCCGGACCTGCGGATGTAGACCGTGACCATGAGGAGGATCGCGGCCATCAGGATGAAGGAGAGCGCCGCCGCCGTGGGGTAGTCCAGGACGCGCAGGAACTGGGTCTGGATGACGTTGCCGACCATGCGGGTGTCGGTGGAGCCGAGCAGGTCGGCGTTGACGTAGTCCCCGGTGGCCGGGATGAAGGTCAGCAGCGTGCCGGAGACGACGCCCGGCATGGACAGCGGGAAGGTGACCTTGCGGAAGGTGGTGGAGGGCCGGGCGTACAGGTCGCCGGACGCCTCGTGCAGGCGCGGGTCGATCCGCTCCAGGGAGGTGTACAGCGGCAGGACCATGAAGGGCAGGAAGTTGTACGTCAGGCCGCACACCACCGCCAGCGGCGTGGCCAGGACGCGGTCGCCGGCCGTCCAGCCGAGCCAGCCGGTGACGTCCAGGACGTGCAGGGTGTTCAGGGCGCCGACGAGCGGGCCGCCGTCGGCGAGGATCGTCTTCCAGGCCAGGGTGCGGATCAGGAAGCTGGTGAAGAAGGGCGCGATCACCAGGACCATGATCAGGTTGCGCCAGCGGCCCGCGCGGAACGCGATCAGATAGGCGAGCGGGTAGCCCAGCAGCAGGCACAGCACGGTCGCGGCGGCGGCGTAGACCACCGAGCGCAGGAACTGCGGCGCGTACGCGGACAGGGCGTCCCAGTAGGTGGCGAAGTGCCAGGTGACCTCGTAGCCCTGTTCCAGCGACCCGGTCTGCACGGAGGTCGACGCCTGGTAGACCATCGGCAGCAGGAAGAAGAGGACCAGCCACAGGATGCCGGGCAGCAGCAGCCAGTAGGGCGTGAGGCGGCCCCGCCTGCGCGGCGGTGTGCGCTCCGGCGCGGTCGGGCTGAGCGGCGGTGGCGCCTCGGTGAGCGTGGTCGTCATCAGGCGGTCTCTTCCGCGCCGGCGCCGGCGTCCTGGGCGGCGTCCAGGCCGAAGGTGTGCGCCGGGCTCCAGTGCGCGACGACCTCGGCGCCGGGCACCAGGCGGGTGTCGCGGTCGACGTTCTGGACGTAGACGGAGAACCGCGGGCAGGCGGGGCTGTCGAGGACGTACTGCGTGGCGACGCCGGTGAAGCTCGCCTCGGCGATGGTGCCGGTGAGGCGGTTGCGGTCCCCGGGGACCGCCCCGGCGTCGTCGGCGTGCGCCAGGGATATCTTCTCCGGGCGGACGCCGGCCAGCACCTTGGTCCCGACCGCCGCGGGGGCGCCGCAGCGGGCGCGGGGCAGGACCAGCCGGTCGCCGCACGCGTCGAGGAGGAGGTCGTCGCCGCGGTGGGAGCCGACCTCGGCCTCGATGAAGTTGGAGGTGCCGAGGAAGTTGGCGACGAAGGTGGTGCGCGGGTTCTCGTACAGGTCGGCGGGGGCGCCGAGCTGCTCCACCCGGCCGCCGTTCATCACGGCGACGGTGTCGGCCATCGTCATGGCCTCCTCCTGGTCGTGCGTGACGTGCACGAAGGTGATGCCGACCTCGGTCTGGATGCGTTTGAGCTCCAGCTGCATCTGGCGGCGCAGCTTCAGGTCGAGGGCGCCGAGCGGCTCGTCCAGCAGCAGCACCCGGGGGTGGTTGATCAGGGCGCGGGCGACCGCGACGCGCTGCTGCTGGCCGCCGGAGAGCTGGTGGGGCTTCTTGCGGGCCTGCTCGCCGAGCTGCACCAGGTCGAGCATCTCCTCGACCTGCTTCTTCACGCCCTTGATGCCGCGGCGGCGCAGGCCGAAGGCGACGTTCTCGAAGATGTCCAGGTGCGGGAAGAGGGCGTAGGACTGGAAGACGGTGTTCACCGGCCGTTTGTAGGGCGGCAGGCGGGTCACGTCCTGGTCGCCCAGCGACACGGTGCCCGTGGTGGGCTCCTCCAGTCCGGCGATCATGCGCAGGGTGGTGGTCTTGCCGCAGCCGGAGGCGCCGAGCAGGGCGAAGAAGGAGCCGCGCGGCACGGTCAGGTCGAGCGGGTGCACGGCGGTGAAGGAGCCGTAGGTCTTGCTGATGCCGGACAGGCGGACGTCGCCGCCGGTCTGCCGCACGGCCGGGGCCGTATGCGTCGTGTTCATCCTCGTCACGCCCCAGTGAGCTTCGCGAACTTCGTTTCACAGGCCGTCTCCTCCGCCGCGCTGAGCGAACGGAAGGCATGGGACCTGGCCTGCATGGCCTTGTCGGGAAGGATCAGCGGGTTGTCCGCCGCGTCCGCGTCGATCTTCGCGAGTTCCTCCTTCACTCCGTCGACCGGGCAGACGTAGTTGATGTAGGCGGCCAGTTCGGCGGCGGCCCGGGGCTCGTAGTAGTAGTCGATGAGCCGTTCGGCGTTGGTCTTGTGCCGGGCCCTGGCGGGGACCAGCAGGTTGTCGCTGGAGGTGATGTAGCCGCTGTCGGGGACGAGGAAGCCGACGTCCGGGTTGTCCGCCTTGAGCTGGACCACGTCGCCGGCCCAGGCCAGGCAGGCGGCGAGGTCGCCCTTGCTGAGGTCGGAGGTGTAGTCGTTGCCGGTGAAGCGGCGGATCTGCCCCTTGTCGACGGCGCGTTGCAGCCGGGCGATCGCCGCGTCGTAGTCGTCGCCGGTGAAGCGGCCCGGGTCCTTGCCCATGTCGAGCAGGGTCATGCCGACGGTGTCGCGCATCTCCGTCAGCAGGCCCACGCGCCCTTTGAGCCGGGCGTCGTCGAGCAGGTCGGACACCGAGGTCACCTCGACGCCGTCCAGCGCCTTCCGGTTGTAGGCGATGACCGTCGAGATGCCCTGCCAGGGGTAGGAGTAGGCGCGGCCCGGGTCCCAGTCGGGCTCGCGGAACTGGGGCGAGAGGTTGGCGAAGGCGTGCGGCAGGTTGGCCGGGTCCAGCTTCTGCACCCAGCCCAGGCGGATCAGGCGGGCGGCCAGCCAGTCGGTGAGGACGATGAGGTCGCGGCCGGTGTCCTGGCCCGCGGCGAGCTGCGGCTTGATCTTGCCGAAGAACTCGTTGTTGTCGTTGATGTCCTCGGTGTACGCGACCTCGATGCCGGTGCGCCGGGTGAACGCCTCCAGCGTCGGGTGGCGTTTGCCGCTGTCGTCGACGTCCATGTACTCGGTCCAGTTGGAGAAGACGAGCCTCTTCTCCTTCGCCGAGTGGTCCTCCGCCGGGACGCCGCCCCGGGTGCTGCCCGCCGGGGGGATGCCGCAGGCGCTCAGCGTGCCCAGTCCGCCCGCCGCGAGGACGCCGCCGGCACCGGACCGCAGCAGCGAGCGGCGGGTGGGGAAGGCCCGTGCGGAGCGCGGGCCGCGCCGGACGGCGGCCGGGTGTGCCGGAAAGAGCCGGTCGGGCTCGTACTGCTCCATGCGCGTGGTGCCCTTTCGGGTGGGGTCGGCCGTGGCCGGCGGCCTGGCGAGATGGCTACCGGTCCCCGAAGACCGTGCGGTGCCAGTCCTTGGCGACGGCCGCGGTGTTGTCGAACATGACGTGCTTGAGCTGGGTGTACTCCTCGAAGGAGTAGGCGGACATGTCCTTGCCGAAGCCGGACGCCCGGTAGCCGCCGTGCGGCATCTCGCTGACGATCGGGATGTGGTCGTTGATCCACACGCAGCCCGCCTTCAGCTCGCGGGTGGCGCGGCCCGCCCGGTAGACGTCGCGCGTCCAGGCGGAGGCGGCGAGCCCGTACGGCGTGTCGTTGGCGAGCCGGATGCCCTCGTCGTCGCTGTCGAAGGGCAGGACGACCAGCACCGGACCGAAGATCTCCGACTGTACGGCCTCGCTGTCCTGGGCGGCACCGGTGATCAGGGTGGGCCGGTAGTAGGCGCCGTCGCTCAGCTCGCCCTGCGGGGCCTGGCCGCCGGTGACCACGCGCGCGTAGGAGCGTGCCCGGTCGACGACGGCGGCGACGCGGTCGCGCTGGGCGTGCGAGACCAGCGGGCCGAGGTCGGTGCCCGGCGCGAAGGGGTCGCCGAGGCGGACGGTCTCCATCAGGGCGGCCGTCCGCTCGACGAACGCCTCGTACCGGGGCCGCTGGACGTAGGCGCGGGTGGCGGCCGTGCAGTCCTGGCCGGTGTTGATCAGCGCGCCCGCGACCGCGCCGTGGACGGCGGCGTCGAGGTCGGCGTCGTCGAAGACGACGAACGGCGCCTTGCCGCCGAGCTCCAGATGGAGGCGCTTGACGGTGGCGGTGGCGATCCCGGCGACCCGCCTGCCGACGGCGGTGGAGCCGGTGAAGGAGGTCATCGCCACGTCCGGGTGGCCCACGAGGTGCTCGCCGGCCTCCTGGCCGGTGCCGGTGACGATGTTGACGACACCGTCCGGGATGCCGGCCTCCGTCGCCGCCTGAGCGAACAGCAGGGAGGTCAGCGGGGTGATCTCGGCGGGCTTGAGCACCACGGTGTTGCCCGCGGCGATCGCCGGGAGGATCTTCCAGGCAGCCATCTGGAGCGGGTAGTTCCAGGGCGCGATGGAGCCCACCACACCGATCGGTTCGCGGCGGACGTAGGAGGTGTGGTCGCCGGAGTACTCGCCCGCCGACTGCCCCTGGAGGTGGCGGGCCGCGCCGGCGAAGAAGGCGGTGTTGTCGACCGTGCCCGGCACGTCGAACTCACGGGTCAGCTTCAGCGGTTTGCCGCACTGGAGGGACTCGGCGCGGGCGAACTCCTCGGCGCGCCCGGCGAGTACGGCGGCGAAGCGGTGCAGCGCCTCGGACCGCTCGCCCGGGGTGGCGCCCGCCCAGCCGGGGAAGGCCGCCCGCGCGGCGGCGACGGCCGCGTCGACGTCGTCCGGGCCGGCCGGCCGGTAGGTGAGGACCCCCGCGCCGGTCGCCGGGTCGACGACCGTGTGCGTCCGCCCGGACGTCCCCTCGGTCAGGCGGCCCGCGATGTACTGCGCCCCTGCGGCGAAGTGCTCCCGGGCCGGGAACCGGTCCGGGGTGTCGTTGCCCGGGTGGTGCATGTGGCTCTCCTCGGTGTGCCCGTCAGACGGCCCTGGAAAGGGCGCCTCCCGTGGGGCGCCGGCGTGGCTCAGGCTCGATGTGGATGCCGATCCTGACAGAGCACTGGGACGCCAACAAGTGATTCCGTTGTTGCCTTTTGGTTACGCGACGGAATCTGTCGACCAGGTGTCGAGTCACGGCGGACAAGGACGGACGGAGTGTCCGTGGTGCGTGCCAGACTCGCGTGCATGGAGGACATCACGGGGGCGACGGAGAACACCACGGGGGCGGCGGAGGGCACCACCGGGGCCGTGCCGCGGGCCGCGGCGGCCATCGGTTCACGGGAGGCCCTGGCCGGCCGGGTCCGCGCGGGGGCACGGATCGAGTACCTCCACTTCTGGGGGCACCGGCCGCGGCCGGACGGCCGGACCGGGCCGGAGTGCCTGAGCCAGTGGTGGCCGTCGCCGTTCACCGTGGACGGGGTGGCGTACGCGACCGCGGAGCACTGGATGATGGCGGCCAAGGCGCGGCTGTTCGCGGACGCGCAGGCCGAGGCGCGGGTGCTGGCGGCACGGCATCCCGCCGAGGCCAAGAAGGCGGGGCGGCTGGTGCGCGGCTTCGAGGAGGCGGTCTGGGAGCGCGAGCGGTTCGGGATCGTCGTCGAGGGCAGCGTGCACAAGTTCGCCGCCCACGCCGAGTTGCGCGCGTTCCTGCTGGGCACCGGGGAGAGGGTGCTGGTGGAGGCGAGTCCGGTGGACCGCGTGTGGGGCATCGGCCTGGCGGCGGACGACGAGGCGGCGGCCGACCCGGAGCGGTGGCGGGGGCGGAATCTGCTGGGGTTCGCGCTGATGGAGGCGCGGGCCCGGCTGCGGGCGCGCTGAAGGGGGCCGCCCCTCGGGCCGGCCCCCTGCACGAACCGCTCGCGCGGCGTCCGCGGCGCGACTGCCCGGCCCTGGCGCGTCGGCGGTGTGCGCCCGGACGCTGCTGCCGGCACCCACGGGGAGCCAAGAGCCCCGCGGCGGGGCGCAGCCCCGGCCGCGCAGGAGGTCAGCGGGGCGCCGCCACGGCGACCGGCCCCGGACGGGCGGCACCGTAGTACGGGTCCGGATCGGACTCCTCGTTGATGGCGAGGGTGATGCCGATCGCCAGCACGACGATCACGGCGAGGCCGAGGACGATGCCGATGACCCCCATGATCAGACCGGCCTGTGCCTGGCCGTGGTTGCCGGCCTCGCCGCGTTCGGCCTTCCGGCGCCCCTTGACGCCGAAGACCACGGCGAGGATGCCGAGCACCAGGGAGACCACGCCGTACAGGCAGAACAGACAGCAGGAGAGGATGCCCAGCACCAGTGCCGCGACGCCCATGCCGTTCTGCTGGTGCATCGGCGCGGCGGGCCAGCCGTAGCCCTGGGGGTGGCCCGGGTAGCCGGGATAGCCGTATCCGCCGGGGACGCCCGGACCGGTGGGCGCCACGGGCGGGGGCGGCACGGGGG
>NZ_WYCT01000255.1 GCF_011008945.1 Streptomyces harenosi
GGCCACCACCGAGATCTACACTTCTAGCTTCGTCGGCAGCGTCAGATGTGTATAAGAGATAGCCCCCGCCGAACGCCTCGTCGCCGCCGCCTGGGCGGACGTCCTGGACACCGAGGAGGTCGGCGCCGGTGACGACTTCTTCGCCCTCGGCGGCGACTCCCTGCTCGCCGTGCGCGTCACCGCGCGGCTGCGCGCGGCCTTCGGCGCGGAGGTCTCGCCCCGGCTGCTGTTCACCCACCCGACGGTCGCCGCGCTCGCCGCCGAGCTCGGCGAACCGGCCGGCACCCCGCCCGAGGCGATACCGGCCGCGGACCCGGACGCCCCGGCCCCGCTGTCGTACGCCCAGCAACGCCTGTGGTTCCTCGACCGGTTCGAGCCGGGCAGCACCGAGTACACGACGCTGTCCGTGCTGCGGCTGCGCGGCCCGCTCGACGAGGCGGCCCTGCGCACCGCCCTGGACGGCCTGGTGGCCCGGCACGAGGCACTGCGCACCACCTTCGCCGAACAGGACGGCCGGGCCCGGCAGGTGATCCACCCGCCGTACCCCGTCCCGCTGCCCGCCGAGGACCTGACCGGCCAGGGCGAACAGGCCCTCGACGCGCTGATCGGGCGGGAGGCCGACACCCCCTTCGACCTGGCGGCCGGCCCGCTGCTGCGCGCCCGCCTCGCCCGCCTGGCCCCGGACGAGCACGTCCTCGTCCTCGCCGTGCACCACATCGTCACCGACGGCTGGTCCGTCGCCGTCCTCGGCCGTGACCTGGGCGAGCTGTACGCGGCGGCCCGCGACCACCGCGCCCCCGGCCTGCCCCCGCTCCCGGTCCGCTACGCCGACTTCGCCGCCTGGCAGCGCTCGCGCACCGACCGGGCCGAGCGGGACCTCGCCCACTGGCGGCGGACCCTGGACGGGCTGACCCCGCTGGAGCTGCCCACCGACCGTCCCCGGCCCGCCGTCCGCACCCGCGACGGCGCCCTGGTCACCTTCCACCTGCCGCCCGAGCTGACCGACCGGCTGCGCGCGACCGGCCGCACCGCCGACGCCACCCTCTACATGACGCTGCTGACGGCCTGCCAGATCCTGCTGGCCCGCTGGGCGGAACAGGAGGACATCGCCGTCGGCACCGTCACCGCCGGCCGCGAGCGGGCCGAACTGCACGATGTCGTCGGCATGTTCGTCAACACCCTGGTACTGCGCACCCGGGTGCGTCCCGAGCTGTCGTTCCGGGAGCTGCTGCGCCAGGCGCGCACCACCGTGCTGGACGCGTTCGCCCACCAGGAGGTGCCCTTCGAGCAGGTGGTGGACGCCCTCCAGCCCGAGCGGGACACCAGCCGCACCCCGCTGTTCCAGGTCATGGTCGCGCTGCACAACCTGGGCGCCCAGGCCCCCGACCTGCCCGGACTGGACGTCGAACCGGTCACCCCGCCGGTCCGCCACGCCACCTTCGACCTCTCCTTCGACTTCGTCGAGCGGGACGGCGGCCTCACCGGCCACCTGGAGTACAGCACCGGCCTGTTCGACGCGGACACCGCCGAACGCCTCGCCGGCCGGCTCCGGCTGCTGCTCCAGGCCGCCGCCGAGGACCCGGACCGCCCGGCCGGCGCACTGCCGCTGCTCACCGAGGCCGAGCGGCACCACGTCCTGCACGAGTGGCAGGGCGCCCAACTGCCGGTGCCGGACACCACCTTCACCGCCCTGTTCGAGGCCCAGGCAGCCCGCACCCCGGACGCGACCGCCGTGGTGGCCTCCGACACCACCCACGACTTCGCCGCGCTCAACGCCCGCGCCAACCGCCTCGCCCACCACCTCATCGCCCTCGGCGCCGGACCCGAGGACGTGGTCGCGGTACGCCTGCCGCGCACCGGGGACGCCCTGGTCGCGCTGCTGGCGGTGCTCAAGGCGGGCGCCGCCCTGCAATGGATCGACCCGGACCTGCCCGCCGAACGCGTGGCGGTGCTGCTGGAGGACACCGGGGCCCGGACGGTGCTGACCCCCGAGGCCCTGCGCGCGGTGCCCTGGGACCGGCTGCCCGCCCACGACCCCACCGACGCCGACCGCCGCCGGCCGCTGAGCCCGTACAACACCGCGTACGTCATCCACACCTCCGGCTCCACCGGCCGCCCCAAGGGCGTCGCCGTCGAGCACCGCCAGCTCGTCAACCTCTGCCTCGACCACCGCGACGGCCTCCTCGCCCCGCACACCGCCGGCGGCCGACGGCTGCGCGCCGCGCTCAGCGCCTCCTTCTCCTTCGACACCTCCTGGGAGGGGCCGCTGCTGCTGGCCCTCGGCCACCAGGTGCACCTGGTCGACGAGGACACCCGCCTGGACCCGGAGGCGTTCTGCGCGCAGATCGACGGCCAGGCGCTGGACTTCGTCAACGTCACCCCGTCCTTCCTGCGCGAACTCCTCGCCGCCGGCCTCCTCGCCCCCGGCCGCCACCACCCGCGCCTGCTGCTCGTCGGCGGCGAGGCGGTCGACGCCGCCACCTGGCGGGAACTGCGCGCGGCGCGCGACCTCGGCGTGCACGCGTACAACATGTACGGCCCCACCGAGACCACCGTCGACGCGGTCTACGGCCCCTGCGCGGACGGCCCCGACCGGCCGGTCGTCGGCCGCCCCGGCCGGGGCCTGCGCGCCTACGTCCTCGACGGCGCCCTCAGGCCGGTGCCGCCCGGCATGCCCGGCGAGCTGTACCTGGCCGGACCGCAGGTGGCCCGCGGCTACCTGAACCGGCCCGGGCAGACCGCCGCCCGCTTCCTCGCCGACCCGTTCGGCGCGCCGGGGGAGCGGATGTACCGCACCGGCGACCGCGCCCGCTGGGACGCCGGGGGACGGCTGGAGTTCCTCGGCCGGGCCGACGAACAGGTCAAGATCCGCGGGTTCCGCATCGAGCCCGGCGAGGTGGAGGCCGCGCTCCTGGCCCACCCGGACGTCGCCGACGCGGCCGTGGCCGCCCGCGAGCACGCGGGCCGCGCCCTGCTCGCCGCCTATCTGGTACCCGCCGGGGACCGCGTCCCGCCCGCCGACGAACTGCGCGTGTGGCTGCGCCGTACCCTGCCCGGCCACATGGTGCCCGCCGCGTTCGTGCCGCTCGCCCGCATCCCGCGCACCAGCAGCGGCAAGACCGACCGGCGCGCGCTGCCCGCCCCGCCGGCGCAGCCCGACAGCACCACCCCGTACGTGGCGCCGCGCCCCGGCACCGAGGAGAAACTGGCGGCGATCTGGGCGCAGGTCCTCGGCGTCGAACGGGTCGGCGCACGGGACAACTTCTTCACCCTGGGCGGCGACTCGATCCTCAGCATCCAGATCGTCTCCCGCGCCCGCCAGGCCGGCCTCGCCCTGACGACCAAGGACGTCTTCCGCCACCAGACGGTCGCCGAACTCGCCCTGTCCGTCACCGAGACGGCACCCCCGCCCACCGCGGCCCCGGCACCGGCCGAGGCGCCGCTCACCCCCATCCAGCACTGGTACCTCGACGGCCGCCGCCCGGGCGACCGGCTGCGCTTCACCATGACCCAGCGCCTGTGCCTGGCGCCGGACACGGACGCCGAGGCGCTGCGGCGGGCGGTCGAGGCGCTCGTGGACCACCACCCGGCTCTGCGCACCCGGTTCCGGCACACGGCGGACGGCTGGCGCCAGGAAGTCCTGCCCGAGGCCCCGGACGGCGTCTTCACCCGCCACACCGGGCCGGCGGGGGAGGAGGAGATCCAGCGCACGGTGGACAGCGCGCAGCGCTCCCTCGACCCGGCCCGGGGACGGGTGGCACGGGTCCTGCTCTTCGACGGCGACCCCGCCCAGCTCGTCCTCACCCTCCACCACCTGGCCGTCGACGGCGTCTCCTGGCGCATCCTCCTGGCCGACCTGGAGACCGCCTACCGCGACGCCGCGGCCGGCCGGCCCGTCGCCCTGCCCCCGGCGGGCACGGCCTGCACCACCTGGGCGACCCGGCTCCAGGAGCACACCCGCTCCGGAGCCCTCGACGCCGACCTGGAGTACTGGAGGCGCACCTGCGCCGCCCCGGCCGGCCTGCCCCCCGGCCGGCCCGGCCCCAACACCCACGGCACCGCCGCCACCGTCACCGTCACGCTGGAGCCCGAGGAGACCGACGCGCTGCTGCGCCGCGTCCCCGACGCCTACCGCACCCAGGTCAACGACGTGCTGCTGAGCGCGCTGGGCCGCGCCCTGGCCCGCTGGTGCGGGCGCGACACCGTCCTGGTCGGCGTGGAGGGCCACGGCCGGGAGGAGCTGGGCGACGGCTTCGAGGCGGACCTGTCGCGCACCGTCGGCTGGTTCACCGCCGAGTTCCCCCTCGCCCTGACCGTCGCGCCCGACGCCGGCTGGCACCACACCCTGCGCTCGGTCAAGGAGCAGTTGCGCGCGGTGCCGGGCCGCGGACTGAGCCACGGCGCCCTGCGCCACCTCGTCCCCGGCAGCCCGCTGGCCGGCGCCCCCCGGCCCCGGGTCGGCTTCAACTACCACGGCCGGTGGGACGCGGGCGGCACAACCGGCGACGGACTGCTGCGGGCCGCGCTGCCCCCCGCGGGCCGCGACACCGACCCGGACGAGGAACGCCCCTACCTGCTGGACGTCACCGGCGTCGTCCAGGACGGCCGCCTCGAACTGGGCTGGACCTACCCGCCCGCCGTCTACGACGAGTCCGTCGTGCGCCGCCTGGCCGAGGACATGCGCGCGGCCCTGCGCGAGATCGTCGCCCACTGCGCCCGCCCGGACTCCGGCGGCCGCACCCCCTCCGACTTCCCGCTCACCGCCCTCACCCAGGAGCAGGTGGACCGCCTCGTCGGCGACGGGCGCGACGTGGACGATGTGCTGCCGCTGACCCCGCTCCAGTCCGGCATGCTCTTCCACGGCCTGGTGGACACCGCGGGCGCCTACTTCGACCGCACCGCCGTACGGCTGTCCGGCGTCGCGGACCCGCGGGCCTTCGCCGCCGCCTGGCAGCAGGTCGCCGACCGCACCCCGGCCCTGCGCACCAGCGTCCACTGGCGGGGTCTGCCGCACCCGGTGCAGGTCGTCCACCGCGCGGCGGACCTGCCCGTCACCCACCTCGACTGGCGCGCGCTGACGCCCCGGCAGCGCGCCGCGGCGACCGAGCGGCTGCTGGCCGAGGATCACGCCGCCGGCATGGACCTCAACCGCCCCCCGCTCACCCGCCTCACCCTGGCCGCCCTGCCCGGCGACGAGGTGCTGCTCGTGTGGTCCACCCACCACATCGTCCTCGACGGCTGGAGCACCGGCCAGCTGCTCACCGAGGTGTGCGAGCGCTACGCCGCCCTCACCGGCGGCCCCGCCGCGGCGCCGCCGGCGCGCAGACCGTTCGCGGACTTCCTGCGCTGGCTCGCCGAGCGGGAGGAGAAGGACGCCGCCGCGGCCGAGCGGTACTGGGCCGACACCCTCGCCGGCTTCACCGCCCGCACCCCGCTGCCCTACGACCGCACCCCCGCCGAGGCGCACCGCGCCCGCTCCGCCGCGGCCGTCCACCGCGAACTGGACGAGCACCTCTCGCGGCGGCTGCGGCAGACGGCCGCCCGTGCCGGACTCACCGTCAACACCGTCGTCCAGGGCGCCTGGGCGCTGCTGCTGGCCCGCACCAGCGGACGGCGCGACGTGGTGTTCGGCACCACGGTCTCCGGACGCCCGGCCGAACTCCCCGGGGTCGAGACGATGATCGGCATGTTCATCAACACCGTGCCCACCCGGGTGCGGGTGCCGTCCGGCAGCGTGCGGGACTGGCTGCGCGGCGTGCAGGAGGAACAGAGCGCGGCCCGGCACCACGACTTCCTCGCCCTGCCGCGCATCCAGGCCGCCGGCGACGTCCCGGCGGGGGAGGCGCTCTTCGACAGCATGGTGGTCTTCGAGAACTACCCCGTCGACGAGTCCGCCACCGCCCGCACCGGCGTGGCCGTCGAAGAGGTGCGCGCCGACGACGCCACCACCTTCCCCCTGTGCCTGCGCGCCCACCTCGGCGACCGGCTCGGCTTCGACCTCGCCTACGACGCCGCGCTGTTCGACACCGCCACGGTGGAGCGCGCCGCGGCCCGGCTCGCCGTCCTGCTCACCGCGCTCGCCGCCGGACTCGACGGGGACGTGGACGACCTGGAGCTGCTGACCGCGCAGGACCGGCGGGTGCTGGACGGGTGGAACACATCCGCCCGCAGCCTCCCGCCGCGCAGCCCGGTCGGCCTCTTCGCCGAGCAGGCCCGCCGCACCCCCGGCGCGGTCGCGGTCCGCGACGGCGACCGGGAGCTGACCTATCGCCGGCTCGACGAGTGGTCCGACCGGGTGGCCGCCCACCTGCTGGCGGGCGGCCTGGCCCCCGAGGACCGCGTCGCCCTGGTCATGGAGCGCGGCGCCGAACTCGTCGTCGCCCAGCTGGCGGTGCTCAAGGCGGGCGGCGCCTACGTCCCGGTGGACGCCCGCGCCCCCGAGGAGCGGACCCGGACCCTGCTGGCGCAGGCGGGGGCGGCGGTACGGCTCACGGCCCGGGAGGTGGCCGCCTGCGAGGGGAGGACACCCACCGGGCCCCTGCCGGCCGCCGACCCCGACCGCCTCGCCTACGTCATGTTCACCTCCGGCTCCACCGGCCGGCCCAAGGCGGTCGCCGTGCGCCACCGGGACGTGGCCTCGCTCGCCACCGACAGCCGGTTCGCCGGCGGGGTGTGCGCCCGGGTGCTGCTGCACTCGCCGGTGGCGTTCGACGCGGCCACCTTCGAGGTGTGGGCGCCCCTGCTGACCGGCGGGTGCGTGGTCGTGGCGCCCGGGGAGACCGTGGACGCGGCACTGGTGCGGCGGCTGGCCGCGGACGGCGGCCTGAGCACGCTGTGGCTGACGGCCGGCCTGTTCCGGCTGCTCGCCCAGGACGCCCCGGACTGCTTCGCGGGCCTGCGCCAGGTGTGGACCGGCGGTGACGTGGTCCCCGCGGCGGCCGTCCGCCGGGTCCTGGCCGCCTGCCCCGGCCTGACCGTGGTCGACGGCTACGGGCCGACGGAGACCACCACCTTCGCCACCGCGCACGCGCTCGCCGACGCCGAGGCCGTCCCCGCCACCGTGCCCATCGGCACGCCCCTGGACGACCTGCGCGTGTACGTCCTCGACTCCCGGCTGCGCCCCGTCCCGCCGGGCTGCGCCGGTGAGCTGTACGTCTCCGGCGAGGGCGTGGCCCGCGGCTACCTCGGCCGCCCCGGCGACACCGCCGCCCGCTTCCTCGCCGACCCGTGCGGCCCGCCCGGCGCCCGCATGTACCGCACCGGCGACCTCGCCCGGCGCGGCCCCGACGGCACGGTGGAGTTCCTGGGCCGCGCCGACGACCAGGTCAAGATCCGCGGCTTCCGCGTCGAACCCGGCGAGGTCGAGGCGGTCCTCGCCGGCCACCCCGGGGTGGCCGACGTCGCGGTGGTGGCCCGCGAGGACCGGCCGGGGGCCAGGCGGCTGGTGGCCTACGTCGTCGGGGACGCCGGACGCGACCCGGACGCCCTGCGCGCCTTCGCCCGCCGTACCCTGCCCGACTACCTCGTCCCCTCCGCCGTCGTCCCGCTCCCGGCGCTCCCGCTCAGCGCCAACGGCAAGGTGGACCGGGCGGCGCTCCCGGCCCCGGCGGACGACACCGAGCGCGGGCACGGACCGCGCACCGAGCCGCGCACCGAGGCCGAACGCCGCACCGCCGAAGCCTTCGCCGAGGTGCTGGGCACCGGGCAGCCCGGCGTGGAGGACGACTTCTTCCGGCTGGGCGGCGACTCCCTCCTCAGCATCCGCCTGGCCTCGCGCCTGGCCGAGGCGTTCGGCACCGACGTCTCCCCGCGCGCCGTCTTCGACCACCCCACCCCGGCCGCGCTCGCCGCCCTGCTCACCGCACCCGGCACCGGCCCGGCGCGGCCCGCCCTGGTGCCGGTGGCCCGCGACACGGCGGCCCCGATGTCGTACGCGCAGCAACGCCTGTGGTTCCTGGAGGAGTTCGCGCCCGGCGGTGCGGAGTACGTCACCGCGCTCGCCCTGCGGCTGCGCGGCACCCTCGACAGCGGCGCCCTGGCCCGGGCCCTGCGGGCCGTGGTGGCCCGGCACGAGTCGCTGCGCACCACCTTCGACTCGGCCGACGGCCACGGGGTGCAGATCGTGCACCCGCCGCACGACGTGCCGCTGCCCGTGCACGACCTGTCCGGCCTGCCCGGAGCCGAACGCGAGGCCCGCCTCGAAGGACTGCTCACCGCCGAACGCACCCGGCCCTTCGACCTGCGCCGCGGCCCGCTGCTGCGCGCCGCGCTGGTACGGCTGGACGGCGACGACCACGTCCTGGCGCTCGTGGTGCACCACATCGTCACCGACGGCTGGTCCACCGCCGTCCTCACCGGCGACCTGGCCCACTTCTACCGGGCCGAGACCGGCACCGCGGACGGCGAACTGCCCCCGCTGCCCGTGCAGTACGCCGACTACGCGCACTGGCAGCGCACCGCCCTCGGCACCACGGGCGAGGACCACCTGGCGTACTGGAAGGAGCGGCTGGCCGGCGTCGAACCGCTCGAGCTGCCCACCGACCGGCCACGCCCGCCGGTGCGCACCGCGAACGGCGCCACCACCCGCCTGGTGCTGCCGCCGCGCACCGCCCGCCGTCTGGCCCGGGCCGGCCGGGAACGCGGTGCCACGCTGTTCACCACGCTCGTCGCCGCCGCCCAGGTCTACCTGGCCCGGCTCTCCGGCGGGCGGGACATCGCCGTCGGCACCGTCACCGCCGGCCGCGACCTGCCCGAGACCCAGAAACTGGTCGGCTTCTTCGTCAACACCCTGGTCCTGCGCTCCGAGGTGCGGCCCGAGCAGTCCTTCCCGGAGTTCGTCACCGCCGTACGGCAGACGGTCCGCGACGCCTTCGCCCACCAGGACGTGCCCTTCGAACGGGTGGTGGACGAGGTGCAGCCGGTGCGCGACACCAGCCGCACCCCGCTGTTCCAGGTGATGGTCGTCCTGCAGAACACGCCCGCCGCCGAGCTGGACCTGCCGGGTCTGGAGGTCAGCGACGTCGAGACGGAGCTGCGGCACGCCGCCTTCGACCTCACCCTGGAGTTCGCCGAGACGGACACCGGCGCGCTGCACGGCCTGCTCACCTACAACACCGACCTGTTCGACCCGGCCACCGCCGAGCGCATGGCCGAACAGCTCGGCACCCTGCTGACCGCCCTCGCCGAGGACCCGCACCGGCCGGTGGGCACGCTGCCGCTCACCACCGACGCGGAGCTCAAGGCCCTGCTCGACCAGGGCCACGGCACCGCCCGCCCGGTCCCGGCGGCCACGCTGCCCCGGCTGTTCGAACGGCAGGCGGCCCGCACCCCGGACGCCGTCGCCCTGGCCGAGGGCGCCCGGCAGTGGACGTACGCGCAGGTGGACCGCGCCGCCAACCGGCTCGCCCACCGGCTCATCGCCCGCGGTGCCGGTCCGGAGACCGTCGTGGCCCTGGCGCTGCCCCGCGGCGCCGCCGCGGTCGTCGCCCAGCTCGCCGTCACCAAGGCCGGCGGCGCCTTCCTCCCCGTCGACCCCGGCTACCCGGAGCAGCGACGCCGGTTCATGATCCGCGACGCGGGCGCCGCGCTGGTCCTGGACGATCCCGAGGAGGTGTGGTCCGCCGACGGACCGGACACCGCCCCCACCGACGCCGACCGCACCACCCCGCTCACCCCGGAACACCCCGCCTACGTCATCTACACCTCCGGCTCCACCGGCACCCCCAAGGGCGTCGTCGTCACCCACAGCGGACTGGCCGCGTTCGCCGCGTCCGCCGCCGAGCGCTACGCCGCCGGCCCCGGCGACCGGGTACTGCAGTTCGCCTCGCCCAGCTTCGACGCCTCCGTCCTGGAACTGTGCGTCTCCCTGCTCACCGGTGCCACCCTGGTCACCGGCGAGGAGGGCCCGCTGGTCGGCGAACGGCTGGCACAGGTGCTCGCCGAGCGGCGCGTCAGCCACACGCTGATCCCCCCGGCCGCCCTCGCCACCGTCCCGGCCGCGTGGGCCACGGCCCTGCCCGAGCTGCGCACCCTGATCGTCGGCGCCGAGGCCTGCCCCGCCGATCTGGTCGAGCGGTGGGCCCCCGGCCGCCGCATGATCAACTCGTACGGGCCCACGGAGGCCACCGTGGTCGCCACCTGGACCGGCCCGCTCGACCCCGGGGCCGGCACCCCGCCGATCGGCCGCCCGGCCGGGGCCGCCCGCGTCTACGTCCTCGACGCCGCGCTGCGTCCGGTACCGCCCGGCGTGCTGGGCGAGCTGTACGTGGCGGGCCCGGGTCTGGCCCGGGGCTACCTCGGCCGGCCCGGCCTGACCGCCGCCCGCTTCCTCGCCGACCCGTTCGGGGCACCGGGGGAGCGCATGTACCGCACCGGGGACCTGGTGCGGTGGGACGCCGACGGTCAGCTCCGGTTCGCCGGACGCGCCGACGCCCAGGTCAAACTCCGCGGCTTCCGCATCGAGCCGGGGGAGATCGAGGCCGCCCTGCGCCGGACCGCCCGGGTGCGCGACGCGGTGGTCGTGGTGCGCGACGACGAGACCACCAGGACGGCACGGCTGGTCGCGTACGTCGTCCCCGCCACCGGAGACGACGGGGGCCCCGGTCCGGGCCGGGAGCCGGCCGGGCCGCGGGAGGACCTGACCGGGCTGCGGGAAGAACTCGCCGGGCACCTGCCCCCGCACATGGTCCCCTCGGTGTTCGTCCCGCTGGAGCGGCTGCCGCTCACCCCGAACGGCAAACTGGACCGGGCCGCCCTGCCCGCCCCCGGCC
>NZ_WYCT01000256.1 GCF_011008945.1 Streptomyces harenosi
TCCTCGGGGCGGGGCCAGGAGCGCACGGGGACGGGGGACCCCGGCTGCGGCGGCCTCGCCGGGCTCCGCCGGGCCGGCCGGAGATCCACTATGCCCCCGGCGCACGCCGCCACGTCAACGGCGGGGCCTGGCCGTTCAACTGCGCCCGCATCGTGGTTGAACAGCACCGACGGGGACCTGGGGGTGCTCAACGGACGGCTTGATCGGCGAGTCGGGGCGGTGTCATGGTGGGGCGCCCGGCAGTGCCCGCAGCCTTGGGACCGTACCACCGCACGCGGGAGCCCTGCGGGCGGTCGCCGCGCGCGACGGCCGGCGCGGTGGCGACAGCCGGCGCGGTGGCGACAGCCGGCGCGGTGGCGACAGCCGGCGCGATGCGCGGCAGCCGGTGCGATGCCTGTCGGGGTGCGTCCCCGGCTTCCCTTCCACCACGGCGGCTCCGTCCATCACGGCGCCTTCGCCCACGACGACCTGGAGACCCTCTTGCACACCACGACTGTGAGCGGGGGCGCGCCATGCCCTATGTGACCGCCAACGGCATCCGGCTCTCCTACCAGCGCTCGGGCCAGGGGGAACCGGTCCTCCTCATCATGGGATCCGGCGCCGCCGGCCACGTCTGGACCACGCACCAGACGCCTGCGCTCAACGAGGCGGGCTACGAGACGGTGATCTTCGACAACCGGGGCATCGGCGCCTCCGACGCGCCGCCGGGGCTCTACTCGCTCGCCGACATGGTCGCTGACACCAAGGGCCTGATCGAGGCGCTGGACCTCGGCCCGTGCCGGATCGTCGGCATGTCCATGGGCGCGATGATCGCCCAGGAGCTGGCGAGCCGGTACCCGCACCTGGTTCGCTCTGCGGTGCTGATCGCCACGCGCGCGCGGTCCGACGCGACGCGGCGGGCGCTGACGGAGGCGGACCTGGCGCTGCGCGAGAGCGGTGTGCGGCTGCCCGCGAAGTACGAGGCGATGCGCACGGCTCTGGAGATGCTGTCCCCGGCGACCCTCAACGACGATACGGCCGCGAGCGGTTGGCTGGAGATTTTCGAGCTGACCGGCGGCAACCCCGGCGGTGGCCAGGTCGGGGTGGACCGGATGGGCGACCGCCGCGAGGTGCTGCGCTCGATCAGCGTGCCGTGCCGCACCATCGCGTTCTCCGACGACCTGATCTGTCCGCCGCACCTGGTGGCCGAGGTGGCCGAGGCCATTCCCGGCTGCGACCACGTGGAGATCCCGGACTGCGGGCATCTGGGGAACCTGGAGCGGCCCGGGGCGGTGAACGCCGCGATCGTCGAGTTCCTGGACAAGTACTGACGGCCCTCATCCGTCCTCCGTACGCCCTCTCACGTAAGGCCTCGCTGTTGACACAGAGTGAGTTCATCGATTCGGGACCCGCGGCGAAGATCGTGCGGCGGTCCGTCACCACGTGGACGCTGCGGATGTCCTCGCCCGACCGGCTGCGGCCGGCCCGCTCGGACGTCCCGATGCGGGTGGAGCGCTCCCAGGTGCCGTCGGTCGACCTGAGCCGCGCCCTGTACGCCGCCGTGGGCTCCCAGGTGTGCTGGACGGACCGCTTCTCCTGGGACCACGAGACCTGGCAGGCGTGGGTCCACCGGGAGCCCCTGGGCACATGGATCGCCACGGTCCACGGCACCGTCGCCGGGTTCTTCGAGCTGGAGGCCCAGCCGGGCGGCGCCGTGGAGATCGTGCTGTTCGGCCTGTTGCCCCAGTTCCACGGGCAGGGCCTGGGCGGCGCGCTGCTGACGGCCTGCGTGGAGCTGGCCTGGCGCGGCGGTGTCGACTGGGGCGGGCCGGGCGCCGAGCCCGCTTCGTACGTCTACCTGTGCACCAGCACGCTCGACCACCGCCATGCGGTGCGCAACTACCTCGCGCGCGGCTTCGAGAGGGCCGAGTCGGAGACGGCCGACAAGGGGATCCCTGACCCGCGGCTCGCTCCCTGGCCGCTGTCGCGCGATCCGCGGCAGGTGCCCGCGAGCGACCTGTAGCGGCTGTGGGGAAGGCCCCGTGGGCCCGGGCTTCCGACCGGGCCCACGGGGCCTTTCGTATGCGCGGTCACGTCCGGGCGGCGGCAGCCTCGCTCCTGACGAACCGGGCCAGACGGCCGACGCCCGCGCTGATCTGGTCGTGCGTCAGATAGCTGACGGACAGCCGGAGTGCGTACGCGCCCCCGCCCTGCGGATAGAAGTACGACATCGGGGTCCAGATGACCCCGAACTCCTCCGCCGAGCGCGCCAGCGCGGCGTTGTCCGCGCGGAACGGCACCGTGACGGCGAGGAAGAAGCCTCCGGTCGGCTCGTTCCAGCGCACCCCGAGCGCCTCGCGCTCGCCCTCCGGGAAGGCCTCCTCCAGCGCCCGCAGGGTGGCCTTCATCGCGTCCTGGTAGTACGCGGCGGTGGCCACGTTCAGCTCGGACGCGCGGCCGTCCGCCGTCAGCAGCATGCCGGCCGCCACAGCCTGGCTGACCGGTGAGGTGTTCACCGTCACCATGGACTTGATCTTGGTCAGCTCGTCTGCGAGCAGGCTCGTGCGGCCCGCCGCCCGCGTGACGGGCTGGTCGGCGACCGCGAAGCCGACCCGGGCCCCGGGGAAGAGCGTCTTGGACAGGGAGCCCAGGTGGACAACCCGCCTGTCCGTGTCCAAAGCCTTCAGGGTCGGCAGCTGCCGCCCTGGGCTGACCAGCCGGTACGGGCTGTCCTCAAGGAGCAGGATGTCCTCGCGGGCGGCCAGTTCGAGCAGGTCCCGGCGGGTCTCCAGCGACATGGTGGTGCCGGAGGGGTTGGAGTGGTCGGGGATGACGTAGAAGGCCCGGGGACGGCGCCCCCGGGCCCGCTCGGCGCGGATCGCCGCCGCCAGGTCGGCACAGCGGAATCCGCCCTCGGCCTCGTCGACCGCGACCGGGTGGATGTCGAGCAGCCGCGCGGCGCCGGTGATGCCCACGTAGCAGGGGCTGGAGACGAGCAGCACGTCCTCGGGGCCCGCGATGAGCGCACGCACCGCGAGCAGCATCGCCTCCTGGGCGCCGACGGTGACCACGACGGACTCGGGCGGCACGTCGATGCCCTCGTCCTTGCGCAGTGAGTCCGCGATCAGCTCGCGGATCTGGCCGCCGGCCGGGCCGTACTGGAACAGCGCGGAGCGCACGCGCTCGGGCGGGGCGCCCTGCGCCTCCAGATGGTCCAGGTAGCGGCGCAGGTAGGTGAAGATCTGCCCGGTGTCGAAAAAGCCGTCGTAGGGGCGCCCTGGCGCGAAGGAGACCGCGTCGGGGTAGCGGGTGGTGATCTCGTTGAGGAAGTTCATCGTGTCCAGGAGGGGGTCCGAGACACTGCCGTGCAGGTCCTCCGCGCGCAGGCCCGCGGCGGTGGTCGTCACGGCGGGAGGCACGGCGGGCGCGGCGACGGCCGTGTGGTCGAACCTCCCCTCGCCCTGGACCAGTTCGGGTCCCGCCTCCGCTGCTGAGCCGGTGCCGGTGAGCACCATCGCTTCCACCAGCCCCTCGGTCACGATGCCGAGCACGTCCGCTACGCCCTCCGCTCCCGCCACGGCCAGCCCGTGCACGGCCGGGCGCCCGAGCAGCACCGCGTCGGCGCCCAGCGCGAGCGCCACGAGCACGTCCGCGCCACGCCGTATCCCGCCGTCGAGCAGGACCGGGCAGGCCCCGGCGACGGACCGCGCGATGCCGGGCAGCACGTGCAGGGTGGCCGGGGCGCCGTCGAGCTGACGGCCCCCGTGGTTGGAGACCACGATGCCGTCGACGCCCGCCGCGACCGCCCGCCGGGCGTCCTCGGGGGTGAGCACGCCCTTGACCAGGACCGGCAGTGAGCTGACGGACCGCAGCCAGTCGATCACCGACCAGTCCAGGGCCGGGTCGAACTCCGCGAGCGCGTGACCGCTCGGCGAGTCGAACCCGGTGCCGGTCAGGTTGGCGGGCGCCACGCCGTCGGGCAGCCGGAAGCCGTTGCGCACGTCGCGGAGCCGGCGGCCCAGGCGCGGCGCGTCCACGGTCAGTACCAGGGCCTCGAAGCCGGCCCGCTCCGCCCGTTCCACCAGGGCGCCCGTAGTGGCCCGGTCCCGGAAGCAGTACACCTGGAGCCACAGCGGGCTCGCGGCCTCGGCCGCGATGTCCTCGAAGGTGCGGCTCGCGAAGGTGCTGACGACCAGCGGCAGGCCGGCCGCCGCCGCGCCGCGCGCCATGGCGGTCTCGCCCTCCGGGTGCGCCAGCCGGTGGTACGCCACCGGTGCGATGCCGAGCGGTGCGGCCCAGGTACGGCCCAGAATCTCCGTCATAATATCGGGCGCTCCCCGGCCGGCCAGGACCCGGGGACGCAGCGACATCCCGTCGAAGGCCGCGAGATTGGACGCGAGCGTGCGCTCGTCGCCCGCGCCGCCCTCCAGGAAGTCCCAGACGGCGGGCGCGACGTTCGGCTGGGCCCGGGCGGCGTAGTCGGCCAGGGTGACCGGAGGCCCGGCGGTGGGGTCGGCGCCGCTCATCCGGACGTCAGCCGCTCGCGCTCCACGGCTTCGTACAGCGCGCGGATGTTGGAGCTGCCGAAGCCGCGGGAGCCCTGGCGCTGAATCAGCTCGAAGAAGAGCGTGTTGCGCTCGTACGGGGAGCGGCTGAACAGCTGGAGGAGGTCGCCCCACTCGTCACGGTCGGCCAGCACCTGGGCGTCGCGCAGCTCGTCGACGATGCCGCGCAGCCCCTCGAACCGCTCGACGAGCAGGTCGTAGTACGCGTCGGGGGTGGCCAGGAAGTCGACGCCGCGGTCCCTGAACTCCCGGACCGCCGGAATGATGTCGTCGACCAGGAACGCCAGGTGCTGGGCGCCCGGTCCTCCGTTCCGCTGCAAGAACGCGTCGAGCTGGCCCGGCTCCTTGTCCGGGTCCGGGGCGACGAGCGTGAAGGTCACACCGCCGCTCTCGCTGCGCACGACGATGGAGTCCATCGCCTGCCCGCCGACGGTGACGTACTCGGAGGAGAAGCGGGAGAAGCCGAACCCGTCGCGGTAGAAGTCCGCGTACTCGGCGAGCGTGCCGCCCGCCAGGCAGACCGCGACATGGTCCAGGGCCCGGACGCGGCCCTTGGGGAGCCGAGGGCCCGGCGAAGGGATCCAGTTGCGGCCCGGCGGGAGCCCGTCGGCCGGATTCCCGCCCGCGGGGAGGAGCGTGTGCACCACGTCACCGAAGCCCGACACGACGGTGTTGCCGCGCATCGACACCACCGGCTTGGCGCCGGCACGCAGCGCCGCCTCCCGAGTGGCCGCCACGTCGCGGCAGGTTATGGCGATGTCCGCGATGCCGTCCCCGTGCTCGTCGAGGAACTTCCAGATGCCCCGCCCGGAGGTGACGACGAGCTGGACGTCCCCCTGTCCGAGCAGGATGGAGCTGCGGTCGACCTCGACGGAGTCGGCGACTCGTGTGAAGCCCATGGCCGAGACGAAGTAGTCGACGGCCACGAGCTTGTCCCTGGTGAACAGCTCTACATATGCGATGTCTTGCACAGTCATGGAGAGAAGCCTCGCGATCGGCAGGTGCCCTGAGTCGGTGCCTGCGGGTAGAAGGGCAGGACACCCGCACCGTTGCCGCGGTTTCGCCGAGGTGTCCCGCCCGGGGTCGTGACTGACGTGGTCAGGCGGCGGCTACCAGCGCCACTCCTGCTGCTTGAAGAGGTGACCGGACTTGATGTCACGGTCCTTGCACCAGGTCATGAACTCCTCGATCTGCTTGATCTGGTACGTGTCCTCCGTGTACGTGGTCGCCATGACGTGACCCAGCCAGTCCTCCTCGCCCATCGCGTAGACGTATGCTTCCTTCGCGCCGAGCTCGGTCATGATCGAGGCGGCCTGCTCGGCGTTGGAGCCGGACAGCTTGCGGGAACTGCTCATCTTCTTGGTGACCGGGATGGTCAGCAGGGCCTGGTAGAGCCAGGTCAGCGGAGCGCCGTCGCACTCCATGCCGAGGAAGGCGATGTCGGCGGTGCCCAGGTGGCCCTTGATGTAGCGGTACAGGGACGGGTCGATGCCGGAGGAGTCGGCGCCGATGAAGACCTTCTTGCCGGCCAGCTCCGCCCAGTACGTCGACTTGGCGCGGATGTCCAGGTCGCAGTGCTCGCCGAGGAATGGCGTGGCCGTGACTCTGCCGCCGGGGAACTCCACCTCGTCGAAGTCGTCCACCTCGATCACGTTGAAGCCCTGGTGCTTGAGCATCAGTGCCATCGACGGGTCGGCGAGGTTTCCGCGCGAAGAGCGCGGGACGACGATCGCGCCGAGGCGGCCGCGCAGCTGGAGCAGCGTCTCCAGGACGATGTGGTCCTGGTGACCGTGGGTGATCAGTACGAGATCGATGTAGTCGGGCAGGTCGTCCAGCGTGTACCGGTCGGTCTTGTCGCTGTCGGCGCTGATGAACGGGTCGGTGACGATGGCCGCCTCGGGCGTTTGCAGGACGAGGCAGGCGTGCCCGAAGTAGCGGATGCGGCCGCCGCTTTCGATGTGGCGGTCCGGGGACAGGCTCGGCTGGTCGGAGAGCAGCGCGCGCAGCTGCTTGGCCTGGGCATCGTCGAGACCGAGGGCCTCACGCAGGTGGGCGAGGGTCGTCGGGTGCACTCGGCTCTTGAAGAGCTCGGCAAGGCCCTCGTGGCGGAACGGGATCTGGAGCTCCAGGACGTCCGGCGAGGGCAGGCGCGGGGTGCTCAGGATAAACGGGCGCTCGATCCCGGTCTCCAGGGACAGCTGCACCGACTGGCGGGGCTCCTGATAGACGTTGCTCTTGTAGACGACCGGCTCCATGAAGCGCATCTGTGCCTGGTTGTCGGTGTCGTACGCGAGCTCGACCAGGCCGCCGAGCTCGGCGGGCAACTTGGGGTAGAGCGGGGTCAGGTCGAAGCCGGTGGCGTTGGCCCGCAGGATCTCCTGGCCCGCGGCGATCGCCTCGGCGAACTTGAGCATGTCGGCACGGTCACGCTTGATCGCAGCGAGCAGGTCGCGCACCTCGTCGGCGCGCTCCTCGGGGATGTTGATGAAGTAGCCGCCGCGCAGCTCGGGGTTGTTGCTGGCCGCGACGTGCACCTGCGGGGACTGCAGGTACGACTCGAGGAGCGGGACCTGGAGGAAGGCCAGGTTCATCGCGGCCTGGACCGGCGCGATCGTGTAGGGCCAGGCGGAGAACCTGTCCACGAGCGGCTCGATGATTGCTTTCGACCTGAGAAACAGCTGCTCGTCTGCCATATGTGCATTCCCTCCAGGATAGCCAAGGACTAGGACACCCATGGGCATGCGCATGCCCATGACGTCACAGCGGACCGTAAGAAC
Source organism: Streptomyces harenosi (assembly GCF_011008945.1). GTDB lineage: Bacteria > Actinomycetota > Actinomycetes > Streptomycetales > Streptomycetaceae > Streptomyces > Streptomyces harenosi. Next base: position 7,322 of record NZ_WYCT01000256.1, read on the forward strand.
GACAAGGGGAAATCGCAGGGCGCCGCAATATCGTCTTTGACGTTCCCCGCCGCAGCAGAATGGCCTGGGGGCTTGGTTGGATCAAGCGACGTGGGGTGCCGTGGCGTTGAACACGCGAGGGCTCGCGGGACCAGCCGGGGAGGCGCTGTTCAACTGCGGATTCGTCTCGGCTGAACAGCCGGTTGGAGGGCTTTCCCATGCCGCGCTAGGGGCGGCCACTTGAACACAGCGAAGCCGTCGCCGGATTCCGGCGACGGCTTTTCGTGCACCTTTCCCGCTCCTGACACCTTTTCCCGCTACTGATCGCGGCGCCGCACAGCGAAGATGGTGATCGCGGCGCAGACGATATACCACACCGCGTACACGGTCCATGCCCCCGCCTCGGACCACGGAAAATTCACGGGCTTTTCGGCGACCTGGATCAGCCGCGCCCAGGCGCTGTAGGGCAGCAGGTGATCGACGACGGCCGTGCCGTGGTGGTCGTCGCTGATGCCCATCGGGACGAGCAGCAACAGCGCGAAGCTCACGCCGATGGTGGCGGCACTGGCCCGTACGGTCGCACCGACAGCCATGCCGACGAGCGCGGCCACCGGGGCGGCCAAGGCCGAGGCGAGTACCGCCGACACGACGCCCGGGTCGCCCAGCGACAGGCCGGTGTCGCGCCCGGCGAGGAGCGCCTGGGTCGACCAGAAGGAGCCGCCGGCGGCGACCAGGCCCAGCGCGGTGCTGACGGCGGTGACGACGACGACCTTGGCCGCCATCACGGAGCTGCGGGCGGGCACGGCCGTGAACGTCGTCCGGATCATGCCGGTGCTGTACTCGCCGACGACGGTGAGGGCGCCCATGGCGCTGGCGGTCAGCATCAGGCACAGCACGGCGGCGTCGGTGAAGGCGTCGAGCATCGCCCAGTTGGGCATGAAGTCGGCCTTCTGCTGGGCGTCCCAGCCCGGCCAGTTGCTGTAGTCGTTGTACGCGGTGAAGATGTTGAAGCCGACGATGGCCAGCGTGCCTGCCACGAACGCCCACGGCGTGGAGCGCAGCGACCACATCTTGATCCACTCGGCGGCGATCAGGTCGGTGAAGTGGGCGCGCGGCTCGGCCGGCTCGGCGGACCGCCCGGCGGACTCGGTGGCGGAGGTGGCGGTCGTAGTCATCGGGGGTCTCCTGCGGCGTACTCGATGCTGTCGGCGGTGAGTTCCATGAACGCCGATTCCAGGGTGGCGGTGTGGGGGGTCAGTTCGTGCACCGGGACCATGTTCTGGAAGGCGAGGTCGCCGACGCGGTCCGCGCTCAGACCGGTCACCGTCAGCGAGTTGTCGGCGTGCAGTGTTACCGAGGCGCCCGCGTCGACCAGGACCGTGCGCAGCGCGGCCACATCGGGCGTACGGACGGTCACGCTCCGATGGGTGCCCCGCGCGGCGAAGTCCTTGAGGCTCTCCGCGGCGATCAGCCGGCCCTTGCCGATGACGACGAGGTGGTCGGCGGTGTTCTCCATCTCGGACATCAGGTGGCTGGAGACGAAGACCGTGCGGCCCTCGTCGGCGAGCCGGTGGAACAGGCCGCGCACCCACTTCACACCGTCCGGGTCCAGCCCGTTGAGTGGCTCGTCGAAGAGCAGCACCGGCGGGTCGCCCAGCAGCGCGGTCGCGATGCCGACGCGCTGCTTCATGCCCAGCGAGTAGCCGCCGATGCGGCGGTGGCCGGCGTCGCCGAGGCCGACTTCGTCCAATACCTCGCCGACCCGGCGGCGCGGGAGGCCGTTGCTGACAGCGAGGGCGGTAAGATGCGCGCGGGCGGTACGACCGCCGTGGACCCCGTGCGCGTCCAGCAGGGCCCCGACGTGGCGCAGGCCGCGCGGCCGGTCCGCGAACGGCCGGCCGTTGATGGTGACGCTGCCGGCGGTGGGCTGGTGCAGCCCGAGCATCATGCGCAGGGTGGTGCTCTTGCCGGCGCCGTTCGGCCCCAGGAATCCCGTGACATGACCAGGTCGTACCGTGAAACTCAGGTCGCTGACCGCGGCCTTCGTGCCGTAACGCTTGGTGACTTCGCTCACTTCGATCATGCGTTTCATCGTGCCCCGCGGCCTTTCAGGGCGTCATCGGTCCACGGCGGACAATCGCTGCACACCGGTGTCGACCACGGTTGTACAACCTCCGTCCGATCCCACGTCGGAACCGTCCGGCTACGATCCACGCATGGTCCCCCTACGCCACACGTTCCTCAAGCGGGTGCCACCGGGCGTCTGGGCGGGCGCGATCTGGTGCGTCACGGCCCTGTATCCGCTGCTCTGGCCCGCCCCGGGCGCGCACGACGACACGGCGCCGCCGCCGAACGCCCTGGACGATCTGCGGGGGCAGCTCTTCCTGGCGCTGGCCGCCGCCCTGACCTTGGCCGGCTGCGCCTTGCTGACGCGCCGCCCGTGGCCGGGGCTGGTGCTGCTGCTCGCCGGCAGCGGCGCCTTCTCAGCGGCGTGGCGGCTGTGGGAGGTGCCGTCGCTGCAGTTCCTCGTCGTCGACGTGGCGGTCGGCTTCCTCGCCGGTGCCCACCCGCGCCGTGCCTCGCTCCCGTTCGCGGGGGCCGCGCTCGCCACGCTGGGGCTGTTCCTGGGCGTGCGGCTGGCACACTCCGGGGAGGGCGGCACTCCATCGGAGCCATACGTCGCCCTGACCGTCGTCGTGGCCTGGCTCGTCGGCAACTCGGCGTACCAGTCCCGTGTCTATGCCGAGAAGCTGCGCACCCAGCTTCTGGCGCAGGTCGCGGCGCAGGCGGTGGCCACCGAACGCCTCCGCATCGCACGGGAGTTGCACGACATGGTGGCGCACAGCATCGGCATCATCGCCCTCCAGGCCGGTGCCGCCGCACGGGTCGTCGACACCCAGCCGGAGGGCGCGCGGCAGTCGATGCTGGCCGTGGAGAGCGCGGGCCGCGAGACGCTGGCGGGACTGCGGCGGATGCTGGTCGCCCTCCGCCGGGCGGACGACGAGCGCGGCGAGGGCGGCGAGGACGACGTTGAAGCCCGGGCGCGGGCCCCGCTGGCGCCCGCGGCGACGTTGGCCGACATCGAGCGGCTGGCGGAGAGCACCACGGCGGCGGGGGTGTGCGTACAGGTGCGGTGGCGGGGCGAGCGGCGGCCGCTGCCCCCGGAGATCGAACTGTCGGCGTTCCGGATCGTCCAGGAGTCGGTCACCAACGTCGTACGACACGCGGGCACCGACTCGTGCGAGGTGACAGTCGACTACGGTGCCGAGGAGCTGACCATCGAGATCACCGACCGGGGCACGGGCGCCGGCGCGACGGCCGGCACGGGCTACGGGCTGGCCGGGATGCGCGAACGCGTGGCCCTGCTGCACGGTGAGTTCAGCGCCGCGCCCCGGCCGGGCGGCGGCTTCCGGGTCATGGCCCGGCTTCCCGTACCACCCGCTTCCCCCC
>NZ_WYCT01000257.1 GCF_011008945.1 Streptomyces harenosi
GGCCGAAGGGGGCGGCCGACGGCCGGTGCGCCGGTCATGGCGGGTCTCCAGGCACGATGGGGGACGGGGGCGGCCGACCGGTGCGGTCTGCCGCTCTCCTGTTCTTCCGAGGCCGGTTGGCGTCTGCGTGACCCTGGCCGGGAGCGCGGGTGTGGGGTTGTTGAACGGAGCGGGCCGGGCCGGGCGGCCCGGCCCCGGGTCAGGCGCCGGCCGGGTGCGGGGGCCGCACGGCGACCGCGTCGACCTCGAAGAGCATGCCCGGCAGGGCGAGGGAGGCGACGCCGCTCAGCGTCTGCGCCGGCAGGCGGTCCCCGAACCGCGCGTGCAGGGCCTTGCCGAGGATCTCCAGCTTGCCGGCGTCGTGGTCGACGACGTAGGAGCCGAGCCGGACGACGTGTTCGAAGCCGAGCCCCACACCGTCCAGGGCCAGGCGCAGCCGGTCGAAGGCCAGGTCCACCTGGGCGGCGAAGTCGCCGGGGACCGGGGCACCGGTGGCGTCGGAGGCGTACTGCCCGGCGATGAAGACCGGCTGGCCGGGTGCCGAGCAGGCGTGGCTGTAGCCGAACGGGGTGGGGTCGTGGAGCGTGGGCGGGTTGGTGATCGTGCGCTGATCGCGCGTCATGGGAAGGTGCCGTCCTTCTCTGCGGTGCTGCCGCCGCACCGGCGCCGTGGCCGGGCGGGCGGAGGGCCCGGATCAAGCCCCCGCCTTCTCGAACGCCCCGGGACGCCCCGTATTCCGGGTCAGGGCCGGGCGGCCGCGTCGTAGGCCGCGCGGGCCCGGGCGATGGCCGGGCGGTGGCGCTCGGCCCATCCCACCAGGCCGGTCAGGGAGGCGTGGAGCTCGCGGGCCATGGGCGTGAGGCTGTACTCGACCTTGGGCGGCACGGTGGGGTGGACGGTGCGGACGAGCAGCCCGTCCCGTTCCAGGCGGCGCAGGTTGAGGGTGAGCATGCGCCGGCTGATGCCTTCGATGGCCCGTTCGAGTTCGGTGAAGCGGACGGGGCCGTGCGCGGCGGCGATCAGGATGCCGATGCTCCACTTGCCCGCCACGTGGTCGAGGACCTCGGTGACGGGGCAGGCTTCGTCCCTCAGCGCTTCGGCAACACGGGTGTGACTGTGTGACACGAAAGTGCCTCCTTCCGCCGACCGGCATTGTTACCGAGGATGACCGCTGTAACAAGCCGTGCACCAAAGGAAGCCGAGGAAAGACCATGCCCGTGCGCGCCCTCGTCGTCGATCCGTCCGCACCCGCCGCCGTCCGGCTCGCCGAGGTCGCCGATCCGGTGCCCGGACCGGGCCAGGTCCTCGTGGACGTGTCGCACGCCTCGCTGAACCACGGTGACCTCAACGACGCCCGCTCCGGTCGCGTCCCCGCGGGGGCCGTGCTCGGTTCGGACGCCGCCGGTGTGGTGGTCCGGGCCGCCGCCGACGGCACCGGTCCGGCGGTGGGCACACCGGTGGTGGCGCTGACCTCCGGAGCGTTCGCCGAGCGCGTCGCGATCGACGTGCGGGCGCTGGCCGGGATACCGGCCGGCCTGGACCCCGCGCGGGCGGTCGCCCTGCCGGTCGCCGGGGTGGCGGCGCTGCGCTCGCTGCGCGCCGCCGGGCTGGCACCGGGCAAGAGGGTGCTGGTGACCGGCGCTTCCGGGGGAGTCGGCCGGTTCGCCGTCCAGCTGGCGGCGCGGGCCGGGGCCCATGTGATCGCGTCCGTGGGCTCGCCGGACCGCGGCCGGGGGCTGGCCGAGGCCGGGGCCGACGAGGTGCTGACCGGCCTGGAGGGAGTGGACCGGCCGGTCGACGTGGTCATCGACAGCGTGGGCGGCCCCCACCTGGTGGCGGCCTGGAACCTGCTGGCCCCCGGGGGCAGTGTGCAGAGCGTGGGCTGGACGTCCGGGGAGCCGGCGGTCTTTCCCCCCTACGCCACCGTGGGCCCGGCCAGGTCGCTGACGTCCTTCGTGATCGAGGGCCACGCCGGCGCGGACCTCGCCGAGCTGGCCGCCCTGGCCGCGCGGGGCGACCTGGCCGTCGAGGTCGGCTGGCAGGGGTCCTGGGAGCGCTTCGCCGAGGCGGCCGACGCCCTGCGCGGGCGCCGGGTCCCCGGCAAAGCGGTCCTGCGGGTGGCGGGCGAGCGGCGCCCGCTCGACCGGGGAGACGCTTAGCGCTTGCCCGCCTTGCGCGTCGCCCGCAGCCATTCCCGGTTCATCCGGGTGATGGAGGTGAGCGGGATGCCCTTGGGGCAGGCGGTGGCGCACTCTCCGGCGAGGGTGCAGCCGCCGAAGCCCTCCTCGTCCATCTGGGCCACCATGTCCAGCACGCGGGTCTCGCGCTCGGGCGCGCCCTGCGGCAGGACGTTGAGGTGGTTGACCTTCGCGGAGGTGAACAGCATCGCCGCGCCGTTCGGGCAGGCGGCCACGCAGGCGCCGCAGCCGATGCACTCGGCGTGCTCGAAGGCGTAGTCGGCGTCCGGCTTCGGCACCGGCGTGGCGTGGGCCTCGGGCGCGGAGCCGGTGGGTGCGGTGATGTAACCGCCGGCCTGGATGATCCGGTCGAAGGCGGAGCGGTCGACGACCAGATCCTTCACGACCGGGAAGGCGGCGGCCCGCCACGGCTCGATGTCGATGGTGTCGCCGTCCCGGAAGGACCGCATGTGCAACTGGCAGGTGGTGGTGCGTTCCGGGCCGTGCGCCTCGCCGTTGATGACGAGGCTGCACATGCCGCAGATGCCCTCGCGGCAGTCGTGGTCGAAGGCGACCGGGTCCTCGCCCTTGAGGATGAGCTCCTCGTTGAGCGTGTCGAGCATCTCCAGGAAGGACATGTCGGGGGATATGCCGTCCACCTCGTACGTGGACATGGTGCCTTCGGCGTCGGCGTTCTTCTGCCGCCAGACGCGCAGGGTGAGCTTCATGCGTAGCTCCGCTGGGTGGGGTGGACGTACTCGAAGACCAGGTCTTCCTTGTGCAGGACGGGAGCCTCGCCGGTGCCGGTGAACTCCCAGGCGGCGGCGTAGGCGAACTCGTCGTCCTTGCGCGCCGCCTCCCCGTCGGGGGTCTGGGACTCCTCGCGGAAGTGGCCGCCGCAGGACTCGGTGCGGTGCAGCGCGTCGAGGCACATCAGCTCGGCGAGCTCCAGGTAGTCGACGATGCGGTTGGCCTTCTCCAGGGACTGGTTGAACTCCTCGCCGGTGCCGGGGACCTTGATCCGCCGCCAGAACTCGTCGCGGATCTGCGGGATGCGCTCCAGCGCCTTGCGCAGGCCGGAGTCGGTGCGGGCCATGCCGCAGAACTCCCACATCAGCTCGCCCAGTTCGCGGTGGAAGGAGTCCGGGGTGCGGTCCCCGTCGACGGCCAGCAGCAGGTGGAGCCGGTCCTCGGTCTCGGCGAGCACCTCCCGCACGACCGGGTGGTCGTCGGTGACCTCGTCCTTGTGCGGGTTGCGGGCCAGGTAGTCGTTGATGGTGGCCGGCAGCACGAAGTACCCGTCGGCCAGGCCCTGCATCAGCGCCGAGGCGCCGAGCCGGTTGGCTCCGTGGTCGGAGAAGTTCGCCTCGCCGATGGCGAACAGGCCGGGGACGGTGGTCTGGAGGTCGTAGTCGACCCACAGTCCGCCCATCGTGTAGTGCACGGCGGGGTAGATGCGCATCGGCACCTGGTACGGATCCTCGTCGGTGATCCGCTGGTACATGTCGAAGAGGTTGCCGTACTTCGCCTCCACGGCCTTGCGGCCCATCCGCTCGATGGCGTCCGCGAAGTCCAGGTAGACGCCCTGGCCGCCGGGGCCGACGCCCCGTCCCTCGTCGCAGACGTTCTTCGCGGCGCGGGAGGCGATGTCCCGCGGGACCAGGTTGCCGAAGGAGGGGTAGATGCGCTCCAGGTAGTAGTCGCGCTCGTCCTCGGGGATCTCGTTGGGCGGGCGGGTGTCGCCCTTGGCCTTGGGGACCCAGATCCGGCCGTCGTTGCGCAGCGACTCGCTCATCAGCGTCAGCTTGGACTGGTGGTCGCCGGTGCGCGGGATGCAGGTGGGGTGGATCTGGGTGAAGCAGGGGTTGGCGAACCAGGCGCCGCGCCGGTGCGCCCGCCAGACGGCGGTCGCGTTGGAGTTCATGGCGTTCGTCGACAGGTAGAAGACGTTGCCGTAACCGCCGCTGGCCAGGACGACGGCGTCCGCGAAGTAGGTCGATATCCTCCCGGTGATCAGGTCCCGGGCGACGATGCCGCGGGCCCGCCCGTCGACGACGATCAGGTCGAGCATCTCGGTGCGCGGGTGCATCTCCACGTTGCCGGCCGCGATCTGCCGCGACAGCGCCTGGTAGGCGCCCAGCAGGAGCTGCTGGCCCGTCTGGCCGCGGGCGTAGAAGGTGCGGGAGACCTGGACGCCGCCGAAGGAGCGGGTGTCGAGCAGGCCGCCGTACTCGCGGGCGAACGGCACGCCCTGCGCCACGCACTGGTCGATGATCTCCACGGAGATCTGCGCGAGCCGGTGGACGTTGGACTCCCGTGCCCGGAAGTCGCCGCCCTTGACGGTGTCGTAGAACAGCCGGTGGATCGAGTCGCCGTCGTTGCGGTAGTTCTTCGCCGCGTTGATGCCGCCCTGCGCGGCGATGGAGTGGGCGCGGCGTGGGGAGTCCTGGTAGCAGAACTGGATGACCTTGTAGCCCTGTTCGGCGAGGGTGGCGCCGGCCGAGCCACCCGCGAGGCCGGTCCCCACGACGATGACCGTGTGCTTGCGCCGGTTGGCCGGGTTGACCAGCTTCGCCTCGAAGCGGCGCTTGTCCCAGCGCTCGTGGATCGGCCCGGCGGGGGCCTTGGTGTCGACGGCCGGCGCACCGGTCGTGTAGTCGGTGTAGGAGGTCATGTTCAGCTCACCACTCCGGTCATGACGCCCACGGGTACGGCGATGAAGCCGGCCGTGAGCAGCAGCGCGAGGACGTTGGCGACGGTCTTCAGGGCGCGGTCGCGGGCGCGGCTGCCGGCGCCGAGGGTCTGGGCGGCGCTCCAGAAGCCGTGCCGGATGTGCAGGCCGAGGGCGAGCATCGCGACGATGTAGACGGCGTTGCCGTACCAGGTGGAGAAGGTGTCCACCACGTTCTGGTAGGGCTTGCCCGTCTCGAAGCCGCCGGAGTGCACGGTGCCGGTGGTCAGGTCCAGGATGTGCCAGACGATGAACAGGCCGAGGATGACACCGCCCCAGCGCATGGTGCGCGTGGCGTAACCGGCGCGCGGCTTGCGGTGGACGTACGTGCGGGGCCGCGCCTTGATGTCGCGGCGGCTGAGCTGGTACGCGGAGACGGCGTGGGCGACGACGGCGGCCAGCAGCACGACGCGGATCACCCACAGCGTCCACTCGTAGTGCATGAAGGGCTCGCCGACGGTGCGCAGCCAGTGTGCGTAGTGGTTGAACTCGCCCGGCCCGAAGAAGATCTTCAGGTTGCCGATCATGTGGACGACCAGGTAGAGCAGCATGATCAGTCCGCTGACCGCCATCACCGTCTTCTTGCCGACGGTCGAGTCCCATACGGTGCGCGCCATGGACGGCCGTCGGTCCGTCCGCGTTGCCAGTGCCATGGCACAGGACGTTACGGCGGAGGCAACCGATCGGTCCAAGACATGGTGCGGCTCGATTGGATAGGCAGCGCCTATGCTGGCCGGGTGCAGTTCCAGCAGCTTCAGTACTTCGTGGCGGTCGCCGAGACCCGGCACTTCACCCGGGCCGCCGATCTGGTCCACGTCGCCCAGCCGTCACTGTCTCAGCAGATCAAGGCGCTGGAGCGGGAGCTGGGCGCCGATCTGTTCCTCAGGGCGCGCGGCAACATCACGCTGACCGACGCCGGGGAGGCGCTGCTGCCGCTGGCCCGGCGCATACTCGCCGACGCGGACACGGCCCGGCACGAGGTGCAGGAACTGGTGCAGCTCCGCCGGGGCCGGGTCAGGCTGGGCGCCACACCGAGCCTGTGCACGGGCCTGCTGCCGGACGTGCTGCGCGCCTTCCACGACCGCTACCCCGGGATCCGGCTGCTGATCGAGGAGGGCGGCTCCCACGATCTGGTGCGGGAGCTGGCCCGCGGCGCCCTGGACCTGGCACTGATCGTGCTGCCGCTGCCGACCCCGGCGCCCGCGCTGACGACGGTCGAGCTGCTGCGCGAGGACCTGGTGGTGGTCTCGTCACCGGAGGCACCCCGGCCCGGCGCGGGGCGGCGCACCGTGCGCGTCGCCGACCTGGAGGGCGAGCGCCTGGTGATGTTCCGGCACGGCTACGACCTGCGGGAGCTGACCGTGGCCGCGTGCCGGGCCGAGGGGTTCGACCCGGACTTCGCGGTGGAGGGCGGCGAGATGGACGCGGTGCTGGGGTTCGTCCGGGCGGGTCTCGGGGTGGCGGTCGTCCCGCGCATGGTGGCGGCCCGTTCCGGGCGCGGGCTGCGGGTCACTCCGCTGGCCCGCCCGGGGCTGCACCGTACGATCGCGCTGGCCCACCGCAGTGACGTGGCACCTCCCCGGGCCGCCCGGGAACTGCAACGGATGCTGCTGGAGCGGTGAGCGGCGGCCCGCACGCCGGGCGTGCGCGGGCGCGGACGGCCCGGCGCCGCGCGCGGCCGGCCGGAGGGGCGGACCCGCCCGGCCGCCCGCGCACCCCGGGGCCGCCGACCCGCCCGGCACTCCCGGCGGTCCGGCGGCGGCCGGATCTCGGTCCTCGCTCAGCCTCGCGCCGTGAACGGGGAGCCGTACGCGCGGTGCCGGGACGGACGCGCGGGCGCAGGCGGCGGCCGGGGCCCGCGGCACGGACCGGCCGGATCGCCGTCAGGGTCCGCGGGGGGCGGCCCGAGGCGCCGGCGGTCGCGTGGCACCGGGAGCGGACGACCCCCGCGGCCCTCGGCCGCCGTCTCCCCCGGCGCGGCGGCGGGTGTCGCGGAGCGGGCCCCTCGGGGCCGCCCCGGCACCGGCCGGGTCAGCCCGTCGCGTCCACCAGCGCCAGCTCGTGGAGCCGCTCCGGGGGGCCGGGGCGGGCGTAGTACCAGCCCTGGGCCGTGTCGCAGCCCAGTACCTTCAGTTGCTCGGCCTGGGCACCGGTCTCCACGCCCTCCACGGTGACCGCGAGATCCAGGCTGTGCGCCAGGGAGACGATCCCTTCGACGATCTTCAGGTCGACCGGGTCGGCGGGGAACTGCTGCATGCCCCGGGTGAAGGAACGGTCCAGCTTGAGGATGCTCACCGGCAGGCGGCGCAGGTTGGCGAGGTTGGAGTAGCCGGTGCCGAAGTCGTCCAGGGCGATGTCGACGCCCATGTCCGCCAGCCTGCGCAACGGCTTGAGCAGGTCGTCGTCCGCGCCGATCAGCGCCGACTCCGTCACCTCCAGGCACAGGGCGTCGGGCTCGACGCCCGCCCGTTCCAGGATCTCGACGGTGTCCCGGACCAGACCGGGGTCGGTCAGTTGGCACGGTGAGAGGTTGACGTTGATGCGCAGCGGTGCGGAGGCGGCGTCCGCGCCGCACCGCTCGCGCCACTCCCGGGCCTGCCGCACCGACTGCTCCAGCACCCAGCGGCCCAGGGGGACGATCAGCCCCGTGTGCTCGGCGAGCGGGATGAACCGGTCGGGGCCGAGCACGCCGTGCTGCGGGTGCAGCCAGCGCACCAGGGCCTCGGCGCCGCGCACACTGCCGTCGCCGAGGTGGACCAGCGGCTGGTACTCGATGAAGAACTCGCCCCGGTCCAGCGCCGTGGGCAGCGCGGTGGTCAGCCCGTGCCGGGTGATGGTGCGGGCGTCGGCCTCCGGGTCGGCCAGCTCGAACCGGTTGCCGCCCGCCGACTTCGCCCGGTACATGGTGATGTCGGCGCTGCGCAGCACCTCCGCCGGGCTGCGCTCCCCCGCCGGTCCCTCGACGACGCCGATGCTGCCGCGCACGGTCAGCTCCCGCCCGTCGATGCTGACCGGGGCGAGCAGCGCGTTCATGATGCGCGTGGCGAGCTCGTCGACCGCCTGCCGGGTGTCCGGCCCGGTGGTCAGCGCCACGAACTCGTCGCCGCCGAGCCGGGCCACCATCTCGCCGGGCGCGGTGGCGCACGCCTGGAGCCGGTCGGCGACCTCCACGAGCAGCCGGTCGCCGGCCGCGTGCCCGAGGCTGTCGTTGACGGCCTTGAAACCGTCCAGGTCCAGGTAGCACAGGCCGAAACGCTGGCCCGGCCCGGCGTTCACCGCCTTCTCCAGGCGTTCGAAGAAGAAGCTGCGGTTGGGCAGGCCGGTGAGCGCGTCGTGGGTGGCCTCGTAGCGCAGCCGCAGGTTCAGCAGCCGCCGCTCGGTGGTGTCCTCCATGAGGGCGAGCTGGTACTGCGGGTTGCCGTCGGCGTCGCGCAGCAGGGAGACGGTCAGGTTGGTCCACAGGACCGTTCCGTCAGGCCGGTGGAACGCCTTCTCGACGTGGTAGTGCTCCCGCTCGCCGCGGATCAGCTCCTGGTAGAGCCGCCAGAGCTGGGGCGCGTCGTCGGGGTGGGTCCACCGGGTGACGTTGCGGCCCCGCAGCGTCTGCTCGGAGACGCCGAACATACGGGTCAGCGCGCGGTTGACTTGGAGGACGTTGCCGTCAAGGTCGGCGATGCCGATCCCTATCGCGGCGCCTTCGAAGACGGCGCGGAAGCGGGCCTCGCTGGCGTGCAGCGCCTGGGCCACCACGCCCTGGGCGCGCAGCGCCGCCTGGGCGATGGCCTCCTGCTCGGCCAGGGTCCGCTCGCGCAGCGCCTGTGCGTAACCGGCGGCCATGGCGTGCTGCAGCCGCGCCGAGCGCGCCCGCAGGTCCTCCGGGTCGCCGTCGCCGCCGCAGTAGAGCACCAGATAGGCGTCGACGCAGTCGAGGGTCCGGCTCAGCGCCTCGGGGTCGGTGCAGTGCGCGTCGACGAGCGCGGCGCCGACCACCCGGCCCTGGTCGGCGTCGAAGCTCCGCGCCCGCAGTGCCTCGCTCAGCCGCCGGGCCAGCGGCAGGAGTTGCTCCTCGAACTCGGGCCGGGTCGATGACGTGGTGGTCACCGGGAAGACCGCCCGGCTCCAGATCGTCGCGAACCGGCGCAGCCTGTCCTCCGGCCCGTCCGGCTCCGCGATCACGCTGTACGCCCCACGCCCGCGAACCCGGAGAACGCGTACGGGTCCTCGTCCTCGGGCGCCGTCTCGGGCCGCCAGTGCGGCATCGGCACCAGCCCGGGTTCCACCATGTCGTACCCCTCGAAGAACCGCGCGATCTCTTCGCGCGAGCGCATGATCAGCGGGTTGCGAATGTCCTTGTATACGTCCACCACGCCTCCCGCCCGCTCGGACGGCAGCGGAATTCCCTCGTACGAGGCATGGGTGAGGACGAGCAGGCTGCCGGGCGCGAGCGCGTCGCGCAGTTCGGCCACCGCTCGGTACGGGTCGTCCGCGTCTTCCACGAAGTGCAGTATGGCAACGAGGAGCAAGGCCACCGGCCGATTCAGGTCGATCAGCCGCTCCACCTGGGCACTGGTGAGAATGTCCCGCGGCTCGAGGAGGTCGCCGGCCACGACGTCCGCGGCGTCGTTGCCCTCCAGGACGGTCTGGCTGTGCGCGACCGTCACGGGGTCGTGGTCGACGTACACCACGCGGGCGCCGGGGCGGGCGGCCTGGGCCACCTCGTGGACGCTGCCGAAGGCCGGGATGCCGGAGCCGATGTCCAGGAACTGGGTGACGCCCTCGTCCACCGCGAAGCGCACCGCGCGGCGCAGGAAGGCACGGTTGGCCTGCACGATCTTGGGGAGCCCGGGCAGGAAGGCCAGCGCCTTGCGGGCCGCCTCCCGGTCGGCCTCGAAGTTGTGCGCACCGCCCAGGTAGAAATCGCAGATCCGGGACACGCTGGGCACCGTGATGTCGATGCTCCGCGGAGCCCAGACGGGACGCTCCATCGATCTCTCCAAGGCGTAGGCGATCCGGTGTTCGAGGTGAGGCTACTGATCGCCCGCCAATGCGGCGAGCAGAAACGGAAATTGACCATCCGTTACCGGTCACTGCCTGCGGCACATGCCGGCGCGCGCCCCCTTGCGCCCGTCCTCCTCGGCCTGCTCCGCCGCGCCGCCGCTCCGGCCGGCCGGAGCGCGTGAGCGCCGGGTGCCGAGGGGCGGGGGCGCCCGGAGCGTCCGCTCCGTGTCGCACACATGTCCGCCATCGGGCGCCGATGCCCCTGTGACGGTCAAACCACCGAGCGCCGAACATCCCCCGTTCGGGGCAATCATCCGACACCGGAGTGTGGCTCCGCGCGCCAGGCCGCATCATCTGACCTCGTGCATGGACCCGAAGCGACCCGCTCCGTCCCCGCCGGCCGGCTGCTGGCCCTGGTGACGCTCACGTTCACGCTCGCCGGGGCACCGGCCGGCGCGGCGCGGGCCGACGCCTGCGCCTACGCCCACGTCTCGGACTCCCCGGGCGGCAGCGTGCCGAGGGCGGGCTCCGGTGGAGAGTCCTGGCCCACCTTCCCGCCGTGCCCCGCGCCCACGAGACACTCGCTAAA
>NZ_WYCT01000258.1 GCF_011008945.1 Streptomyces harenosi
CTTCTAGCTTCGTCGGCAGCGTCAGATGGGTATAAGAGACAGGTACGGGGACGAGGGCCGGGGGCGCGTTTCGACGGTGCCGGGGGCAGATCGGCGGTGTGGGGGCGTCACGCGACGGCGACGGGGCCCGCCGGGCGCCGCGCCCGTCACCGTCGCCGCAGACCGTCAAGCGGCCCGCCGCCGGGGCCCCTCGGGCGCGGCCCCCGCGTCCGGCAACCCCGCGCTCGTCCCCGGCCGGGCCCGAGACCGACCCGGTGTCCTTCCGGCGGCTGCGCGGCCTCCCCCGGGGGCGTACGGCGCGGACGCGCCGGCGCCTACCGGTCCGGGTCCGCTCCCTCGGTGATCATCTCGTCGATCTCCGCGGCGCGGGCCCTCTCCTCGGCGGCGAACCGGCGCGCGTCCAGCGCCTCGGCGATCTCGTCGTCCTGGCGCATCAGCCGGTCCAGGTCGCTTCCCCGGACGTCCCCGTCGCACAGTCCGGCGAACGCCTCCTGCACCTCGGGGCTCCACAGGCCGATGTCCCTGACGCAGGGCGCGATCCGGGAGAACAGCGCCCGGCGGAAGACACCGAGCCGTTCGTTCTCCTCCGCGATGCGCAGGGCCGCGCCACGGGGCACGCCGAAGTTCTCCAGCACTTCGGTGCCGCGCAACCGGTTGCGCATCAGATGGCAGCCTTCGACGACGAACTCCTCGCGCTCGGCCAGCTCCGCGGCGGTCAGGCCGCGGTAGTGGTCCCGCAGGGCCATGCGCCCGAAGGCCACGTGCCGTGCCTCGTCCTGCATGACGTAGGCGAGCAGACGCCGGGGCAGCGGCCGCCGGGTGGTGTCCCTCAGCAGCCCGAACGCCGCCAGCGCCATGCCCTCGACGAGGACCTGCATGCCCAGGTACGGCATGTCCCAGCGGGAGTCGCGCAGCGTGTCGTCCAGCAGCGTGCGCAGGCTGTCGTCGACCGGATAGCTCATGCCGATCTTCTCCCGCAGGAAGCGGGAGAAGATCTCGACGTGGCGGGCCTCGTCCATGGTCTGGGTCGCCGCGAAGAACTTGGCGTCCAGGCCGGGCGTGGTCTCCACGATCCGGGCGGCGCAGATCATGGCGCCCTGCTCCCCGTGCAGGAACTGGCTGAACTGCCAGGCGGCGACGTGCTGCCGCAGTTCCCCGCGCCGCTCGGGCCCCAGGCGCTCCCAGTACGGGGTGCCGTACAGCGGGAGCGCCTCGTCGGGGGTGCCCAGGGGGTCGGTGGGGTCCACCTCGAGATCCCAGTCGATCCGGCGCACGGCGTCCCACTGCCGGTCCTTCCCGCGCTGGTAGAGCGCGAGCAGCCGGTCGCGGCCGTCGCCGTACTCCCAGGAGAAGGTGCTCGCCGCGCCGGCGGGCACGGTCCAGTGCCCGGAGACGGGCGGGGGCGGGGTGGGAGATGTCATGGGCGCTGTCCTCGGTCCGGTGCTACAGCGGCTGGTCGACGTGGTCGGGGGTGTAGCGGACGGCACGGGCGTAGGCGTCCAGCAGTCCCCGCAGCGGGCGGTCGGGAAGGCCCGGCTTCCACAGTTCCACCGCCATCTCGCCGTGGTAGAGCATCGGCCAGCGGACGTACAGCCGGGGGTCCGCCGGGTCGTTGACGGCCCTGGAGCGGGCGACGGTATCGGCTGCCACGTCGGCCATCAGGTCGGTCCCGCAGCCGAAGCCGTACGGGTACAGCTCCCGGTCGGGCGGTACCGTCTCGATGACCGCGGCGTCGGCCCGGTCCACTCCCACGTGGGCGTGCACGCCGCCGCGGATGAGCGGGGCCGTGCGTTCGCCGTCGGGGTCCAGGACCCAGTGCCCGGCCGCCGACCGTCCGAGACGGACCGTGGGCACGGAGGAGAGCAGGGCGCACACCTCCCACGCCTCCACCGAGGGTCCCTTGGGGTCGACCCCTTCCGGGGCGAGGACCCGCAGGCGGTCGCCGCGGCTGAGGGGGTGCACCACGGTGACCTCGTCCTCGCGCAGATCCCGCTTGTCGACGTCCCAGCTGCCGGAGGCGGTGACCACGACGGCGTCGAGGCCGGGGTCATAGAGGAACAGCATGCCCTCGCTGAGCCGCTTCCAGCCGAGGTACTCCCGGTACAGCGAGGCGAGGCCGTCCGAGACGTAGCGGTCGATGCGGACCGGTTCGGGGAGCAGGCCGAGCCGGCCCATCCGCCGCCCGGCCGCCGCCAGGTGCCCCGGTGCCGGGGAGGCGGCCCAGGCGGTGGCGGGCAGGGCGTCGCGGACCACGTCGTAGCGGTCGCCGACGTCCCGGGCGCAGGCGGCGGTGACCAGGCGGTCGCGGATCCCGTCGGCCGGGCGCCCGGTCTCGGTGGGGTGGCCTCCCTCCAGGGTGAACAAGGTGGCTTCGCGTCCGTCCGCGTTGACCAGGACCACGCGGGGGGCCGCGGTGCGCGCCATCACCGTCCGCCCGGTCTCGACCGCCTCGGTGTGCCGCAGGCCCGCCAGGTGCTCGGTGACCTGGGCGATGACGACCGTCCGGCGCGAGCCCACGCGCAGTCCCAGTTCGGCGCAGGTCCGGGCGCTCAGCGGAGGGCTCTGCTCGGGAACCCGGTCGGGCAGGGGCTCCGGGCCCGCGGGGATGTGCGCGACGATCAGCAGCAGGTCGACGTCGCCGTGCGACGATTCCACGACGTCGTGGCCCTGTTCCTCGAAGGCCGCGGTGAGCTGGCGGACGAAGACGGCGAGCGCGGTGTCGTCCGGGTGGGGCCGGCCGGCGACCTGCACCACCAGCGGCCGCCACCACGGCAGTTCGTCGAGTCTCACCGCCGGGCGCTCCGGCAGCCCGGTCATCGGCCGCCCCCGGCGACCAGCGGCAGGACCCGGCGCGCGAGATCGTCGAGGCAGCTCGCCGCCATCAGCTCCAGCGCGGGGATGTTGCATCCCAGGGCGCGGTCCACGGCGACGGAGAGCTCGACGACCATGAGCGAGTCGAGTCCGAGCTGGTCCAGCTTGCAGGTGCGGTCGACGCGTTCGGGGGTGGTCTGCGCGACCTCGGCCACCAGCGCCGCCAGCTCCGCGGCGACCGCTTCCACCGCCTCGTCGTCGCCGAGCACGGCGAGCCTGGAGCGCAGCGTCTCGGCGCGGCCGGCCCCCGAGCGGCCGGCGGCCTGCCGGCAGGCGGCGAAGGCCGGCCGGTTCAGCCCGGCGAGCAACTGGCCCATCCTTTCCCAGTCCACCCGGCCGAACACCGCGACGTCGGGCCCGTGCCGCAGTTGTCTCTCGAACGCCTGCCAGATCTCCGCCGGGGTGACCGAGCCGAAACCCATGCGGTGCAGCGTCTGTTCGAAGCCGGTCCGCACGACGAATCCGGTCTCGCCGACGCCGCCCAGGACGTGGGCGGACCCTGGCAGGCCGTGGGCGCGCCGCTGCCGGACCAGGGCCTCCAGGTAGGCGTTGGCGGCGACGTAGGCGCCCTGGAGCTTGTTGCCGCCGAGGGTGGCCACCGAGGAGCACACGTGGAAGAAGTCCAGCTCGCGGTCGCGGGTGAGCTCGGACAGTACGGCGGCCCCGCGCACCTTGGGGTGCAGTACGGCCTCGAAGCGTGCGGGCGTCTGCTGGGCGAGCAGGGCGTCGTCGAGGACCATCGCCGCGTGCAGGACGCCCCGCACCGGGTGCCCCGCGTCGTCCGCGTCGCGGATCGCCCGCCGCATCGCCTCCCGGTCGGCCACGTCCGCGGCGAGCGCCGTCACCCGCGCCCCGGCCGCCGTGAGCCGTCGCAGCAGCGCCGGTGCCTCGGGGGAGTCCGCGCCGCGGCGGCCGACGAGGAGAAGGTGCCGGGCTCCCCGTCGCACGAGATGCTCCGCCAGCGCCGCCCCGAGCCCGCTCAGTCCTCCGGTGACGAGGTAGGTGGCGCAGGCGTCCGGGTCCGCCGGGTCCACCGGCTGTTCCACCGGGACGGACTCGCCCAGCTCGATGACGATCTTTCCCAGGTGCTGGGAGTGGCGCAGGGAGCGGAACGCCTCGGAGACCGCGCCGGCGGGGTGGACCTGGTGGGGCAGCGGCCGGTAGCGGCCGTCGGTGACCCGGCGGCACACCTCGGTGAACTCCTCGGCCGCGACCTCGGGCAGGTGTGCGGGAAGGCTCGCCACGTCGACGCCGAAGTAGGCGATGTTGCGCCGGAAGGGGCCGAGCAGCACGGGTGTGTTGGCGTAGAGGTCGCGCTTGCCGAGTTCGACGAACCGGCCACCGGGGCTCAAGGCCTCCAGGCCGCGCGCGATGGCCTCGCCCGCGAGCGAGTTCAGGACCACGTCGACACCGCGGCCGCCGGTCAGCTCACGGACGTCCTCGGCGAAGCGCAGGTCCCGCGAGTTCAGGACGTGCCGCACACCGAGCATCCGCAGCACGTCCCGCTTGGCCGGGGTACCCGCGGTCGCGATGACCTCGGCGCCCACGGACCAGGCGTACTGCAGGGCGGCCAGGCCCACTCCCCCGGCGGCCCCGTGGACCAGCACGCGCTCTCCGGCGCGCAGGCGGGCCAGACGCTCCAGCCCGTACTGGACGGTGAGGAAGACCGCGGGCAGGGTGGCCGCCTCGGCGAAGGACATCCCCCGCGGGATGCGGCCCAGTTGGCCGGCCCGGACGGCGACGTGCGAGGCGAACCAGCCGGCTCCGCTGCCGAAGACGCGGTCCCCGGGGGCCAGTCCGGTCACCCCCGCTCCGACGGCGACCACTTCACCGGCGCCCTCCAGCCCCAGGGCGGGGCCGCCGAGGCCGGGTACCGGCTGGTCGTCCGGGATCAGCCCGGTGGCGAGCATCACGTCACGGTAGTTCAGGGCGGCGGCCCGTACGGCGACCAGCACCTCGCCCGCCGCGGGGGCGGGGACGTCCTGCGGTTCCCAGACCAGGCGGTGGGTCATGCCGGGGTCGCGCAGGCTCAGCCGGTATCCGCCGGTCTGCCGGCGTACCGGGGGCGCGGCCGCGGTGAACCGGGGGACGAAGCGGCCGGCTCCGGTCAGGACGATCTCCCTCTCCTCTCCTGGGCCGAGCACCTCGGCGAGCAGCCGCTCCGCGTCCCGGTCCGGGTCTTCCGAGCGCTCCATCGAGATCATCCTGACCTCGATGGCGGGGTACTCGCTGGCGACGGTGCGGCCGAGCGCCCACAGGGCGGCCGCCTCGGGAGCCTGGGGGCGTTCCGGGGCGGGAAAGATCCCGGTCGGGGGCAGGACGAGCCAGAGCGAGGCTTCCCGGCAGGCCCCGAGGGCGGCCGCCACGTCCCGGACGCGGCAGGCGGCACGGGCGAGGGCGGCGGCCGGGTCGGGCGCCGGGGCGGCGGGGTCCAGGAGCAGGGCCACGCTCACGCGGGCGTCGGCTCCGGACGGCACCGTGGCGGCCCAGTCCGGGTCTTCCAGCGTGCGGGCCGGGGCGCCGAGCGCCGCGGCGATCCGGCCGCAGAGCGCGTCGGAGGGGCTCCCCGCCACCAGCCACCGGCCGTCCGGCCGCGGCGCGGTGGCGGGCGGGGGGCAGGCGGCGGGTGCGGCGGCGCGCCGGGCGAGGATCACCGAGTCGCTCGCGCGTGGTGCGTCCGGCGCTTCCCCGGTGCAGGCCACGGCGTCGAATCCGCGGGAGCCGAGCAGCGCCTTCCACTGCTCGCGGGTCAGGAGGGAAGAGTCCTGCCGCAGGCCGGTGTCGGTGTAGTCCCAGTAGTCGTCCAGTACGCCGAAGAAGGTGGAGACCCAGTCGCTGTCGTGGCTCTCCAGCGCCAGCAGCATGCCGCCGTCGGCGAGCATCGCGGCGAGCCGGTCGACGGCGGCGGCCAGGTCCCGGGCGGTGTGCAGCGCGTTGGCGGCGATCACCACGTCGAACCGGTCCGCCCCCATGCCCTGGTCGGCGGGGTCGCGGTCGAGGTCGAAGGTGGTGTAGTCGACGAAGTCGTAGGCGGCGAAGCGGGCCTTCGCCTTCGCCAGGAAGCCGGCCGAGCGGTCGGTGAACAGGTAGCGGGTGCGCTCGGGGGGCAGTACGGGCAGCAGCGCGCCGGTCATGCCGCCGGTGCCGGCCCCCACTTCGAGGACGCGCAGCGGCCGGTCGGCGGGCCAGTGCCCGGCCATCGCGCCCAGCAGTTCCCCGGCGTAGGCGTTGTGCAGGCGCAGGTGGGGTGCGTTGCCGTAGAGCTGGGTGAGGAAGTGCTGGTCGGCCTCGGCGAAGAGGACTTCGCGGGGGTCCTCCTCGCCCCGCAGCAGCCGGGCGAGCCGCAGCCCGCAGCGCAGCCCCGGCAGGGTCAGGGTGAGCGACTCGGGCAGGTCGGCCAGAAGGGAGCGGATCCGCTCCAGCGGGTCGGTGGCGGCCGGCTGCCCGGTCAGCCGCCAGCGCTCCCGGCCGTCCCGCTCGGCGAAGCCGAACGCGCACATGGTCCCGGCCAGCCGGCGCAGGTAGGGCCGGTACTTCGGCAGCGCGCCGGCTCGGCACAGGTCGTCGAGGCCGAAGCCGGTTGTGCCCGGCAGGAGCGCTTCGACGGCGCGGCGGGAGAACAGCGCGGCGATCTCCCCGGTCCGGGCCGTCACCTCTGCGTAGCGGTCGTCGATGCGGTCGCGCAGGCGCGCCCGGGCGGCGGCCGTCCGTGCCATCAGCTCGGCGGGAGCGGGCAGCCGCACCGGCGCGCACGCGCCCCGTGGCGCCGCGCGGAGGACGAGTTCCTGCACCGCGGCGGGGGTGCCGCCGTGCTGGTCGAACCGGCGCAGCCGGCAGCCCTCCAGTTCCATGCAGACCCGGCCGTCCCGGTCGGTCAGCGTGACGTCCCAGACGGCTTCCCGGCCGGTCGCCGTGGCGAGCCGCAGATGCAGGTGGCCCTCGGCCGCCGGCGGGTGCCACAGGCGCACGGCCCTGAGCTCGGCGGGCAGGAAGAGCGCGTTCCCCGCCGTCCCGGCCAGGAGCGGGGCTCCGGCCTGGAGGGCGCCGTCGGTCACCACCGGGTGGGCGAGGTAGCCCTGCGCGCTCTGGTCCGTACGGTAGGAGGCGAGCAGTTCCCCCTCCCCCAGCCGGAACTCGGTGAGGACCTGGAAGGCCGGACCGTGCGTGATGCCGGTGGCGGCCAGGCCCTGGTAGTGGACGTCGGCGGGCACCGGGTCGGGGCGGAGGGCGCCGCGCAGCGCGGCCAGGTCGAGGGGGGCGGGCTCCGGGCGCAGGAGGCGGCGTACCCGTCCCTGCGCGTGGTGCTGCCAGGGCGCGTTCGCTCCGGTGCGGCTGGCGATGGTCACGCTGCCGGTCCGCGGTTCCAGGGTGGTCTGGAGCAGCAGGTCGTCGGTGCTGTCCTCGCCGGGCAGGACGCAGGCGCTGGTGAGGGTGAGGTCGGTGACCTCCAGGGCGGTCGTGTCGAGGAACCGGTGACCGGCGGCGAGTGCGGCTTCCAGGTATCCGGTGGCGGGGAGCACGGTGGTCGGGCCGACCCGGTGCTCGGACAGCCACGGGCTGCGGACCGTGCTCAGTACGCCGTGCCAGGCGGGCCCGGCCGTGACGGCGCGCTGGCCGAGCAGCGGGTGCAGGGATACGCCGTCGCCGGCGATGCCGGACCACCAGCTCGGCTCGGCGTCCCAGTACCGCTCCCGCTGCCAGGGGTAGGGGGGCAGGTCCACCGGCGGCACCGGCCGGGGGAAGTGCGCGTCGGTGTCGACCGCGGCGCCGGCGGCCAGGAGGTGGGCGACGGTTCCCCGCAGGGCGGCCGGGCCGTCGGCGCGCCGGGAGCCCGTCTTCACCACGGCGGCGGGCGAGGAGCCGCCCTGGGTGAGGCGGCGCAGGTAGGGGCCGAGGACGGAGTGCGGGCCGATCTCGACGAAGACGTCGAAGTCCTCGGCGGCCAGGGCCTCGACGGCGGGGGCGAACCGCACCGGCTCGCGGACGTTGCGCCACCAGTACTCGGCGTCCAGCGGCCCGGTGTCCAGGAGCCGGCCGGTCACCGTGGAGGCGAACGGCAGGGCGGGCGCCGTGGAGCGCAGCTCCGCCAGGCCGGTGAGCAGAGTCGGCCCGATGGGGTCCATGGCGGCGCTGTGGAACGCGTAGTCGAGATCCAGCTCGCGCGCGAACACCCCGCGTTCGCGCAGGCGTTCCCCGAGGAGTGCCACGTCGGCGGCGCGTCCGGCGACCGTGGTGTCGGTGCCGCTGTTGACACCGGCCAGTTCGAGCCGCCCGTCGTACTGCGCGAGCTCGGCCGTCAGTTCCTCCTCGGACAGTCCGACGGCCGCCATGCGTCCCGTGCCGGCCGTGGCCTCCTGGGCCCGGCTCCGCGCGGCGACCACCCGGGCGGCGGATTCCAGGTCGAGCGCTCCGGCCACACAGGCCGCGGCGATCTCGCCGACGCTGTGCCCGACGACGGCCTGGGGCCGTACGCCGTGCGCGCGGAGCACCTCGACCACGCCGAGCTGGTAGGCGAAGAGCAACGGCTGCGCCACCTCGGTGGACTTCAGCCGCTGCGCGTCGCCCGCCGCCATCGTGTCGAGGACCGGCCAGCCCAGCAGCTCGTCGAGGACGCCCGCCACGCGCTGCACGGCCCGCCGGAAGACCGCCTCGGTACGCAGCAACTCGGCGCCCATGCCGGGCCACTGGGCCCCGTTCCCGCAGAAGGCGAACGCCACCCGGCCGTGCGCCACCGCCCTGGCCGTGGCCGAGCCGGGCGCCGGGCGCGCCCCGCGGGCGGCCGCGGTCAGCGCGGCCGCCGCCTCCCGCCCGGTCTCGGCCAGCACCACGGCGCGGTGGTCGTGCCGGGCCCGGCGGCGCGTCGTGGTGTGGGCGATGCCGTAGAAGGTGCTGGGATCGGCTTCCTCCAGTCGCTCCGCCAGCCGGTCGCACGCCTCGGCGAGGGCGCCCTGGCCGCGGGCGGTGACCATGACGGGCAGCGGGCCCCGGCCCGCCGCCCGCGGGGTGGGAACGGACGGGGCGGGGCCCAGCAGCACATGGGCGTTGGCGCCGCCGAAACCGAAGGAGTTGACGCCGACCACGGCGTCGGGGGACACCTCCACGCGCTGCGGCCGGACGGTGGGGCTGAGGTTGAGGCCGGGGAAGCCGATGCGCGGGTTCAGCGGCTCGGCGTGCAGGGTGGGCGGCACCAGGCCGTGGCGCAGCACCAGGATGGCCTTCAGCAGGCCGGGCACCCCGGAGGCCGGTTCCAGGTGCCCCAGATTGGTCTTCACCGAGCCGATGGGCAGCGGTCCGACGGTGCGGCGGCGCCCGAGTGCCCGGCCGATGGCCTCGCACTCGACGGGGTCGCCGATCGCGGTGCCCGTCCCGTGGGCCTCCATGTAGACGAGACGGTCCGGATGCACCGACGCCGCCTCGTAGGCGGCCGTCAGAAGGCTGCGCTGCGCCTCGCCGTTGGGCAGGGCGATGCCCGGGGTGCGGCCGTCGTTGTTGGCGCCGCTGCCGAGGATCACCGCGTGGACGCGGTCGCCGTCGGCCAGGGCATCGGGCAGCCGTTTGAGCAGCAGCAGGCCGCCGCCCTCGGAGCGGACGTAGCCGTCGGCGTCCGCGGAGAAGGCCCGGCAGCGGCCCGTGGGCGAGAGCATCGACGCGGCGGAGAACCCGGCGAACACCCGCGGGTCGAGCAGGATGTTGACACCGCCGGCCAGGGCCAGCCGGGCGCGGCCGGCACACAGGTGCTCGTACGCCCGGTGCACCGCGGTCAGTGCCGAGGAGCAGGCGGTGTCGAGCGCGAAGCTCTCCCCGTGCCAGTCCAGCAGGTGCGAGACCCGGTTGGCGGTGTTGGCCAGGGCGATGCCCGTCATCGAGTGCACATCGCCCTTGGCGGGATTCGCCTGCGCGAGGCGTCCGAAGTCGTGGCTGGAACAGCCGACGAAGACGGCCCCGTCGGACCCCGCGCAGGCCGCGGGGTCCACGCCGGCGTCGTCCAGCGCCTCGACCGCCAGCTCCAGCAGCATCCGCTGCTGCGGGTCCATGTGCTGCGCCTCGCGCGGGGAGATGCCGCGGAAGTACGCGCAGTCGAAGCCCTGGATGTCGGGCAGGAAGCCGCCGGCCACGGTGTAGGTCCGTCCGGGCCGGCGCCGGCCGCCGTCCAGGAAGTCCGCCGCGTCGAACCGGTCCGGTGGGACCTCCCCGACCAGGTCTTCCCCCTTGACCAGAGCGGTCCAGAGTCCGTCCAGGTCGTTGATGCCACCCGGCAGTCGGCAGGCGGTGCCGATGACGGCGACGGCTTGAGCCAGCTCGGCCATGGAGCTCCTCGCGGTGCGTGGTCGGAACGTCGGAACGTCGGAACGTCGAGGCTTCGGAAGAAGACCCCTGGGAGTCTCCAGCCCTCGGTCGGCACCCCGGGAGCCACTTCACCCGAACGGTGTATACCGCCACCTGTTCGTGTGGTGCCCGGGTCGGCTCCCTCGCAGCGCCGCGGCCTCTGCGCTATGGCGGTCGCCGCCCCGCGCGACGGCCGGGCCGGAGCCCGGTGTCCGGCGCGGTCGTGCCGGCGCGTCGCCTGCCGGACCGGGTTCCCGTCCCGCGTCCGGCCCGGCGCGGCGGGTACGGCGTGTCACCGGTGCGTATCGGGCGGGCC
>NZ_WYCT01000259.1 GCF_011008945.1 Streptomyces harenosi
TAAGAGACAGCGTCCGCCCCGCCCGCGCAGGCCGCCGCCGCGGTGACCGGCCCGCGGTCCGTCTACGCGCCGGGGCCGCTTCCGGTCCCGATCCGCCCGTCCGCCCTCGTCCGTCCCGTGGACGCCCTGACCATCCGACCGCGGTCCCGGCTACCCTGGCCGCGTGCGCTTTCCCCCGCGACGTCCGCCCGGACGTATGCCGGGGGACGCAAAGCCGACAGCCGTCGCATCCAAGGGAGCCCCTTCATGGCCTCGTCGCCGTCCACTCCGTCCGCCGACAGCCGGTCCCGCGTGTCCGCCCTGCGAGAGGCGCTCGCCACCCGAGTGGTGGTCGCCGACGGGGCGATGGGCACCATGCTCCAGGCGCAGAACCCCTCGCTGGACGACTTCCAGCAGCTCGAGGGGTGCAACGAGGTTCTGAACCTGACCCGGCCCGACATCGTCCGCTCGGTCCACGAGGCGTACTACGCCGCCGGAGTCGACTGCGTCGAGACCAACACCTTCGGCGCCAACCACTCCGCGCTCGGCGAGTACGACATCTCCGACCGGGTGTACGAGCTGTCCGAGGCCGGGGCCCGGGTGGCCCGCGAGGTGGCCGACGAGTTCACGGCCGGCGACGGCCGCCCGCGCTGGGTGCTGGGCTCCATGGGCCCCGGCACCAAGCTGCCCACCCTCGGCCACGCGCCGTACACCACCCTGCGCGACGCCTACCAGCAGAACGCCGAGGGCCTGCTCGCGGGCGGCGCCGACGCGCTGCTGGTGGAGACCACGCAGGACCTGCTGCAGACCAAGGCGGCCGTGCTCGGCGCCCGCCGCGCCCTGCGGACCGCCGGCCTGGACGCCCCGCTGATCGTGTCGGTGACCGTCGAGACGACCGGCACCATGCTGCTGGGCTCGGAGATCGGCGCGGCCCTGACCGCGCTGGAGCCGCTCGGCATCGACATGATCGGCCTGAACTGCGCGACCGGCCCCGCCGAGATGAGCGAGCACCTGCGCTACCTCTCGCGCCACTCGCGCATCCCGCTGTCGTGCATGCCCAACGCCGGGCTGCCGGTCCTGGGCAAGGACGGCGCCCACTACCCGCTGACGGCGCCGGAGCTGGCGGACGCGCAGGAGACCTTCGTCCGCGAGTACGGCCTGTCCCTGGTCGGCGGCTGCTGCGGTACGACCCCCGAGCACCTGCGGCAGGTCGTGGAGCGCGTCCGCGGGGTCACCCCGCCGGCCCGGGACCCGCGGCCGGAGCCGGGCGCGGCCTCCCTCTACCAGAGCGTGCCGTTCCGGCAGGACACCTCCTACCTGGCGATCGGCGAGCGCACCAACGCCAACGGCTCCAAGAAGTTCCGCGAGGCCATGCTCGAGGGCCGCTGGGACGACTGCGTGGAGATGGCCCGCGAGCAGATCCGCGAGGGCGCGCACATGCTCGACCTGTGCGTGGACTACGTGGGCCGCGACGGCGTGGCCGACATGCGGGAGCTGGCCGGCCGCTTCGCCACCGCCTCCACCCTGCCGATCGTGCTGGACTCCACCGAGGTGGAGGTCCTGCGGGCGGGCCTGGAGAAGCTGGGCGGCCGCGCGGTGATCAACTCGGTGAACTACGAGGACGGCGACGGGCCCGAGTCGCGCTTCGCCAAGGTGACCGAGCTGGCCAGGGAGCACGGCGCGGCGCTGATCGCGCTGACCATCGACGAGGAGGGCCAGGCCCGCACCGCCGAGAAGAAGGTCGAGATCGCCGAGCGGCTGATCGCGGACCTGACCGGCACCTGGGGCATCCGCGAGGAGGACATCCTCGTCGACTGCCTGACCTTCACCATCTGTACCGGTCAGGAGGAGTCCCGCAAGGACGGCATCGCCACCATCGAGGCGATCCGCGAGCTCAAGCGCCGCCACCCGAAGGTACAGACCACGCTGGGTCTGTCGAACATCTCCTTCGGCCTCAACCCGGCCGCCCGCATCCTGCTCAACTCGGTCTTCCTGGACGAGTGCGTGAAGGCCGGCCTGGACTCCGCGATCGTCCACGCCTCCAAGATCCTGCCGATCGCCCGCTTCGACGAGGAGCAGGTCGGCACGGCGCTGGACCTGATCTACGACCGCCGCCGCGAGGGCTACGACCCCCTGCAAAAGCTCATGGAGCTGTTCGAGGGCGCCACCGCCAAGTCGCTGAAGGCGTCCAAGGCCGAGGAGCTGGCCGCCCTGCCGCTGGAGGAGCGCCTCAAGCGCCGCATCATCGACGGCGAGCGCAACGGCCTGGAGGCCGACCTGGACGAGGCCCTCGCCCAGCGGCCCGCACTGGAGATCGTCAACGAGGTCCTGCTGGACGGCATGAAGGTGGTCGGCGAGCTGTTCGGCTCCGGCCAGATGCAGTTGCCGTTCGTGCTCCAGTCCGCCGAGGTGATGAAGACCGCGGTGGCCTACCTCGAGCCGCACATGGAGAAGACGGACGAGGCGGGCAAGGGCACGATCGTGCTGGCCACCGTGCGCGGCGACGTCCACGACATCGGCAAGAACCTCGTCGACATCATCCTGTCCAACAACGGCTACAACGTCGTCAACCTCGGCATCAAGCAGCCGGTCTCGGCGATCCTGGAGGCCGCCGAGGAGCACCGGGCCGACGTCATCGGCATGTCCGGGCTGCTGGTGAAGTCCACGGTGATCATGAAGGAGAACCTGGAGGAGCTCAACCAGCGCGGTCTGGCGGCCCGGTTCCCGGTCATCCTCGGCGGCGCGGCCCTCACCCGCGCCTACGTCGAGCAGGACCTGCACGAGATCTACGAAGGCGAAGTCCGCTACGCCCGCGACGCGTTCGAGGGCCTGCGCCTGATGGACGCCCTCATCGGCATCAAGCGGGGCGTGCCCGGCGCCAAGCTGCCGGAGCTGAGGCAGCGCCGGGTCAGGGCGGCGGCGACGGCCGTGGTCGAGGAGCGGCCCGAGGCCGGGCACGTGCGGTCCGACGTGGCCACCGACAACCCGGTGCCCGAGCCCCCGTTCTGGGGCACGCGGGTGGTCAAGGGCATCCAGCTCAAGGAGTACGCGAGCTGGCTCGACGAAGGCGCCCTGTTCAAGGGCCAGTGGGGCCTGAAGCAGGCCCGCACCGGCGAGGGGCCGACGTACGAGGAGCTGGTCGAGACCGAGGGACGGCCCCGGCTGCGCGGTCTGCTGGACCGCCTGCAGACCGAGAACCTGCTGGAAGCGGCCGTCGTCTACGGCTACTTCCCGTGCGTGTCCAAGGACGACGACCTGATCGTCCTGGACGAGGGGGGCAACGAGCGCACCCGCTTCACCTTCCCCCGCCAGCGGCGCGGCCGGCGCCTGTGCCTGGCCGACTTCTTCCGCCCGGAGGAGTCCGGCGAGCGGGACGTCGTGGGCTTCCAGGTCGTCACCGTCGGCTCCCGGATCGGCGCGGAGACCGCTCGCCTGTTCGAGTCCAACGCCTACCGGGACTACCTCGAACTGCACGGCCTGTCCGTGCAGTTGGCCGAGGCGCTCGCCGAGTACTGGCACGCGCGCGTGCGCGCCGAACTGGGCTTCGCGGGCGAGGACCCGCAGGAGATGCAGGGCATGTTCGAGCTGAAGTACCGCGGCGCCCGCTTCTCCCTCGGCTACGGCGCCTGCCCCGACCTGGAGGACCGCGCCAAGATCGCCGATCTGCTCCGGCCGGAGCGCATCGGCGTCCACCTGTCGGAGGAGTTCCAGCTCCACCCCGAGCAGTCCACCGACGCCATCGTGATCCACCACCCCGAGGCGAAGTACTTCAACGCCCGCTGAGGCGTCCGGGGGAGGGGCGCGCGTCGGCCCGGCGGCCCGCGTGAGCCGTGTGCTCCGGGGCACAGGGCTCACCGCGGGCGTTCCGTCCGCGCACGTCGTACACTGGTCGGTCCACCGCAGGCCGGCTCCCACCCGGGAGCCGGCCTGATCGTCCCTCAAGGAGGTACGTGGATGACCAGTACGGTGCCCGCGCTCGGAACCCTTTCCGGAACGGTCGGCTCCGCCCGGCCGGGAAAGGTCCGGACCGCCGACGGCAGTGCCCTTCAGGCCGTGCTCCTCGACATGGACGGCACCCTGGTGGACACCGAGGGCTTCTGGTGGGACGTCGAGGTGGAGGTCTTCGCCTCCCTCGGGCACACGCTCGACGAGTCGTGGCGCCATGTCGTGGTCGGGGGCCCGATGAGCCGCAGCGCGGGGTTCCTGATCGAGGCCACCGGCGCCGCCATCACCCTCCCCGAACTCACGGTGCTGCTCAACAAGGGCTTCGAGGAGCGCATCGAGCGGTCGCTGCCGCTGATGCCGGGAGCCGCCCGGCTGCTCGCGGAGCTGCACGAGCACCGCGTTCCCACCGCACTGGTGTCCGCCTCGCACCGCCGGATCATCGACCGGGTGCTGGCGACGCTGGGCGCGCACCACTTCGCGCTGTCGGTCGCCGGCGACGAGGTGCCGCGCACCAAGCCCCACCCCGATCCCTATCTGACCGCCGCCGCCGGACTGGGCGTCGACCCGGTGGCCTGCGCGGTCGTCGAGGACACCGCGACCGGGGTCGCCGCCGCGGAGGCCGCGGGCTGCCGCGTGGTGGCCGTGCCGTCCGTCGCCCCCCTCGCCCCGGCGCCCCGGCGCACGGTCGTGACCTCGCTGGAAGAGGTCGACCTGGCATTTCTGCGCGGGCTGATGACGTAAATGCGCTAGACGTTCACCCAGCGTACGGCGGTGTTAAGGCGGGAATTCCGGGTACCCCCATCCGGGAGATCACGGGGTGACCCGAAGAGGGAATTCCCGGCCGCCGGGGCCGGCGCGTTCCGGCGGCCGCCCACCCGGGGCGCATTGTGACGTTCGCCACGCGAGAAGGGGTCGACAGGTCGTCCCGCGTGTGCTGGGGGTCGCCCCTGGGGGGCTGTCGGCGTGCCCATGTGTCCCGATTGGTGAGATCCTGCGCCAATCCTTCCCCTGTCGGGTTTTCGGACTGTCCGCACCCGGTTTCGCTGCGTGATGGGGTCTCAACTTCGGTGCCCGCGAACCGTACTGCGGGCGCGGACTAATCTCGTCGCGAGAACATCACCCCCACCTCCCCGTGATCCGCTGCGCCACCCCTGCATGCCGGATACACGGACCCGACAGTCCTGGAGTAACCCGAGCATGAACCGCAAGACTTTGGTGCTGCCGGCCGTCATCGGTCTGCTCGCCCCGGTGCTCGCCGCGTGCGGCGGATCGGACGGCGGCAGCGGCGACGGTGACGCGATCGTCGTCGGCACCACGGACCGGTTCACCGCCTCGAAGGCTGCCCCCGCGCCCCTCGACCCGGCCTTCGCCTACGACGTCGGGAGCTGGAACATACTGCGCCAGACTGTCCAGACCCTGATGGTCCAGCCCCGCGGGGAGGGGGAGCCGGTACCCGAGGCCGCCGAGAAGTGCGGCTTCACCGACACCGGCAACGAACGCTATGCCTGCACCCTGCGCGACGGCCTGACGTTCGCCTCCGGCGACCCGGTCACCGCGGCCGACGTGAAGTACTCGATCGACCGCGCGCGTTCCCTGAAGACCGACAGCGGTGTGGCCGGCCTGCTGTCCACCATCGACACCATCGAGACGCAGGGCGAGCGGGAGGTGGTCTTCCACCTCAAGACCGCCGACGCCACCTTCCCCTTCAAGCTGTCCACCCCGGTCGCGGGCATCGTCAACCCCGACGACTACGCCAAGGACAAGCTGCGCGAGGGATTCGAGGTGGACGGCTCGGGCCCGTACACCGTGCAGGCCGAAGTCGAGGGCGACGAACTGGTCAAGGCCGTCTTCACCAAGAACCCCGGCTACAAGGGGACCTTGACGGTGAACAACGACAAGGTGGAGATGGTGTCCTTCGAGGACGCCGACGCCATGGGCACCGCGCTGAAGCGCGGCGACATCGACCTGATGACCCGTGCCATGACGCCGGAGCAGGTCAGGGAGTTGTCGAACGCCTCCGACGACACCGTCGACCTGGTGGAGATGCCCGGCCTGGAGATCCGCTACCTGGCCTTCAACACCAAGGCGCCGGAGGTCGAGGACAAGGCCGTCCGCCAGGCCATGGCCCAGACCATCAACCGCAGCGAGCTGATCTCCCGGGTCTACGGTTCCCAGGCCGAGCCGCTGTACTCCCTCGTGCCGGCCACGATCACCGGCCACTCCAACTCGTTCTTCAACACGTACGGCGACCCGAGCGCGGACAAGGCCAGGTCCCTGCTGGAGCAGGCCGACGTCGGCATCCCGGTGAAGCTGACGCTGCACTACACCACCGACCACTACGGCTCGGTCACCGAGCTGGAGTTCGAGGAACTGAAGAGGCAGCTCAACGACAGCGGCCTGTTCGACGTCACCATCGAGGGCACCCCCTGGAAGACCTTCCGCCCCGCCGAGCAGAAGGGCGAGTACGCGGTCTACGGCATGGGCTGGTTCCCCGACTTCCCCGACGCCGACAACTTCCTCGCCCCGTTCCTCGACGCCGACAACTTCCTCAGCTCGCCGTACGTCAACAGCGAGATCCGCAAGACCCTCATCCCGGAGTCCCGGCGCGAGGCCGACCGGCTGTCCGCCGTGGAGAGCGTGACGAGGATGCAGGACATCGTCGCCGACGAGGTACCGGTGCTGCCGCTGTGGCAGGGCAAGCAGTACGTCGCCGCGCGGGACGACATCACCGGCACCGCGTACGCCCTGAACTCCTCCTCCACCCTTCAGCTGTGGGAGCTCGGCCGCGGAGTGAGCGGCTGACGCCTTCCCGCCGCCGGGGCCGCGGACGACGGCCCCGGTGACTCGACTCACCGACGACAAGGCACAGCACGTGAACCTGCGCAACCACTGGCCGGTCCTGCCGATCGTGGCGGGGCTCGCCTCCGGCCTGCTGACCGGCTGCGGTACGGAGAACGGCGACAGCGGGGCCGACGGCTCCTCGATCGTCGTCGGCATGTCCGACGACGTCCTGGCCACCGACCCCGCCTCCGGCTACGACCCGGGCTCCTGGCTGCTGTTCAACAACGTCTTCCAGTCGCTGCTCAGCTTCCCCAAGGGGGGCACGCAGCCGGAACCGGAGGCCGCCGAGTCCTGTGCCTTCACCGACACACGGGCCCAGGTCTACCGGTGCACGCTCAAGGACGGGCTGAAGTTCAGCAACGGCGACCCGCTCACCTCGAAGGACGTGAAGTTCTCCTTCGACCGCGTGCTGAAGATCAAGGACGGCGCCGGTCCCGCCGTCATGTTCAGCACGCTGGAGGAGGTCGAGACCCCGGACGCCAGGACGGTCGTCTTCCACCTCAACACGCCGGACGCCACCTTCCCCAGCAAGATCGCCTCCGGTGCCGGTTCCATCGTCGACCACCGCCAGTACGACGCCGACGGGCTGCGCAAGGACGGCAAGGCGGTCGGCTCCGGGCCCTACCGACTGGACTCCTTCGGTGAGGACCAGGCCGTCTTCTCGGTGAACGAGCACTACAAGGGCGGCGCCGAGGTCCAGAACACGGGCGTGACGCTCAAGTTCTTCCACGGCGACCAGAGCAAGCTGAAGCAGTCCCTCCTGGACGGCGACGTCGACGTCGCCTACCGCGGCCTGACCGCCAGCGACATCGCCGACCTCCAGAAGACCGGCGACGGCTCCGGCGTCGAGATCGTCGAGGGCAGCAGCGCCGAGGTCCAGCACCTCGTCTTCAACATGGACGACCCGGTGGCCGGCAAGCCCGGCGTCCGCCGGGCCATCGCCCATCTGCTGGACCGCGAGGCCCTCATCCAGGACGTCTACCAGGGCACGGCCACCCCGCTGTACTCGATCATCCCGGCCGGCATCGCCGGGCACAACACGGCCTTCTTCGACACCTACGGCGCCCGCCCCTCCAAGGAGAAGGCCGCCGCCGCCCTGCGCGCCGACGGCATCACCGACAAGGTCGAGCTGACCCTGTGGTCGACCCCGTCCCGCTACGGCCCGGCCACCGACCAGGAACTGCAGGCCATCGCCGGCCAGCTCAACGCGAGCGGCCTGTTCGACGCCGAGATGAAGTCGGTCCCCTTCGAGCAGTACGAGAAGGACATAGCCGCCGGCAAGTACGGCGTCTACGTGAAGGGCTGGATCCCCGACTACCCGGACCCCGACAACTTCACGGCCCCCTTCTTCGGCAAGGGCAACGTGCTGGGCAACAACTACGCCGCCGGCGCGATCACCGGCACCCTGCTGCCGCGCACCGCCGCCGAGAGCGACCGCTCCGCGACCGAGGAGGAGTTCGGCCGCCTGCAGAACATCGTCGCCGAGGACATCCCCGTCCTGCCCGTCTGGCAGGCCAAGCAGTACGCGGTCGTGCGCGACCACGTCTACGGCCTGGAGTACTGCCTCGACGCCTCCACCGTCTTCCGGTTCTGGGAACTCAGCAAGGACTGACGGCCCGCCGTACGACGCGCGAAGGGCGCCCCCCGGCCGGGGGCGCCCTTCGCGCGTCGTACGGCGGGCGCGGGCCTACTGCGCCCCGGGACGCACCAGCCCGCTCTCGTACGCGTACACGGCGGCCTGCACGCGGTCGCGCAGCCCCAGCTTGGTCAGCACATGCCCCACATGGGTCTTCACGGTGGTCTCGCTGACGAAGAGATCGGCGGCGATCTCGGCGTTGGACAGACCGCGCGCCACCAGCTTCAGCACCTCCACCTCACGGTCCGTGAGGGTGTGCAGGGTGTCCGGCACCGGCTCGTCACCGGAGGGCAGATGCGTGGCGTACTTGTCGAGCAGCCGCCGGGTGATGCTCGGCGCGAGCATCGCCTCACCGGCGGCGACCACGCGGATCGCCTGCACCAGTTCGGCCGCCGGGGCGTCCTTCAGCAGGAAGCCGCTGGCGCCGGCCCGCAGCGCCTCCACCACGTACTCGTCGAGGTCGAAGGTGGTCAGCACCAGCACCTTCGCCGGGCCGTCCCGCCCGGGGCCGGTGATCTGCCGGGTCGCCTCCACACCGTCCATCCGCGGCATGCGGATGTCCATCAGGACCACGTCGGGCTGGAGCGCCCGCACCTGGTCGAGGGCCTGGAGGCCGTCACCGGCCTCGCCGACGACCGCGATGTCCTGCTCCGCCTCCAGGATCATGCGGAAGCCCGTACGCAGCAGCGGCTGGTCGTCGACCAGTAGGACGCGGATGGCCACGTAAGTCTCCTTCGCTAGTCCGGCCCCATTCTGCCCTGCGGGCGGGGGCCGTCCCGCCGCAGGGGCGCCCGCCGGCCGGTGCCTGACGGCTCAGCCGCCCGCACCGGCGGCGGCCGGGCGCACGGGCAGCGGATAGGGCGGGGGAGTGCCGCCGAACTCCGGGCAGTGCGCCTGGTGGTCGCACCAGCCGCAGAGCTTGGTGGGCCGCGGCCGCCAGTCGCCGGTCTCGGTCGCCAGCCGGATCGCGTCCCACAGGGCCAGCAGCTTGCGCTCGATCCGCTCCAGGTCGGCGGGGACCGGGTCGTACGTCAGCACGTCACCGCTGCCGAGGTAGACGAGCTGAAGCCGCCGCGGCACGACCTTCTTCAGCCGCCACACCACCAGGGCGTAGAACTTCATCTGGAACAGCGCGCCCTCCGTGTACTGCGGCCGGGGCGCCTTGCCCGTCTTGTAGTCGACGATCCGCACCTCGCCCGTGGGCGCCACGTCGACCCGGTCGATGATGCCGCGCAGCCGCAGCCCCGACTCCAGCTCCGCCTCGACGAACAGCTCCCGCTCGGCCGGCTCCAGGCGGCTCGGGTCCTCCAGGCTGAACCAGCGCTCGACCAGCCGCTCCGCCTCGGCGAGCCAGCGCGCCAGCCGCTCGCCGTCCGGGTCGTCCGCGAACAGCTCCACGACCTCCGGGCGGCTCTCGCGCAGCCGGTCCCACTGGGCCGGGACGAGCGCCTTGGCGCGTGGCGCGGTCCGCTCGGCCGCCGGGACGTCGAAGAGCCGCTCCAGCACCGCGTGGACCAGGGTGCCGCGCGTCGCCGCCTCGCTCGGCTTCTCCGGAAGGCGGTCGATCACCCGGAACCGGTACAGCAGCGGGCACTGCATGAAGTCACCGGCGCGCGAGGGCGAGAGCGTCGCGGGCGGTACGGCGGCGGGCTCCGGGGCGGTGGCCGTCGCCGCCGCGCCGCTCCCGCCCGCCTCCGTCCGGGCCGCCCCCGCCGCCGCGGGAGGCTCCACCCGCGGGGCGGGGCCGCCGGCGCTCTCCACGACTCCCTCGATGCTCGTCTCCATGCCCACAGACCTTACGGCCCGGCACCGACAGCGCCCCACCCGCGGTCGTGCGGCGTGCGCCGGAGGAGGAGCCGGGGGTGCCGGGGCGGAACGGGACGCGAGGGCCGCATACCATCGACACGAGACCCTCCCGCCCGCGAGGCGCGGGAGACGCTTCGAACGAGGGGACACCGTGGACGGAGGCGGGCGGGAGCGGCGCGGCGGCGACGGCCACCGCCCCGGAGCCCGCCGCCGTACCGCCCGCGACGCTCTCGCCCTCGCGCGCCGGTGACTTCATGCAGTGCCCGCTGCTGTACC